>CAZEVX010000048.1:0-16737 GCA_964515705.1 uncultured Verrucomicrobiota bacterium | reverse complement strand
CGGGGCGACCCGGATTCCGGCCTGGCGGCGGACACCAACGCCCTGGCGCTGATCCTGGCGGACGGCAGCGTGTACCCCCGGCCGGGCACACTGCTCGGCGTTGACCGCCAGGTGGATGTCCGCACCGGGACGATCACGGTGCAGGCGGCGTTCCCCAACCCCGACCGCCTGCTGCGGCCCGGCCAGTTCGCCAAGGTGCGCCTGCGCACCCACGTCGCGCGCGGGGCGCTGCTCGTCCCGCAGCGCGCCGTCCTGGACATGCAGGGAACCCCCCTGGTGGCCGTCGTCGCGACCAACAACACCGTTGGTTTCCGGCCGGTGCGCCTCGGGCCGGCCGCCGGCGCGGCCCGGATCGCCGCCGGCGGGCTGGCGCCCGGCGACCGCGTCGTCGTCGAGGGCCTCCAGAAAGTGCGGGACGGCATGACCGTCGCGCCGCGGCCGGCCGCGGCCGCCCCGCCGGCCGCGCCATGACGCGCTTCTTCGTCAACCGCCCGATCGTGGCGATCGTCATCTCGATCCTCCTGGTGCTCCTGGGGACGGTGGCGGTGCTGCGCCTGCCGGTCGCCCAGTTCCCCGACATCGCCCCGCCCGAGATTCTGCTCTCGGCCACCTACGTCGGGGCTGACGCCAAGACCGTCGAGGAATCCGTGGCCACGCCCATCGAGCAGCAGATGAGCGGCGTGGACAACATGCTCTACATGTACTCGGTCAACTCCGGCGCCGGGGCGATGAACCTGCGGGTCGCATTCGACGTCGCCACCGACCCCAACACCGACCAGATCCTGGCGCAGATGCGCTACCTGCAAGCCGAGTCGCAACTGCCGGCCGACGTCCGCACCTTCGGCGTGCAGATTCGCAAGGCCACCGCCAGCCCGCTGGTGCTCTTTTCGCTCTATTCCCCCGACGCCACCCTGGACGCCACCTTTCTGGCCAACTACGCCTACATCAACCTGGCCGACCCGCTCGCGCGCGTGCCGGGCGTGGGCCAGGTGCAGGTCTTCGGCGCCGGCCAGTACGCCATGCGCTGCTGGGTCAACCCCGACACGCTCGCCAAGCTCGGCGTGACCGTGGCCGAGATCGCCGACGCCATCGGCAAGCAGAACGCCGTCAACCCGGCCGGCCAGGTCGGGGGCGAGCCGGCGCCCGCCGGCCAGCAGATGACCTTGGCCGTCCGCGCCCAGGGCCGGCTGGCGACCGCGGAGGAGTTCGGGGCGATCGTCGTGCGGGCCAAGCCGGACGGCTCGGTGATCCGGCTGCGCGACGTGGCGCGCCTGGAGCTGGGGGCGCAGACCTACGCCATCCGCGGCCGCTACAACGGCCGGCCGGCGGCGATCGTCGCGCTCTACCAGTTGCCGGGCGCCAACGCGCTGACCGCCGTGCGCGCGGCCAAGCGCCGGATGGCCGAGTTCGCCGGGCAGTTCCCGGCCGGCCTGGCCTACGCCGTGTCGCTGGACACCACCCTGGCGGTCTCGGAGGGCATCCGCGAGATTCTCAAGACGCTCTTCCAGGCCCTGGCGCTGGTGATCCTGGTGGTGTTCCTGTTCCTGCAGAACTGGCGCGCCACGCTGATCCCGCTGCTGGCGGTCCCGGTCTCGCTGGTGGGCGCCTTCGCGGTCTTCCCGCTGCTGGGGTTCTCGGTCAACACGCTGTCGCTGTTCGGGCTGGTGCTGGCGATCGGGCTGGTGGTGGACGACGCCATCGTCGTGGTCGAGGCCGTCGAGCGCCAAATCGAGGCCGGGCTGGCGCCGCGCGCGGCGACCCTCAAGGCCATGGAGCAGGTCGCCGGACCGGTGGTCGCCATCGCCCTGATCCTGGCGGCGGTCTTCGTGCCGACCGCCTTCATCCCGGGCATCACCGGCCGGCTCTACCAGCAGTTTGCCCTGACGATCGCCATCTCGGTCGTGATCTCGGCCTTCAACGCCCTGTCGCTCAGCCCGGCGCTGGCGGCCCTGCTGCTGCGCCCGCGGCCGCCCCCGACGGCCGGCGCCGCGCGGCGCGGGCTGGCGGCTTTCTTTGCGGCCTTCAACCGCGGCTTCGAGCGCGCCACCGGCGGCTACCTGGCCGGCTGCACGCGCCTGATCCGCAAGGCGCTCGTGGCGATGCTGCTGCTCGGCGGCATGCTGGCGCTGACCGGGTGGACCGGCGCCCGGCTGCCGGGCGGGTTCCTGCCCGAGGAAGACCAGGGCTATTTTTTCATGAACGTGCAGTTGCCGGATGCCGCCTCGCTGCAGCGCACCGACGCCGTCTGCCGGCAGATCGAGGCCGTGCTGGCCGAGACGCCGGGCGTGGCGGGCTACAACACCATTGCCGGCTACAGCATGCTCAGCGCGGTCAGCACCCCCTACAGCGCCTTCTATTTCGTGGCGCTCGCTCCCTGGTCCGAGCGCGACCGGCAGGGGCTGACGGCCGCCGCCATCATGCGCCAGCTCAACCGGCGGCTGGCACGGCTGCCGGCGGCGGTGGCCTTCGCCTTCGCGCCGCCGGCCATCCCGGGGGTCGGCACCTCGGGCGGCGTGACCTTCATGCTGCAGGACCGCGCCGGGCGGGACCTCGGGTTTCTCGCCGAGCGCACGCGCGCCTTTCTCGAGGCCGCCCGCCGGCGGCCGGAATTCGCCGCGCTGGTGACAACGCTGCTGCCGGCCGTGCCGCAGTTGTATGCCGACGTCGACCGCGACAAGGTCCTCAAGCAGGGCGTTGACCTGGGCGGCGTCTACAAGACGCTGCAGGCCTTCATGGGCGGGGCGTTCGTCGGCTACTTCAACCGGTTCGGCCGGGTCTGGCAGGTGTTCGTGCAGGCCGAGGACGAGTTCCGCGACGAGGCCGCCAAGGTCGGGAGGTTCCACGTCCTCAATGCCCAGGGCCAGCCCGTCCCACTGGCGGCGCTGGTGACGATGACGCCGACCAACGGCCCGGAGTTCACGCTGCGGTTCAACGCCTACCGCGCCGCCCAGATTATCGGCACGCTGGCCCCGGGCTATTCCTCGCGCCAGGGCATGCGCGCGCTGGAGGAGGTTTTTGCCGCGACCATGCCGGCGGGCATGGGCTACGATTTTTCCGGGATGTCGTTCCAGGAGAAGATCGCGCAAACCGGCGTGTCGCCGGCGGCGATCTTTGGCCTCTCGCTGCTGGTGGTATTCCTGATCCTGGCGGCGCAGTACGAGAGCTGGAGCCTGCCGTTCAGCGTCCTGCTCGGCACGCCGGTGGCGGTCTGCGGCGCGTTCCTGGCGCTCGGCGCGCGCCGCCTGGACAACAACGTCTATGCCCAGATCGGCCTGGTGATGCTGATCGGCCTGGCCGCCAAGAACGCCATCCTGATCGTCGAGTTCGCCAAGAGCGAGCGCCAGCAGGGCCGGAGCCCCGCCGAAGCCGCCCTGGCCGCCGCCCGCCTGCGGCTGCGCCCGATCCTGATGACCGCCTTCGCCTTCATGCTCGGCGTGATCCCGCTGGCGATCGCCGAGGGGGCCGGCGCCAGCGCCCGCCGCATCCTCGGCACCGCCGTGCTCGGGGGCATGCTGGCCGCCAGCCTCGTTGGCATTTTCTTTATCCCGGTCTGTTTCACCGTCGTCGAGCGCCTGGCGCGCCGCGGCGGCGCGCCGCGGCCTCCGGCGCCCGCGCCCGGCCCGGAGGCGCCGCCATGACCCGCCGCGCGAGGCGCCCGATGCCAGGTGGCGGCCGATGTCCTCATCGGCCGCGGGACCCGTCGCCGGCGCCGCGCGGCGCCGGCGTCGCGGTCCTGGCCGGGCTGCTGGCGCTGGTGGGCGGCTGCGTGATGGGCCCGGATTACCGGCGGCCGGCGCTCGAGTTGCCGGCGGCTTATCGCGACCAGGTCGCCCCGGCCGAGGCCGCCTCGCTGGCCGACCTGCCCTGGTGGGCGGTCTTCCGGGACACCGCCCTGCAGCGGCTGGTGGCCGAGGCCGTTAGCAGCAATGGTTCACTGCGCGCCGCCGCCGCCCGCGTGGCGCAATACCAGGCGCTGCTCGGCGTGGCGCGGGCGGATTATTATCCCCAGCTCGGCTACACCCTGGGCGCCGGCCGCCAGCGCGCCAACCCCCTGCAGACCGGGCCGGTGACGGCCAACCAGTTCGGCGGCTCGCTCGGCGCGAGCTGGGAGCTCGATCTCTGGGGCCGCATCCGGCGCGGCACGGAGGCCGCCCGCGCCGAGCTGCTCGCCGCGGAGGAATCCCGGCGCGGCGTGCTGCTGACGCTCGTCGGCGACGTGGCCGAAGCTTATTTCGGACTGCTGGCGCTCGACCGCCGGCGCGCCATCGCCCGCCAGACCGCCGCCTCCTACACCACCACCCTCGAGCTGTTTACCCGGCGCTACGAGAACGGCGTCGAGCCGCGCCTGGCGGTCGTGCGCGCCACGGCCAACCTGGCCGAAGCCCGCGCGGCGCTGGCCGAAGTCGAACTCGGGATCGCCGACCAGGAGAACCGGCTGGCGGTGCTGCTCGGGAGGCCGCCGGGGCCGATCCCGCGCGGCGCGCCGCGGGATACGGCGCCGGCGGCGCCGGAGATTCCCGCCGGGCTGCCGGCGCAGTTGCTCGAGCGCCGGCCGGACGTCCGCCGGGCGGAAGCCGCCGCCATGAGCGCCGCCGCCCGGGTCGGCGCGGCGGCCGCCGATTTCCTGCCCGCCTTCCGGCTGACCGGCCTGTTCGGGGCGCAGAGCCCGGAACTGAACGAGGTGCTGCGGGGCGACGCCATGATCTGGAACGCGGCCGCCGCGGCCGCCGGCCCGCTGTTCCAGGGCGGGCGCCTTTCCCGCGTCTACCGCGCCCGGAAGGCGCAGTGGGACGAGGCCGTCGCCGCCTATCGCGAGACCGTGCTGCGGGCGCTGGCGGAGGTCGCCACGGCGCTCGCCGCGCGGCAGCGCCTGGCCGAGGTCTGCGTTCAGCGCGCGGCCGAGGCCGCCGCGCTGCGCGAGGCCGTGCAGCTGTCGCTGCGCCGCTACGAACTGGGCAAGTCCAGCTACTACGAGGTGCTCGAGGCCCAGCAGCGCCTGTTCCCCGCCGAAAACGCCGAGGCCGAGGCGCGGCGCGACCTGGCGATCGTGGTCGTCCGGCTCTACCGCGCCCTCGGCGGCGGCTGGCAACTGCCCGCCGGCGCCTGGACGCCGCCCGCCGCCGCGGCCCTGTCCCCTGAACTCGCCCACTGAGCCCTGCGGCCGCACAGGCTGTGCGGCCCTACCCATGCCGGGCATCGCGGGTCGGACGGGACCGCCTTGTCCCGCCGGCGTGTGACGGCCGCCCGCACCGGCCCGCGCGGCGGGGCGCCGCACGGCCGGCTGAGTTCCTGATCGCCGGCACGCCCCCACATTTCCGTGATATGGCCTTGACCGATTGTTATAGAACACCTATACTGACGGCCTGGTGGAAGCGGTGTGGGGGCGCGCCATGATTCAACCCCGCGAGATGCGGAGCTGTCCGGACTACCTGCGGATCGCCGCCGACATCGAGCATGACATCCGCCGCGGCCGCAGGCAGCCGGGCGCGAGCCTGCCGGCCGAGCGCGCGCTGGCGCGGTCGTTCGGCGTCTCGCACATGACCTTGCGCCACGCGCTCGCCGTGCTCGCGCAGCGCGGGCTGGTGGACCGCCAGCACGGGCGGGGCACGTTCGTGCGCCAACCGCCGGATGCCCGGCCGGCGGCGGCCGCGATCATGGTGCTGGGCCGGGCGCGGGAGGAGGCGTTTTTTCTGCGGGACCCCTATTACGGGGCGATGCTGCGGGGCGTCGAGCGCGAACTGCGCCGCCGCGGGGTGGACCTCGTGCTGCGCATGAAGCACGACCGCACGCTGGGCGAGGTGCTCGATTCCGCCCGGGTGGACGGGCTGCTGGTGACGGCCTGCAACACCCGCCTGAAATCCGAGACCCGCGAGCTGGCGCGGCGCCGCGTGCCGTTCGCGCTGCTGGGCCGCTCGCCGAAGGACTCCGCCGTTTCGTTCGTGGACTCCGACAAGCCGGCCGGAGGCCGGCTGGCGGCGGGCTGGCTGCTGGCGCGCGGCTGCCGCCGGATCGTCTTCCTGACGCTCACCCGCCACCCGACGGTGCGCCAGCGTTGTGCGGGTATCCGCGCGGCGCTGGCGGCCGGCGCCCCGGCGGGCGCCGTGCAGGCGCTGGTGCTCCTGCCCGTCGAGGTCGAGGCGGCGCGCCGGGGGATGCGCGAGGTCTTTGCCCATTTGCGGCCGGACGGCATCGTCCTGCAGTTGCCGGAAAAGCTGGCGCGCCTGGCACTCGAGGCATGGCGCCGGGCGGCGGCGCGGCGCGGCTGCCCGCCCTACGTCGTCGGGTTTGGCGACGATGGCCAGGTCTTGTCGCGCAGCGGGCTGCCAGCCGCCTATGTCGAAAGCCCGAACGAGGAGATCGGCCGGCGAGCGGCGGCGCTGCTGCTGCGGCAGATCGAAACCCGGACGCTGGATGTCCGGCAGGAGATTCTGCCCGTGCGGCTGGTGGAGTGCGCGCCGGTCGTTGCCTGGCGGACAGCCGGACAAGAGCCCGTCGGGCGCGGGTCTTGCCCAACACCCGCGTATCGCCGGGCGGGGGCCCGGCTCCCACACTTGGAATCGAGACCCCCGCCTGTAGGAGCCCGGCCCCGCCGGGCGATTCCCTTTCATTCCGCCGTCGCGGGCGGATCCACCGGCCTGCACGGGAACCCTGGTGTAGGCCGCATGCCTCGCCGCGGCGGGCACGCCCCGCGCGGCGGATAAGGTCCTGCCAAATGGCCGATACGCATCATGCCAACAGGAGGCGCATCATGAAACTCATGGTTCTGGCGGTCGGGATCGCGGCAACGCTGGCGCTGACGGCGCCAGGGGCGACGACCTACTACGTGGCCACCAACGGCGTGGACAACGCCGACGACGGGCGCGGGCTGAGTTGGGACAAACCCTACGCCACGATCAGCAACGCCGTGGCGCAAGCCAACAAGAGCGCCGACAATACGGTGCTGATCTCGAATGGCGTCTATTCCATCACCGCCCAGATTGTCGTCACGACCAGCGTGACCTGCCGCGGCGCCAGCGGCGATCCGCGCGACGTGATCGTGAACGGCAGCGCGACCGTCCGCGGGTTCTACCTGAACAGCGGGACGGCAACCTCCGTGCTGGCGGCCGTGACCGTGACCAATGGCTACGCCGCGAGCGATAGCGGGGGCGTGTTGTGTGCGGGCATCGGCGTCGTGTCGAACTGCATCATCACCGGAAACACCGGCCTGAACGGCGGCGGCGTGCGTCTCCTGGCCGGCGGCGGCGTGGGCACGGACAGCAGCCTGGTCGGGAATGCCGCCCCGGCCAACAACGGGCGGGGCGGCGGCGCCCATCTTCTGGACGGGCGGTTGGTCCGCACCCTGGTGCAGGGCAATCGCGCGGGCGAGCAGGGCGGCGGGCTGTTCTTGAGCGGTAGCCCCACGGTCGCCGACTGCACCATCGTCCAGAACGCGATCACCAACGACACCATCTTCATCTACGGCGGGGGCATCCGGGACAACTCGGCCGGCACGATTGTCGGCTGCTGGATCGTCAGCAATGCGCTGGCCGGCACCAATACCGGCAACGGCGGCGGTGCGCATTTGTATGCGGCGCTATCCTCCTATTCCAACTGCGTGTTTGCGTACAACACGATTACCAACGCCACCGGTTCCGCCGGCGCCGCCGGCGGCGGCGTGTATATCACGCAGGCGGCGAGTTCCAACCGGTTTGTGAACTGCCTGGTCTACGGCAACCGCGCCAAGATCCAGGGCGGCGGCGTGCATCTGTTCCAGGGGCAGTCGAAGTTCATCAACTGCACCGTATCGCGCAATGCTGCGGACTCCAGCGTGGGCGGCGTCCAACCGCGTAACGACGCCGTCACCAACCTGCTGGTCAACTGCATCGTCTACGGCAACTCCGCGCCTTCCGGGTCCAACTACATGCTGTTCGCCAACATGACCGCCTCCAACACCTGCGCCGCGCCGCTGCTGGCCGGCAGCGGCAACACCGCGACCAACCCGGCGTTCGCGGCGCCGGCCGCCGACAACTTCCGGCTGGCGGCCGGCTCGCCCTGCCTCGACGCCGGGCTGACCGAGGACTGGCTGCGGGACACGCGCGATCTCGACGGGCACGCGCGGGTGGACCGTTTCAGCGGCCGGGTGGACATGGGCGCCTACGAGTTCGTGCCGGGCGGCATGATGACCTTGTTCCGGTGAGATGGCTGGGCCCCTCATGATCGCAACACCCCGCCTCTGCTGGCAGCCCGCCGACACGCCCGCCGACCTGCATGCCCTGCTGCGCGCCCTGGCCGAGGAGTATCCGCTGCGCGCGGGGCGGCCGCGCGCCGGGGAACTCGCGCTGGCCTTCCGGCGCACGGCCGTGCCCGGCACGCTGCGGGTGACGCGCGACCGGGCGACCGCGCGCATCCGCTATGCGTCCGTCCCGCTGGCGGCGCGCGCGCTCGGCTGTCTCTGGGCCGGCCTGGTTGTCCCCGGCCGGTCCTACGCCGAGCGCACGCCGTTCCGCACGCTCGGCCTGATGCCCGACTGCTCGCGCAACGCCGTGCTGACCGTGCCGCATTTCAAGGCCTGGCTGCGGCGCGCCGCGCTGCTGGGCTACAACCAGGCCATGCTCTACACCGAGGATACGTACGAGCTGCCGGGCGAACCGTATTTCGGCTACCTGCGCGGCGCCTACACGGAAGCCGAACTGCGGGAGCTCGACGCCTACGCCGCCGGGCTCGGCATCGCGCTGGTGGCCTGCATCCAGACCCTCGGCCACCTGGCCCACGCCCTGCGCTGGCCGGCCTACGCCAAGCTGGCCGACGGCAAGGGCGGCACCCTGCTGACGCTCGAGCCGGCGACCTATGCCCTGATCGAAAAAATGATCGCCCACTGGGCGCGCGTCTTCCGCAGCCGCCGCATCTGCGTCGGCATGGACGAGGCCGTCGAGATCGGCAAAGGGCGCGGGTCCGGCCGCTTCGGCCCGCCGCGGCCGCCGGCCGACCTGTTCTTCGCGCACGTAAAAAAAGTCGCCGCGCTCTGCGCCCGGCATGGCCTGAAGCCGATCATCTGGTCGGACCTCGTTTTCTGGGTGGACACGCCGGCGCGGCCCCTCGGCGAGGCGTACTACGACCCGGCGATCAGCGCCGCCGCCGCGCGGCGCATCCGGGCGCGGCTGCCGCGCAACGTGGAGCTGGCCTATTGGGACTACAGCGGCGATCCGCGGAAACCGCGCGACCCGGCGCCTTACCTGCGGCGGATCGCGAAGCACCGCGCCGTGGGTGCCGAGCCGATCATGGCTTCCGGCATCCACGTCTGGGGCCGGCTCTGGCACGACGCGCCGCGGATGACCGAACCGCGCGTGGCGGGCTGCGTGGCCGCCTGCCGCCGGGCGGGCGTGCGCGAGCTGCTGATGACGATCTGGACGGGCACCGACGGGGCGGACCTCGACTCGTGCTGGGCCGGCCTGGCCTACACCGCCGAGCTGGCGTTTCACCGCACGCTCTCGCGGCCGCGGCTCGAGCGGCAGTACCGCGCGGTGTTCGGGAGCGATTACCGGGCTTCGGCCGCGGCGGCGCTGGATGTCTGGTGGGCCCGGCCGCCGGTCACGGCCGCCGGCATCCTGTGGGACGATCCGCTGCTGGGCATTTTCCTGCGGCCGCTCGGCGCGCGCGGGCGGCGCCTGCTGCCGCGGCTCGAGGCGCATTACCGCCGCCTGGCACGGCGATTGGCGCGCTGGCGCGGCGACGCGCGCGCCGGCGACCTCGATCATGCGCGGCGGCTGGCCGCCTTCCTCGGGGCCAAGGCCGGGTTCGCGCACCGCCTCGAGACGGCCTATGCGCGGACGTCCGCGCGCGATCTCCGGCGCGTGCGCGCCGAGATTCCGGCGCTGCGGCGAGCGCTGGCCGGCTTGCAGGATTCGTTCCGTGCCGTCTGGCTGCGGCAGTTCAAGCCCTTCGGCCTGGAAGTCCTGCAACTGCGGCTCGGCGGGCAGGACGCCCGCTGGGCGGAACTCGACCGCCGTCTCGCGGCCCTCGAGCGCGGCGCCATCGCCCGCATCGAGGAACTGGATGTCCGGCCGCTGCCGGTGTCCGGGGGCCGGTTCGCCGCCGTGGCGACCGGCTCGCTGCTGTTGTAAGACGCCCGACGGCGGAGAACTTGGCCGCGCCGCCGCAGCGTCCGGCACGCGCGTCCTGCCCGCCACTGAACAAAGGAATCCCGCCATGACCCCGTCGCATACCGTCGTCGTCCACTGGCCCGCCAGCCCGCTGGCGGGCACGCTCGAGGTGGCGCACGGCGAACTCGAGGCCGCGCGCCCGGCGCGCGGCGCCGGGAGCGCGGACGGCGCGCGGTTCCGCTTCGAGGGTCCCGGGCCCTGCGCGCTGGCAGTGACTATCCGCGGCGCGCGCCTCGAGACCGGCGGCCGCGCCACCCGCCTCGGCGTGCGCGTGCCCGGCCGCGCGTTCACCTTCTTCCTGCGGGACGTGACCGCCGAGGTCCCGTTGTTCGTGCCGGCGGCCGCGGCGGCCGTGACCCTGCCGTCCGATCCCCGCGACTACGCCGCCGTCGAGGCCGCCGTCCGGGCGCGCGGATTGAAATCCTACCAGCAGCGCCTGGCCGAGGAGCCCGAGGAATCCTTTGCCGCGGCCGCCGCCGCCGTGCGCACCCAGGTCAACGAAACCTGGCTCGGCCTCAGCCGCGACATCCGGACGTTCCGGGTCAACGCCAACTTCCCGGCCGGCTGCTGGGGCATCGTGCGGCCGCACCTCGCCGGGTACGCGATGCCGGTCTCGCAAAAGACCTTCCAGGGCTACCAGCATCCCGCCACGCGCTCCGGCAACCTCGCCACGTTGGAATACCGGTTCTGGGTCGGGCGCGGCTCGAGCGTGGTGACCGCCATCACCCGCCGCCTCGAGCAGGGCTGCCTGCCGATCCTCCACGGCACGCAGCGCGACGACGACCTGCGCTACGAGTTGACGGCCTTCGTCGTGCCGGCCGAGACCCCCCTGACCGCCGACACCCTCGAGGGCACCCCCGCGCTGGTGGCCGACGGGCATTGCTCGGTCCACATCTTCACGCCCGACCAGCAGGCCGAGTTCGAGCGCCTGGAGCCGCTCGAACGCGCGCGCTGGACGCCGCTGCTGCTCTGCGTCCGCGTGCGGGGCGTCAACACCGCCGCCGTTCCGCGCTACGCCTGGTTCAAGGCGGCCGCGCTGGGCTATCCCAAATCGTTCCCCGGCGCCCGCGTGCCGACCCGCCACACGCCGGACGGCTTCAGCGTTATCCGCCCGGACGGCGCGGACCTGGCGATCGCCCGGCAGCGGGTCAACGGCCGCCCGATGGCCGAGCCGGAGCAGGCGATCCTGGTGCCGCCGGGCGGCGCGGTCGAGTTCGAGCTGCTGATTCCGCACCAGCCCCTGCCGCTCGAACGGGCGCAGCGGCTGCGGCCCGGCGTGCTGGCCGAGCGCCAGGCCGAGTGCGCCGCGTTCTGGCGGGCGAAGCTCGAGCGCGGCGCCCGGGTGGACCTGCCCGAGCCGCGGATCGCCGAGATGGTGCGCGCCGGCCTGCTGCACCTCGACCTGATCGCCTACGGGCGGGAGCCGGACGGCCCGCTGGTCCCGGCCATCGGCCAATACGCCCCGCTGGCGTTCGAGAGCATGCCGATCGTGCTGGCCTTCGAGCTCTTCGGCCGGCCGGACCTGGCGCGGCGCGCGCTGGAGTTCTATTTCCTGACCAAGCTGCAGCCGAGCGGACGCCTGCATAACTACGCCGGGTCCATGGGCGAGACCGGGCCGGCGCTCTTCCTGCTCGGCGAGCATGCCCGCCTGGCGGGCGACCGCGCCTGGCTCGAGCGCCTGGCGGCGCCGGCCCTCAAGGCCTGCGACTACCTGATCGGCCTGCGGCGCGCCCGGCAGGGCGACGCCGCGCAGGGGCCCGGCCGCGGCCTGTTTACCGGCGGGGTCTGCGACAACGTGATTCCCGAGTCCCTGTTTCTGAACAACGCCTTCGCCTGCCTCGGCCTGCGGCGCACGGCGGAGTGGCTGCGGGCCGGCGACCCGGCGCGCGCCGAGGCCCTGGCGCGGGAAGCCGAGGCCTGGCGCGCCGACATCCTCGCCGCTTTCGACGAGGCCATGGCGCGCTCGCCGGTGGTCCCGCTGGCCGACGGCACCTGGCGCTCGAGCGCGCCGCCGACGGCCGAGGGTGTGGGCAACTACCACCTGTTCTGCGAAGGCCTCCCGCGCTTCTCCCACGGCGTGATGCACTCCGACGACGTGCTGGGCGGCCCGCTCTGGCTGGCGTTCCTCGAGGCGCTCGATCCCGCCGACCGCCGCTTCGAGGACATCCTGCATTCCCAGACCGAACTGTTCATGACGCGCAACGTCGCCATGAGCCAGCCCAACGTCAGCCGCCACGACATCGCCCACCTGCGCCGCGGCGAGATCCGGGCCTTCCTCAAAACCTATTACAACCTCCTGGCCGCCATGGCCGACCGCGAGACCTACACCTGGAACGAACACACCCACGGCGGCGGCATGCACAAGACCGAGGAGGAAGCCTGGTTCCTGCTGCAAACCCGCTGGATGCTGGCCCTGGAAGACGGCCGCGATCTGCACCTGCTGCGCGGCGTCCCGCGCGCCTGGCTGGCGGACGGCGGCCGAATCGCGGGGCGCGATCTGCCGACCTATTTCGGCCGCGTCTCGTTCGAGGCCCGGACGCTCGACGGCGGCCGCACGATCGCCGCGCGCTACGCCCTCGAGGGCGGCCGCCCGACGGCCCGGCTGCGATTCCGGCTGCCGCATCCCGCGGCGCGCCCGCCGCGCGCGGTCGCCGGCGGGACCTACGAGTCCGCCGCGGAAACGGTCGTGATCGCGGACCCGCCGGCCGCCGGCGAGCTGCGGCTCGAGTGGTAACGTCCGACACGAAAGCCCATCGCCATGTCTTGCGCCGCCCTGCTAGCCGGGATTTGCGCCGCGTGGTTGTGTCTGGCCGCGACCGCGCGGCCGGCCACCGCACCCCAGGAGCCCTCCATGCCGCCGACTTCTCCAGCATCGCCGTCGTCCCTGACGTTCGCGCCGGCCGATTTCCGGGATGCGTCCGCGGACGCCGCCCGCGCCGCGCGGCGCGTTCCGGCCGAGACCGCGGTCACCGGCGGCGTCCTGCAGGTGACCTGCCCCTCCAACGGGCGGTACCGCGTGACGCTGCGGGCGCCGGTCCCGGCGCAGGCCGGGCGCAACTATCACCTGGACCTCGTCTGCTGGGCGCGGCCGCTGGTCGAGGGGCGCCCGCACCCGGCCGTGATTCGCTACGCGCTCCGCGAGGGCGCCGGCCCGGACGCCGCGCCGATCGCCGGCGTGTCCGTCGCCAAGACCATCACCCTGGGGGAAGGCGGTTACAAAACGTATACCTTCGTCGTGTCCGTTCCCGCCGGCGCGGCGCCGGCCGCCACCCTGCTGGACGTGGAACTCACGAACGAGGGCCTGGCTGAGACCGGCGGCACGCTCAAGATCAGCCGGGCGGCCTGGCGGCCGGAACCGCAGGACCGCGAGGTCATTCCCCTCTGGCCGGCGGACCTGCCGCCCGGGCAGACGACCCTGCCGCCCAACCAGGAATACCTGGATGCCAACGGACGCTATATCCGGGACATCTCGCGGCCGCGCCTGATCGTGTACCCGCCGCCGGAAACCAACCGCCAGCCCGTGGGGGTGATTATCTGTTCCGGCGGGTCGTTCCACCTCCTCGAGCCGATGGCGCCGTACGCGGCCTGGCTCAATGCCCTGGGGATCACGGCCTTCGAGCTGCGCTACCGGGTGCCCTCCAAGTCCAACGAGCCGCTCAAGGCCCTCCAGGACGCGCAGCGCGCGCTGAGCCTGGTGCGGTCGCGCGCCGCGGCGTTCGGCATCGGCACGCTCGGCATCATGGGCCCGTCGGCCGGCGCGCACCTGTCGCTGATGGCGGCGACGCAGTTCAACCGCCGCAGCTACGATCCGGTCGATGCGGCCGACGCGTTCGAGCGCCGGCCCGATTTCGTGATCTCGCTCTGCGCCCCGTATGCCCTCAAGCCGGACGGCTCGCTCAGCGACGACCTCCGCGTAGATGATCGGACGCCGCCCGTGTTCTTCGCGCATGGCGGCGCCGACAAGCATACCGCCGTCAATAGCACCACCCTGTACAACGAGTTCCGGCAACGCGGCATCCCGGCGGAATTGCATGTCTGGGCGAAGGCCGGCCACGGCATCGGCCTCGAGAGCGAGACCGGCCAGGCCTGGACGGTCCTCAGCGAGCGCTGGCTGCGGACCCTCGGGTTCCTTCCGGCGCCCGAGCCCCGCTAGTGGGGTGCGTCAGAAGTCCCTTGACACCAGAACCGGCCCGCGCCCGGAGGTCGCGGGCCACCAGATGTGCCATTTGGGTTCGTCGCTGTTTTCGGTGGCTACTCCTAGCGACACAGATAAGCACGCCCGGTGAGGGCACCGGGCCTACAACGTCCGTGGGGTGCTCCGGGATTGGCGTCCAGCGGTGGCCGCCAGGCCTCACGCGGCGTTACCTGATGTGTTTGACACCCTTGCTTGGCCACCGAAAACAGCGAGGAACCGCCATTTTCGAAGGTGGGCGCCGACCTCCGGGCGGCGCCGCATGTAAAGAAGCGTTAGACGCACCCCGCTAGGCAAGACCGCCCGCCCTACCCGCCGATCCGCGGGTGGGGCGACGCCTCCGGCGGAGCCGTCTTCCGCACTCCCGTGTCGCCGCCCCGCCAGCGGCGGCTCGCTCGGAGAGCTCGCCCCACCGGCCGATCCCCATCCGCGACTTTGGGGATATTTATCCCTTGACCTAGTGCTATATAGCACTTAGCATCGTTCCCGGTCCCGCGAGGTCGCGGGGATCGAAGGGGCGCTGATGATCGACGCCGGTCCAGCGGGCGGGAGTCCGGAATACCTGCGGATTGCCGACTCCCTCGAGCGCGGCATCCGGCGCGGCCGCTGGCGGGCGGGCGCGCGGCTGCCGCCCGAGCGCGCGCTGGCGCGCTCGTTCGGCGTCTCCTACATGACGTTCCGGCACGCGGCCGCGGTGCTGACGCAGCGCGGGCTGATCGCGCGCGAGCACGGCAGCGGCACGTTTGTCCGGCCGCTGCCGGTCCGCCGCCCGGCCGCCGGCGCGGTCATGGTGGTGGGCCGCTATGGCGAGTCGCGCGCGTACCTGCAGGACCCGCTGGGCGCCCGGCTGCTGCGGGGCGTCGAGCAGGAACTGGCGCGCAAGGGCCGCGACCTGGTCCTGCGCATGCAGCGCGGCCAGCCGCTGGCCGCGCTGGTGGACAGCGTGCCGGTGGCCGGCCTGCTGCTGACCTACTACGACGCCCGCCTGCGGGCCGACGCGCGCGAGCTGGTCCGCCGCCACGCTCCGTTCGTGCTGATGGGCAAGTCGCCCCACGACCGCGCCCTGTCCTTCGTGGACGCCGACAAGGCCGCCGGCGGCCGGCTGGCGGCGGACTGGCTCCTGCGGCAGGGCTGCCGCCGCCTGGTCTACGCGGTGACTGCCCGGCGGCTGACCGTCCGGCAGCGGATTGCCGGCATGCGCGCGGCGCTGGCGGCGGCCGGGCATCCGGCCGCCGCGCTGCGGGTGGCGCTGCTGCCGGCGGAGTCGGCCGCGGCGCAGCGGGCGCTGCGCGCCTGCCTGGAGGAGTTCCGGCCCGATGGCCTGATCCCGCAACTGCCGGGCGGCCTGATGCCAATGGCGCTCGCGGCATGGCGCGCGGCGGCGGAACGCCGGGGCCGCGCGCCGTGCGTGGCGGGGTTCGACCACGACGCGGAGATCCTGGCGCGCAGCGGCCTGCCGGCCGCCTATGTCGCGCATCCCTTCGAGGAGATCGGGCGGCGCGCCGCGGCGCTGCTGCTGCGCCGGATCGAGGGCCGGGCGGCGGGGGTCGAACAGCAGCTTTTGCCCGTGCGGCTGGTGGAGTGCGCGCCGCGACCCGACCCCCGGTCTGGAAATCGCCGGGCGGGGGCCCGGCTCCCGCACTTGGAATCGAGACCTCCGCCTGTAGGAGCCCGGCCCCGCCGGGCGATTCCCTTTCATCCCGCCGTCGCGGGCGGATCCACCGGCCTGCACGGGAACCCTGTTGTAGGCCGCATGCCCGCACACGGCAGGCATGTGGCGGCGGTGGCACAAACAACATCGAGGAGCATCCCATGACGATCGGGCGCTGTCTGGCGGCGGGACTGGCAATGGCGGCGAGCGCGGCCGCCGGCGCGCTCGAGGAAGCAACCTATGCCCGGCTGTTCGGGCGGGCGGCGCAACTGGTGCCCGGCCAGTCGGCCGTGACCCAGGACCTGGCGCGGGCCGGCGCCTGGGAGATCGTCGGCGGGCGCCGCCTGGCTGCCGGCGGCGACGCGGCCGGCGACCCGGCCGCGATCGTGATCGAGGCGCTCAGCAATAGCGTGCAGTGCGCCTGGCAAGGCGCCTTCCCGCGCGAGGTCCCGGCGCTCGTGCTGTCGGCCGAGATCGAGGCGCCGGTGGCGGCGCGCGTCCAGGTCCAGGCGCGGAGCGGCGACCGTTACAACCGCGTCGGCGACGGGATCCCGCTCGCGCCGGGCGTCCGCGCGCCGCTCGCGGTCACCCTGCCCGGCCAGGGGGGCGGATTCCAACTGGTGATCGAGGGCCAGGCCCTGGCCGGGCAGCGGTTCCGGATCACGGCGCCGGCGCTGTCGGCCGGGTTCCGCGAGGGGTTTTTCCGGCGCGCGCTGGTGCTGCCCGCCGGTGAGATCTGGGACGCCGTGGCCGAG
>CAZEVX010000047.1:0-16839 GCA_964515705.1 uncultured Verrucomicrobiota bacterium | reverse complement strand
AAAAAATCCTGGCGCGCGCGGCGGGCAAGGCCGCGGTGGTTCCCGGCGACAACGTCTGGGTCCGGGCCGACATCCTCCTGACGCACGACATCTGCGGGCCGGGCACGATCGGGGTGTTCCAGCGCGAGTTCGGGCGCGCGGCCCGTGTCTGGGACCCCGAGCGCATCGTGATCATTCCCGACCACTTCATCTTCACCGACGATGCCATGGCGCGCCGCAACGTCGACACGTTGCGCCAGTTTGCGCGCGAGCAAGGCCTGCCCTATTTTTACGATCCCGGCACGCCATCCTACAAGGGGGTCTGCCATGTCGCCCTGCCCGAGGCCGGGCATGTGCGGCCCGGCGAGGTGATTTTCGGGACGGATTCCCACACCTGCACCCACGGCGCGTTGGGCGCCTTCGCCACCGGCATCGGCAATACCGACGCCGGCTTCGTCATGGGCACCGGCAAGCTGCTGCTGAAGGTGCCGCCTACCCAGCGGTTCACCTTCAACGGCCTGAAGCCGGATTACATCATGGCCAAGGACATGATCCTGCGCGTGATCGGCGACATCGGCGTCGAGGGCGCCACCTACGCCGCCATGGAGTTCCGCGGCGAGGCCGTCGCCGCCCTCTCTATCGACGAGCGCATGACGCTCTGCAATATGGCCGTCGAGGCCGGCGCCAAGAACGGCATCATCGCCCCGGACGACAAGACCCTCGCCTACGTCCGCGCCCGCACCCATAAGCCCTTCGCCCCGCTGGCCGGCGACCCGGACGGCGCCGTGGCGCGCGACCTGGCCTACGACGTCGCGACCTTCGAGCCGGCCGTGGCCCAGCCCCACGCCCCCGACCGCCTGGCCCCGGCGCGCACCCTGAAGGATGTCAAGGTCGACCGCGTCTATCTCGGCTCCTGCACGGGCGGAAAACGCGACGACTTCGTCGCCGCCGCCGTGATCCTCCAGGGGCGGCGGGTGGCCATCGATACCTTCCTGGTCCCTGCCACGCGCGAGGTCGCCGACGCCCTCGCGGCCGAGCGCGTCAACGGCCAGACCCTGGCGGAGATTTTCCAGGCCGCCGGCTGCCTTCCAATCGCGCCGCCGTCCTGCGCTGCCTGCCTGGGCGGCCCACCGGACACCTTCGGCCGCACAACCGGCCGCGAAACGGTGGTCAGCACCACCAACCGCAACTTCATCGGGCGGATGGGCTCGAAGGATGCCCCTGTCTACCTGGCCTCGCCCCTGACGGCCGCCGCCTCGGCGGTCACCGGGCACATCACGGACCCGCGCGAACTCCTCTGATTCCGGGAATCGGCAACCCCAACGGACACCGGCCATGCAGCTCCCCATCATCCGCGCCCGGGTCTACGTGCTCGGCGACAACATCGACACCGACCAGATCATTCCCGCCCGGCACCTCAACCTCGTTCCCACGGTGCCCGAGGAGTACGCCCGGCTCGGCGCCCTGGCCCTCAGCGGCCTGCCGGAGGATCTGCCGCCGTTCGTGGCGCCTGGCGCCGCCCGCTCGGCCTACGGCATCGTGATCGCCGGCCGCAATTTCGGGTGCGGGTCCTCCCGCGAGCACGCGCCGATCGCCCTGGGCGCCGCCGGCGTACGCGCCGTGGTCGCGGAATCCTACGCCCGCATCTTCTTCCGCAACGCCATCGCCACCGGCGAACTGTACCCCTGCGAGGCCGCGGCGCCCCTGCGCGATGCCTTCCGCACGGGCGACGAGGCCGAACTGCAGCTCGATCGCGCCACGCTCGTTCACCGGCCGTCCGGCCAGACCTTCGCGCTCCAGTCCCTCGGCGCCGTGGCGCCGGTGGTCGGCGCCGGCGGCCTGTTCGCCTACGCGCGCCAGGCCGGGATGATCGGCGCGGGGCGAAACGGCACTCCTTGACGAGACGCGCGGTGGCGACCCCGATCCCCATGCATGCGACGCGGGTCATAGCCTTTGCCAATCAGAAGGGCGGCGTTGGCAAGACCACCACGGTCGTCAACCTCGGCGCCTGCCTCGCGGACAAGGGCCGGCGGGTGCTGATCCTCGACCTCGATCCGCAGGCCAACGCCACTAGCGCCCTTGGCATCGAGAAGCGGCCCGGCCGCAGCGCCTACCCCGCGCTGCTCGGCGCCGGCCGGCTGCGGGACGCCATCGTGCCCACCGCCGTGCGGCATCTCGATCTCCTGCCGTCAGAACTCGACCTCGCCGGCGCCGAGGTCGAAATCGCCCGCGCCGAGCGCTACCTGCACCGCTTCCAGGCGGCCCTCGCGCCCCTGCTCGAGGAGCGGCGCTACCCGTTTATCTTCCTCGATTGCCCGCCCTCGCTCGGCATCCTCACCAGCAACGCCCTCGCCGCCGCCCACGCCGTGATCATCCCGGTCCAGTGCGAATACCTGGCGCTCGAAGGCCTGAGCATGATCACCCGCCTGATCGACCGCCTGCGCGAGGGCGGCGCCAATCCGGACCTGCAACTCGACGGCATCGTCATGACCATGGTCGATGGCCGTACCCGCCTGTCGGCCCAGGTGATCGACGAGGTCCGGCGGCATTTCGGCGAGCGCGTCTACGCCGCCGCCATCCCGCGTACCGTGCGCTTGAGCGAGGCCCCCAGCTTCGGCCAGCCGATCCTGCGCTACGATCCCCGCGGCCCCGGAACGCTGGCCTTCCGGGCCCTGGCCCGCGAGTTCCTAAGGCGGCAACGCCCGCCGCCGTCCCCGCCCGCCGCCCCGGCAGCCGGCCCGCCGCCGCTCTGCTCCCGCGAACGCCTGCGCCGCGCCTATGCCCTCGGCGAGATGGATCGCCCCGCCGTCACCGTGCGCACAGGATTTCCGGCCGACGATCCCAGCTATGACGCCCTGCGCGCCTGCCTGCAGGAATCCGCCGATCTCCGGACGTCGTGGCCCGCACGCCGCGTCGAAACGCCGCCGCCGACGACGGCCGCCGAGCAGCCGCACTCCGAGGACTTCGTGCGCGTGGTAACCCATCTGACCACGCCCGGGGGCGTCCTCGAGGCCGCGCGGCTCAAGAGCCGGCGGGGATTGCCCGGCCAGGCCGAAACCTATTTCGTCAAGACCCGCGCCGACGCCGAGGCCTACCTCGCGCTGCCGGCGCCGGACCTGCGGGACGAGTGCGGCGCATTTTTCGAGGCGGACCGCGCCCTCGGCAACCGCGGCATCGTCCAGGTTGATCTCGGGCTCAACCCGGCCGGCGCGGTGGTGTCCCTGATGGGCTCGGAGCAGTTCGCCCTCTTCTCGGTCACCGACCGCGACCTGCTGCACGCCCTCTGCCAGCGGCAGATGGAGCGCCTGCTGCGGACCGTGACGTTCCTGGTGGGGCACGGCGTCGGCCCCTTCTTCGGCCTCTCCGGCGAGGAGTACCTGACCCCGCCGCTGCACGGCCCCGCGGACTTTGCCGAGTTCAACGTCCGCTACGACAAGCCGATTGTCGACCTGATCCACGACGCCGGCGGCCGCGTCCACGTCCACTGCCACGGCCGCGTACGGCAGGTGTTCCAGGGGTTCCTCGACATGGGGGCCGACGTGCTGCATCCCGTCGAGCCGCCGCCGATGGGAGACCTGCCGGCCGCCGAGGCCAAGGCGCTGGCCGGCGGCCGGCTGTGCATCGAGGGCAACCTGCAGATCGCCGCGTTCTACGACCAGACGCCGGACGCCATCCGCGCCGCGACGGAGGGCCTTATCCGCGATGCCTTCGGCGACCGCCGCGGCCTGATCGTCTGCCCCACCGCCTCGCCCTATGTCCGCGGCGCCGGGACGCGCTGCCTCCCGGCCTTCCAGGCGATGATCGAGGCCGTGCGCCGCTGGACGCCGTGAATCCGCGTCAGGGCGCCAGCGCGGATTCCGTCGCGCGGCGCAGGCGCCTCAACCGGCCTGCCAGGCCGATTTTCTTCACCGGCGATACCCGGTCCACGAACAGTACGCCGTGGAGATGGTCCAGTTCGTGCTGAATCGCCCGGGCCACCAGACCGCGCGCCGCCAACTCCCGCTCCCGCCCCTCGAGATCGAGGTAGGCGACCGTCACCTCCGCGGCGCGGGTCACCGGCGCCCAGATTTCCGGGATGCTCAGGCAGCCTTCCATCTGCTGGACCCGTACGCCGCCGGCTGTCACCCGGGGATTGACCATGACCAGCGGGGCCGCGAGGTCCGGATGCAGCCGCGGGCCGCCCGAGGCGGCCACGTCCAGCGCCGGCGGTACGTGCACCACGCAGAGCATCAACGACTGGCCTACCTGCTGGGCGGCCAAACCGACCCCCTGCCGCTCGGCCATGATCCGCAGCATGGCGTCGGCCAGCCGGCGGATCCCGGCGTCGATCCGCGGGATCGGGTCCCCGGTCCGGCGTAAGACCGGATCTCCGTAGGTGCAAAGGCGGTATGTCATGGCAGAAGCCCGGGCGGGGCATAACGCCCGCTGCCTAGGATGGCCGATGCGCGGGCCCGTGGCAAGCGCGAATCGGCGCATTGCGCTTGCCAGGCGCGCAGCCCTTCCGTATAGTGCCGGCATGTCCGACGTTCTGGTGGTCATCCCGACGTATAACGAGGCCGAAAACGTCCGCGCCATCGCCGGCGCCGTGCGCGCGGCTTGCCCGGCCGCCCACCTGCTGATGGTCGACGATAACTCGCCCGACGGCACCGGTCGGATCGCCGATGCGCTCGCCGCGGACGATCCCTGCGTCCATGTACTCCACAAGCCTGTCAAGGAAGGCCTCGGCCGCGCTTACCTCGCCGGGTTCCAGTGGGCCCTGCGCGGCGCCTACCGCTTCATCTTCGAGATGGACGCCGATTTTTCCCATAACCCGGCCGACCTGCCGCGCTTCCTCGACCTCGCCCGTCGCGCCGACCTGGTCCTTGGGTCGCGCTACCTCCATGGCATCCGCATCATCAACTGGCCGCTCAGCCGCCTGATCCTCAGCAAGGGCGCCAGCCTCTACGTGCGCCTGCTGACCGGGATGCCGTTCACCGACCCGACCGGCGGCTTCAAATGTTTCCGGCGCGAGGTGCTCGAGGCCATTGATCTCGACCGCATCCGCTCGAACGGCTACTCGTTCCAGATCGAGATGACGTACACGGCCTGGAAACTGGGATTCCGCGTCGAGGAACTCCCGATTGTCTTCGAGGACCGGCGCTCGGGCCGCTCCAAAATGAACCCGGTAATCGTCCGGGAAGCGCTCTGGATGGTGCCGCGCCTGAGGTTCCGCCGCCACCGCCGCCGGCGGCCGGCGCCGGCCGGCTGACCCGCGTTCGCCCCGCCATCCCCCGCGAGGATCGCGCCATGCCCGTGGCAGGACACCCGCCCGACCGCCCCGCCCCCGCCGCGGCCAGCCCTGCGGCTGCCATGCTCGACCTCCTGCGGATTCTGCGGCCGCGGCAGTGGACCAAGAACATCGTGGTCCTGGCGCCCTTCTTCTTCGCCCTGGGGGACAAGCAACAGCACGTGGCCCCCCGGTTCTTCGGCTGGGCGGTCCTCGCCGCCGCGCTATTCTCGGTCGTCTCCAGCGGCGTCTATATCGTCAACGATATCGCCGACCGCGACCGCGACCGCGCCCACCCGGTCAAGCGCCGTCGCCCGGTCGCCTCCGGCGCACTGGCCGTCTCGGTGGCCTGGATGCTGGCCCTGGTCCTGCTGGCGCTGGGGATGGCCGGCGCCTGGTTGGTCGAACCGCGCTTCGCCATGGCGCTCTCCGCCTACGTGGCGCTGCAACTGGCCTATACCTTCCGCCTCAAGCACGTCGCCCTGCTCGACATCTTCGTGATCGCCGCCGGGTTCGTCCTGCGGGCCATCGCCGGCGGCTTCGCGATCGACGTCTCGCTCTCCCCCTGGTTGCTGATCTGCACCTTCCTGATGGCCCTCTTCCTGGCGCTCTGCAAGCGGCGCCACGAACGCCGGCTCATGGATCAGCCCGGCGTCGGCCTTTTCCGTCCCAGCCTCGCCGCCGGCGACGAACGGCTCTTCGATCAGTTGATCGCCATCATGGCGGCGGCCGTCATCCTGGCCTACGCCGTCTATACCCAGTGGCCCGATACCGTCGCCAAGTTCCAGACCACCCACCTCAGTTTCACCATCCCGTTCGTGATCTTCGGCGTGTTCCGCTACCTCGACCTCGTCTACCGCCAGGCCCGCGGCGACCAGCCGGAATATATCCTGCTCACCGATGTCCCCCTGATCCTCGATATCCTCTTTTTCGCCCTCGTTGTCTGGTGGGTCCTGATCGCCGCCTGAATCCGCCGCCAGCGCCGCGGTCTACGACCGCATTGTAGCCGAATCCGCCCGGCTCGGCGGGGTCTATTCCGGGGAGCACGGTACGGGCAAGCGCAAGCGGCGCGATTTCCTGGGCTGCTACGGGCCGGAAGCCGCCGCGCAGGGCCGGCGCTGCAAGGCGGCCGTGGATCCCCGCTGGCTGCTCAACCGCGGCAACGTCGTCACCCCGGAGCCCGACCCGGCCGTTCCCTTCGCGCCGCGTCCTGCCATGGATGCTGGACGAGTTTGCGGACGTTCCCCCTGACCGTATCACGATCATTGTAGGCACCGGCTCGCATCGCGCCAGTAGCCCCGCCGAGCGCGAGGCGCTCGGCGGCCGCGCGCTGACGCGTCGTCTACCACGACGCCCAGGACCCGCGCGCCCTGGCCCCCGCCGGCCCGCGCCCCGACGGCGGCGTCGTCCGGCTCCAGCGCCACTATGTCGAGGCCGACCGGCGCATCCGGCTGGGCTTCGTCGAGCCGCATTTCATGGCCGGCTTCTCCGGCGGTTACAAGGCCGTCGTGCCGGGCCTTGCCGACCTCGCGACCATCCAGTACCTGCACGCCGCCGCCCGCATCGCGGCCCCCGGCGCCCCGGTGGCGGTGTTGCCCGAGTGACCGCTCATGGTCCCCTGCCCGGAACATGGTTGAACGGCCTGCCCGCCCGGACCGGCGCCCCGGGCGGCGCGACGCGGTCAGAATCCCGGCGGCCGGTCGATCGGACATGCGCTGCCCCCTCCGGGCGCGCCAGCACGGCGGCCCCGATCAGACCGGCATCCTCGCCAAGCGCCGCCGGGAGAATCCGCAGGCGCGCCGCGAAGAGCGGGTGCAGTCGCTCGCGCAAGTGCCGCCGCAGCGGCCCGAACAGTACCCGTCCGCTCCGCGCCATGCCGCCGCCGACAATGATCGCCTCGGGCTGCAGCAAGTAGGTCACCGAGGCGAAGGCCGCCGCCAGGCAGTCGGCCAGGTCGTCGAACAACGCCCGCGCCAGGGCGTCCCCGCGGCGCGCGGCGCGCGCGATCAGCGCCGGTGTGATCCGCCGCGGGTCCCCGTTCGCCAACTCCGCCAGCAGCGACGCGCGCCCGGCCCGCAGCGCATGCGCCGCCGCAGCCGCCAGGCGCCGGTTGCCGACGTAGGTCTCCAGGCCGCCGCGTCCCTCGGGCGTGCGTCGGCCGTGGCGGTCGATCGTCACGTGCCCCAGTTCGCCAGCCATCGAATAGGCCCCGCGGTACAGGCGTCCGTCGATCACGATCGCGCCGCCCACCCCCGTGCCGAGCGTCGCGAATACCGCGTCCCGCAGCCCGCGGCCGGCGCCGTGCGCGCATTCGCCGACCGCCATGGCGTTGACGTCGTTGTCCACCCGCGTCGGCAGGCCAAACCGCCGCCGCAGCCGGTCCGCCAGAGGGATGCCCGTCCACCCGGGCACGTTCGTCAGATTGTGAATGTACCCGCGCTCGAAATCCACAAAGCCCGGCACGCCTACCCCGATGCCGTCCAGCCGCCGGCCCGCCCCCGCGAAGCGCTCCAGGCATTGCCCGGCGAACGCCAGCCAGGCGTCCGGGCGGCGCACCGCGGCCGTGTCGGCGCGCAGGCGGTCCAGAACCCGGCCGTCGGCCGAAACCAGGCCGGCCTTCACCGTCGTCCCGCCAAAATCAATGCCCACGGTCGCCGCCGAATCGCGCGCATGCATGCCGGCATTCTATCCGCCGCCGCCTCCCGTGCAAGTTCAATAAAAGGGGTCAGTCCGTACATGTGTGCAGAAAGCGCTTGACCGGATCCTAGCATTGAGGATGATAAGGCTATGCCCAGAAGCATTCGAATCGAATATCCCGGGGCCATCTATCATGTGATGTGCCGCGGAGATCGTCGCGAGGCGATTGTCGGTGGCGACGAGGATCGTGCCTTGTGGTCCGAAACGCTGGCGGAGGCGTGCGGTCGGACGGGATTCGTCATTCATGCCTACGTTCTGATGCCGAATCATTACCATGTGCTGTTGGAGACTCCCGAGGGGAATCTGGTGGCGGGGATGAAGTGGCTGCAGGGAACGTACACGCAACGATTCAACGCCCGGCATCGGCTGGTGGGCCATCTCTTTCAAGGCCGATACAAGGCGGTGCCGGTGGACGGAACGGAACCGGCGTATTTCCGGCTGGTCAGCCAATACATTCATTTCAATCCCGTCCGAACCGGAATGCTGCGGGCGGATCAGCCCTTGCGCAGCTATCCATGGAGCAGTTATCCCGCATTGGTCGCCCAGGCGAAGCTGCCGCCGTGGTTGTGCCGTGCCCGACTGTTCTCGAGTTATGGATTGCGAAACGGGGGGCGGAATGCCCGCCGCCGGTATGAACAGCTAATGGAAAGGCTTCGTGAGGACCTCCCCCATCGCGGCGGGGAAAGGGTGTCTGCGGGCGATTGGGAACCGTTGCGCCGCGGTTGGTATCTGGGAAACGACGTCTTTCGGGATTGGCTGATGAATCGAGCGGATTCGCTGGCATGTGATCGGAAGCGCGACTCGTATAGGCCCGAAGGGCTCCGTCTCCATGACGAACGGGCGGCGGACCAGGTCTTAAATGTCGCCTTAAATCGACTGGGACTGACGCGTGATGACGTGAGGGAAAAAAAGCAGTCAGACCCGGTCAAACAAGCCTTGGCCTGGTGGGTGAAACGCAACACCGTGGTCGGTGATGCCTGGATTTGCGCCGCGTTGGACATGGGGGCGCGCTCGAACGTGAGCCGCGCGGTATCGGCGTTTCGTCTGGCGCCAGATCAGGCGCGAAAGGCCCTGAAATCCAAATTGCACATATGTACGGACTGACCCCTTTTGTCGGGATGACCGTCCGCATGGCGGTCCGCTCGCGCATGCTTGTTCTGCTGGCGGTGCTGGTGGCGGCGTGCGTGGCGGGGTTGCCGCGCGTGGTCCGCGGGGATGGCAGCGCCGGCGGGGAGGCGCAGGTGTACCTGTCCTACGCCTTCGGCTTGAGCAGCGTGCTGCTCTCGGGGGCGGCGGCCTGGGCGGCGGCGGGCGCGGTGTCGCTCGAGGTGTCTGGCCGGCAAGCGCACCTGCTGCGGACCAAGCCCGTTTGGCCGGCGTCGCTCTGGGTCGGCAAATGGCTGGGCCTGATGGCGCTAAACGCCGCACTGCTGGGGATGGCCGGAGGTTTGACCTACAGCTTTGTCCTGGGGGCGGCGCGGCGTGCCCAGGCGGCGGGGGCGGACGGAATGCTCCCGCGTAATGACGTTTTGACGGCGCAGAGTTGGGTGCTGCCGGAGCAGGCGCCGGCGCCCGTGACCGGGCTCGGGACGCGGCCCCGCTGGGTCGTGCCGCCGGGCGGCGCGGCGACTTGGCAGTTTCCCGTGCCGGCCGGACGGAAGCTGGCCGCTGCGATGCGCCTGCAGTTCCGGTTTGCCGCCTCGCACATCGAGCGCCAGCGGCCGGTCACCGGCGCGTGGCGGGTGACCGCCGGCCACCGCTGCCTGGCGGAGGCCGAGGCCGCCTACACGCCGCACCTGGATCACCAGCTGCGGTTGGCGCCCATCGCCGCCGCGGAGGCCGACCGCATTACCGCGACCTATCGGAACACGGACGTCCGCGATCCCGCCACCATCCTGTTCGTGACCGACGACGGCGTGCGCCTGAGAGTCCGCGAGGGCGGTTGGGCGGGCAACGTAGCGCGCGCCCTGCTGCTGGTTCTTGCCCGCCTGGGCCTGTGTAGTGCGCTGGGGCTGACGGCTGGCTGTCTGTTTTCCTTTCCAGTGGCGGTATTCGCGGCCGGGGCTTATCTCCTGATGATTCCCTTGAGCGCCTGGACCGGGCCGCGTCCCTTGGTCGTGGAGACGGGGGGGCTGCCGGTCTGGCTGGCCGGGCCGCTGGCGGGCGTCGGGAGTGCCGTGGCGACGGCAGTCTACTGGCTGACCCCGCCGATGGCGCGATTCGATCCGCTATCCTATTTGTCGACGGGCACCACCATCCCATGGGCGCTGGTGGGCGAAGCCTGGGCCGTGCTGGTGCTTGGGTATGGCGGGGTGCTGGCATGCCTGGGCATCTGGCTGTTCCGCCGCCGCGAGCTTGGGTTGGCCGGCTGACACGGCGGGACGGACGCCCATGATCTACCGATGTCGATCCGCGTGCCGGCTGATGATGCCGATCCTGGCGGCGCTGCTGGGGGTATGGGGCGCGGCGCGCGTCGGGGCGCGGCTCGTTCGCGAGCGCGACCGGCTGGCTCCGGCCGGCGGGGCGGCGCTGGCCGACGCGCCGCCCGCGATGGCGTTTGTCACCGTGGCGCTGGGCGGGTTTCGCGGCCTGATCGCCGATCTCCTCTGGCTGCGCGCCCTGCACCTGCAGGAAGGCGGCCGGTTTTTCGAACTCGCGCAACTGGCCGACTGGATCGCCAAATTGCAGCCGCAGTTTACGGCGGTCTGGTCGTTCCAGGCTTGGAACATGGCGTATAACATCAGCGTCCTGTTCCCCGATCCCGATCACCGCTGGCGCTGGGTCAACAACGGCATCCGGCTGTTGCGCGACGAGGGCTTGCGGTTCAATCCGCGCCAGCCGGCGCTCTACCGGGACCTCGGCTGGCTCTACCAGCATAAGATCGGATTCCTCATGGATTCCGCCCACGCCGTGTATAAGCGGCGGCTGGCGACCGAGATGCAGGCGGCGCTGGGCGGCGGGCGTCCACCGCCGGCGGGCGCCCCGGCATCCGCGGTGGTGGCGGGCCTGGGCCTGGGCCTGGATCCGGCCGTGATGGCTCGGGTGGACGCCGTCTACGG
This sequence comes from uncultured Verrucomicrobiota bacterium, assembly GCA_964515705.1. Classification (GTDB taxonomy): domain Bacteria; phylum Verrucomicrobiota; class Kiritimatiellia; order JAAZAB01; family JAAZAB01; genus CAZEVX01. The sequence continues at coordinate 5,838 of CAZEVX010000047.1, read as the reverse complement.
GCCGCTCGACTGGCGGCTGCCCGACACGCTGGCGCTCTACTGGGCCTGGCGCGGGCGGCAACTCTCGCTGGACGGTCTGGCGCCGCCCGACCGCGGCTGTGACCAGATGATCTATCAATGCCTGGTGTCGCTGTTCCGCCGCGGCCGGCTGGCGTTTGACCCGGCGACCGATCGCTATCTGACGACACCGAACTTAGCGTTGCTCCCCGGCGTGCAGAAGGCATTTGAAGAGATGCTGGCGCGCCATCCGGAGGCGTTGTTCCGGGACGTGCACGCCAGTTTTCTCGGGGAAGCCGTGGTGTTGTTAGCCGGTTATGGAGAGACCGACGCGGCGCGGGCGCTGTATGCGGACCTGGCGGGTCGGTATGGCGCCGGGCAAGCGGTCCCGCCGTTCGAGGCGTTTGTCGAAACCAGTCTGGCCTGGATGGCGCGGCCTGAGAGCGACGTGACGCCGGACCACGCCGTGGCGGTGGTGGAAGGCCTGTTCGTGCAGGCCGTCCGGTCCGCCGCCGCCGGCGCGGCGGACCGCGCCGCGGCCAGCGAGCGCCGCGCCCGCGAGTTCTGGGACGGCTACATGCAGGCACGCCAGGGCGACGATCACCGCCAACGGACGGGTCTGCCTCCCATTGACGAACTGCGTCGGGCGGCGCAGGAGCGCTGCCGGGCGAACGCGGCCCCCGCCTGTATTCTTCCGCCGCCATGAAGCCGTGCTTTCCGCGGACAGTATGCCTTATCGCGGCCGTGGCGGTTCTGGCCGGCTGCCAGAAACGCCCACCGGCGGTCCGGGAAACCTTTCTGGCGATGGGGACGGTCGGCTCGCTGTCACTGCCGGCCGGCGGTGCCCAGCCGCTGAACCTGGAGCAGGCCGCGGCGCTGGTGACGAACCGGCTGGAGGCGCTCGAGGCGCGCTTCAGCGTTTACCGGCCGGAGAGCGAGTTGTCGCGGCTGAACGCTAGCGCGGCGCAGGGCGCGGTGCCGGTCTCGGCCGAGATGCGTGCGGTCCTGCATCTGGCCCTGCGCCACGCCGAGGCCGGCGGGGGCGCGTTCGATGTCACGGTCGGCCCCCTGATGCGGCTCTGGGGATTCCAGGGCGGCGCGCGGCTGGCGCGGGCGCCGGCGGCCGAGGCCGTGCAGGCCGTGCTCAATCACGTGGGGTACCGGCACCTGGTACTGTCGAACGGGGCCGTTGCGTTTGACCGGGCGGGCATCGAGGTCGACTTGGGCGGGATTGTCAAGGGATACGCCGTGGACCGGTGTTGCGAGGAGTTGCAGGGGCGGGGGGTGACCCATGCGCTGGTGAACCTGGGCGGCAACATGCGCGCCTTGGGGGATGCCGGCGGCGGGCGGCCCTGGATGATCGGCGTCCGCGACCCGTTCGTGCCCGGGCGGACGCTCGGCGCGCTGCCACTGGCCGCCGGCCGGGCCGTTGCCACGTCCGGCCACTACGAACGCTTCGTGATGCTAGACGGGGTGCTATACGCTCATATCATGGATCCGCGGACGGGATTTCCCGCGCGGGGCATGGCCTCGGTGACCGTGCTGGCGCCGACAGCCGCGGAAGCCGACGTGCTCTCGACACTGCTCTTCGTGCAAGGCTTGCCCGGGGCCTTGGCCACGCTGCAGGCGCGGCCGGACTGCGAGGCGCTGCTCGTGCCCGACGCGCAGCCGCCGGTCCTGTGGGCGACACCCGGTTTCGCGGCTGTGTTTCAGCCGGAAGCCCGCGCCGCGGAGCGTCTCCGGCGGGTTACGGGGCCGCCGCCCGCAGCCGCGCGAGGGCGATAAAGACGTCCAGCGGCCCGCGGCGACGGCCGGCGGGGTGGATGGTGTCCGGCGCCGTGACCGCCCGGCGCAGCGCCGCCAGCGGTGAAGAATCGCCCGGCATCGCCGGGCAGGTCAGGCCGTAGGTGCCCGGCAGGCGGTCCTCGCCGGGCAGGGGCAGGGGATCGGATCCTGGCAGTACGGCGGCGCCGTTGGCCCTTGCCCGTCGCAGCAAGGCCGGTTCCGGCCATCCCGCCGGCCGCAGCGCCGTGTCCCCAACAGCCAGGCCGCGGCCGCAGCGCGCCAACAGATCGCGGACCAGGCGCCCGCGCGCGAACCACCATTTGCCGGGCGACCAGGCTAGGACGGGAATGCCGCCCGCCGCCCGAACTGCCTCGATGGCGGCCTCGGCGGCGAGGCCGTCGGCCAGCGGCGCGGTCATGCCCAGGCCGAGTATCTCGATCCGCTCGCGCGTCGCCGCCTGGCGGCCGGCGACCAGGTAGAGGCGGGCAGCGAGCGCCGGCCCGGACAGAACCAAAACTGCTGGGTCCGGCGCGGGGGTGGCCGCGATGCCGGCGGGCATGAATTGGCCGTCGCGGAGGTCCTCGAACATCCGCGCGCCGTGTCGCTCGGTTAGGAACCCCGCGAGCGGCGCGCCCTCCGGGCCGGCGCCGGCTTCCGCCGCCAGACGCGCAAGGTTGCGGGCGAGGGCGACCACGGTGCGCGCCGGTTCGACGTCCGGGTGGAGATGCACGTGCGTGTCCGCTGCCAGAAGTGTCACGGCGTCCCTCCCATCTGCCAGGCCTTGATCGGGTCGAGCGGGAAAAGCAGCATCAGAACATTCAGGGTCAGGTTGTCGCGGACCCAGAGCAGGAGGAGAAGTTCGACCGCTAGGAACAGCGCCAGGCTCCAGCGCCAGCCGATCCGGCGTGCCAGGAACGCCCCGCCGGCGCAGCAGAGGATATCAACCAACGAGTTGGCGATCGAGTCGCCCTCGTAACCCAGCCCGATGGTCGCCTCGCGGTAACGCCGGATGACGAACGCCGTGTTCTCCAGAATTTCCCAGCCGGCCTCGAGTCCGACGACCAGCGCCAAGCGCCAGGCGAACGGCAGTCGCGGGCAAAGGAGTGCCAGCAGCCCGTAGAACAGCAGTCCGTGGAGCACATGGGTGAAACTATAGGGATCGAACAGGTGTTGCGAGTTGTGGGCGCTCCAGATGTCGCCCGCCCAGGGCGCCCAGCCGCCGCAGGCGCACCAGGTCACACGTCCCTGCCGGTGCAGCTGCGCCGCCGTGAGCGCCAGCAGCACGCCCATTGCCAGCCAGGGGGCGGCCCGCTGAAATCGGGAGTCGTGCATGGGAACGGAAGCGCGGCCGGCACGCGATCGCGACGGGGCCGGATGCGCCAATAGTACCGCATCGCGCAAGACCCCACAAGCGCAAAGGGACGCCCCAAATCCGCGCGTAAGCACATCCCTGTTTCGTGTTCGTATTCACGTTCAACCGGTTATGCTGTGCTCCCGATCACGCGCAGCGTGATCCTCATGATTGGCGCGGTCTTACGGCCCGCGCCGCTGGGCGTTGTCATATCGACCGTAGCGCAGGTCCAACCGTGGCTTACGCGCCAATCATGGGACGTCCATGATTGGCGCACAAGCAAAGGGATTTGCGTGTGCGAGTCCGTGAAAGAGCACGCAATTTTCTTGCTCGTACTCTTACACGCTGATCTCTCCATTCCTTGGTTCTCTCACAGCTTCCATTCCGGCCGGCAGGGACGCCGGCCGCCACCTGTTCTGCGGCCACCCGGTGGCCGACAATAGCTTGCCCCCACCAGCCGGCGGGTCCGCATCGGCGGCGATCGTCCGCCCTTTAGAGTGCGGCGGCCTGACCGGTGCTGTTTAGTAACGACATACAATAGCCATGGCAAGCATCAACAGGCGTCATAAAATGTGTGAATTACATCAGAACATATTACCATGTAATATGTTATCTAGAACGTCCCCGTATTTCTCCGGCGGGCGCAGGGCCCGGACGAGGAAGATGGCGATGAGTGTCAGGCAGCCGAACCCGTGGACCAGCCCGGCGACGCGGCGCGGCGTCCAGCCCATGGTGTGGATATAGGAACCGAGCATTCCCAGGGTATCCAGGTGCATGGCCAGCAGGCCCAGGCCGAGGAGGGTGGCGAGCAGGGCGAAGGTCCAGGCACCGGCGCGGGTGCGCCGGTCGGCCTGGGCGCGGGCCGCCGACAGGGCCAGGAGTACGATCACGGTGAGGATCGTTTCCCACAGGACATACTTTCCGATCGTCGGCTGGTCGAGCGAGAACCCGGCGTTGTAAGGGGCAAAATAGCGGTCGAACAGCCGGCCGGCGGCGATCGTGCGAACCGACGAGAGCGCGAAGGCGGACAGGAACGCCAGCAGGATGAGCAAAGCGGCAGCGATCCGCCCGGGGCCGGACCGCGCCGGCTGCGGGGCGGTCGGCCGGTCGGGGTCAGCCGGCGCGTGGCCGAGCAGCAGGAGCAGCGGACCGGGCAGCCAGAGGACGGCAGCGAACAGGAACAGAATTGCCCCCGCGACGATGATGCCCACGCAACGTCCCGTGCCCGACGCCAGCAGCGCGAGGGTGCCAAGGGCGGCGGGTGCAGCCGCGAAGCAGACCCCGGCGCGTGCGTTGTCGTCGCGCAGACCGAGGGCCGGCCAGCGCGGGGGATCGGGCGGCGGGATGACCAGGGCTAGGAAGGTGGCGGCGAGCCAGGTCCAGGCGGGGATCGCGACGGCCAGGAGTTCGATGTGCCGCGGCCCGTGCAGCCAGAAGGCATTCCAGAACAGCAACGCCGGCAACGCGAAGAGAAAGGGGAACGCTGCGAACGCGGCGCGGGAGAGGGTGCGCATGGAATGGCAGGACCCGGCGCCGCCCGCCGGCCGGGCGGCATACAGGACCAGTGGCGCCGCGAGCGCGGCCGCGAGGCGGCGCGCCAGTCGGACGGCCGCCCGGCCTCCGGAAGGGGCGGGACGCGGTTCGAGGCGGCGCAGGAGCAGCGCGGCGGCCAGGGCCGCCGCCGTCCAGGCCGCAAGCGCGGCGGAGCTGCCGGCGAAAGGGGCGGGGAACCACAAGACGCGCCCGGGGGCGAGCCAGACGCCGAACAAGCCGAGGGCCATGACCAGGCCCAGCCGGACCGCCGGGCGCGCGGGACGGGCATCGCGTTGGGGAGCGGGATGGATCATCGGAAGGCAGCCGGTTAGTGGCGTGCGCAAAAAAATCAGCCAGACGCCGGCTCGAGCCAGGTGCCGGCAATAACGCGCAACCCGGTCTCGTCGGGCACGGGGGGCGCCGGCCATTCGGCGGGCCGGTCGTCGCGGCGCGCGACGGCCCAGAACAGCAGGCCGTTGCGCGCCGCCAGGAGGTTGCCGCGGTTGTAGGCCGGCAGCGGCCGGCCCATGGCGTCGCGGCCGGTCGAGCCGGGGACCGGCGGCGGCAGGATCGGTCCTTCCCAGCGGTGGCCGCCGTCGCGCGAGCGCATCAGGTACCCGCCGGCGAACGAAAACGACGGGACCGCCGTGGCGTCGGACGCCTGCGGCCAGATCCAAAGATAGCTTGAGCAGAGCAGGGTGCCGTCGGGCAGGAGCGCCAGGCAGGGGTCCTGCGATCCGCCCAGCGGATGGGCGCAGATCAGCTCCGGCTCGCGCGTCCAGGTGCGGCCGTCGTCCTGCGAGCGGACGAGCACCAGGTAGGCGTTCGGGTCGGCATGCGAGCAGCGGCCGCCGTAGGGCCGGCGGTCCGGCGCCCGACGGAAGGCCGCGAGCAGCTCGCCGTCGGGCCGGCGGACGACGGACGGGAACGCGCAGTAATAGCGGGGATCCCGGTAGAGTTCGATGTCGGCGGGTTTGTACAAGACGGCGTTCCCATAGGCGCTTGCGGTCACAGCTTAGAGGATGCGGCTGGCCGGCGTCAAGCCGCCGGGATTGGTCCCCCCGAGTTGCGGGAGTTGCGCTTGTCCGCGGTCACTCCCGGCGCGATCCGTGCACGGGAACGGCTCAGCGCAGCTTCGCCCTCCAGGTGGAGTCGTCAAGGAACGCCTGCAC
>CAZEVX010000046.1:591-16850 GCA_964515705.1 uncultured Verrucomicrobiota bacterium | reverse complement strand
ACAGAAAACCGCTGCCGGATACCCCCGAAGTGCCTGGATGCCTTTGTAGGCCCGGTGCCCGCACCGGGCGCTCATCGATGTCGCTAAGGGCAGCCTCTGAAAACAGCGAACAACCCTCTCTCCGCCTCTCCGCGAGTTCATTCCTCTTCTCCGCGCTCTCCGCGCCTCCGCGAGCGCCTTCCTCTCCGGCGCGGCAGGGCTGCCGCGCCCTACCGGCGCTCCGCGCTCTCCGCGTCTCCGCGAGCGTCCTCTTCTCCGCTTCCTTCGCGTCTCCGCGAGCGCCTGCTTCCCCGGCGCGGGCGTGGCCGCGGCGGGAAGACGACCGAGCCCCCGTTATTGTCCTTTCGGATTCGGCCCATACGCGTTGACGCCCGGCTGGCTGTCCTCGCACAAGTAGACGAGATTGAGGATCGGGAGCAGACTCCACCAGCCGCTACGTCCCGTGTCATGCAACCGGCGCACCGCAACCGCCCACCTGGGGAGAAACATGACAATCATATATGGAATTTCGGCAACCCCTGCCGTGGCAAATCCCACGCCGAAGGAAATAATGACATCGACCAAAGTAAACATCCAAAAGGCCCGGCGCCGGGATCGCCCGGAAAATGTTTTGCCGTGTTTCCACGCATCCCGATACCAATACCCCAGCTCGGCAACACCGGTCGGCGGCACGGGACTCTCGGCGGGCGAAGCCGGCGTCAATCTTGGCTGGATGTCGACTGCCCGCCGCCCGCGATCGTGGGCGAGTTGGCCAATCGCTTCCGGCTTCGCTGCCTCCGAACCAGGGGTTGGGCCCAGGCCGGCCGGGGCCCATTCGCCGGCCGCACACGGCACTTCCTTCAAGATATCCGCTTTCAGCTCCGCGGCGCTGGCGTAGCGCCCGTCAGGATCGGCACACAAGCAACGCTCGTAGATGATGATGTCCCAGATCGGATCCAACCCCTTCCGCGCCCGGCTCGGTTTCAGCGGCACTCCCGCCACCTTGCGCCCCGTCAACAATTCATACAGCATGGCTCCCAGGGAATAGACGTCGCTGCGCGCGTCCGCTTCCCGCCCTTCGCGCTGCTCCGGGCTCATGTAATCGAACGTGCCGACCTGGTCTGACCCCGCCGTGCCGGAACGGGAACCCCGCGTGGCCTGGGCGCCCATGGACACCGCCGCGGCCATGGACCTCGAGATCACGCTCTGTTCGAACCCAGGCCCCAGCAGCCGCGCCAGACCGAAGTCCGTGACCAGCAACTGCGTATCCCGGTTGAGCAGCACGTTGGCCGGTTTGAGATCGCGATGAATGATCCCCGATTGGATCTGCTCGTCCCGATACGAGTGGGCATAGGCCAAGGCCTCGCAGAGTTGCATGCCAACCAGCACCCCTTCTTCCTCCTCGAACAGCAGCGCCTTTTCGCGCCGCTGCTGCAGCAGCGTCATCAAGTTCACGGGCTCGCCGGCAGGTCCCTCCACATAATCCATCACCAAGTACCAGATCCCGTCATGCTCCCCGGCATCGGAACAATGCACGATATAGCGATTCTGCAACCGGTGCATCAGGCGCGCCTCGTCCAGAAAGCGTTTCTGAAAGCGCTCGGAGGCCGCAAACTCCCGCAGAATCGTTTTCAACGCCATCCGGCTGCCAAAGACCTGATGGTTGACCTCGTAGACCTCTCCCATCCCGCCTCTGCCCAGAGGCCGGACGACACGGTAATGGCCCAGCGTTTGGCCCGGAGCGAGCATATAGCTTTCCGGCATGCCATCCGGCTGGTTGCCGATGGTGTTCTCGGTATTGATGGAGTGTTGCATGGGAAAGCCATTCCCGTGGTTGCTATGCATCAGGAAGGCGCCTGCCACGCGGGCCGGCATGGGTGGCCGCCACACGACTCCGGGTCGGGACAAGGCGCTCCACCCTCTCCGCGTCTCCGCGAGCGTCCTGGCTGCCTCCTCCGCGCTCTCAAGGCGCGGCCGGCATGGCGGCCTCGAGCGACAGCGCGTTCTCCTCGCGGACCCCGGCATGGACGCGCGCGCGGCCCCAGCCGCGCGCGCGGCGGCAGTTGAACTGGATGCGGATCGCAAAGGGATTGGCCGGGTCGGGCGCGACGCCGGTGACCGCGACGCGGACGCCGGCGTGCTCGGGACAGAACCAGGGGCGCGCGGCGGCGAAGCGCAGGATGCGCCGCAGGCGCGCCTCGGACACCATGGCCAGCGCGGCCCCGTCCTGCCGGGCATAGGTGCGCGCGCCGCAGGCCGGGCACTCGAAGGCCGCCGTCCGGCCGGGCGGCAGCACAAAGCGCCCGCGGGCGCACTGGCAGCAGGGAATCTCGACCAGCGCCTCCGAGAGCAGGTGGCGAACCACCGCCTGGCGCTCCTCGGCCGACAGGGCGGCCTCGAACTTGCCGAGCGCCGCCTGCGTGCGTTCATCCATGGCGGCGGCCCTCCGCCGGTTCCAGCGCCACGAGGCGGATCACCGGCGCGCCGGAGTCCGCCAGGTACACCCGCCCATCCGCGGCGGCCTCCGGGGCTTCCGGGTGGCGGGCCGAGGCCGCGGCCAGGTCCAGCCAGTCCGGGCACGCCGCGCCCGACAAGGCCGCCGTGTCCGCGGGCGCGCGGCGGGACTGCGCGGCCGCGGCGCGCGATTCACGCAACGCCGCCCGCACCTCGGAAAGGACAATCAGGACGATTAGCAAAAACCCCGTCAGCGAAATGGCGAACGGGATGCTGTTGCCCCGGAGCAGGTTGACGACACTGCCAATGGCGCCCGAGACCAGCACCAGCGTGCTGAGCGCCGTCTTGAGGACGTCCACCGGGCGGGATGCGCTCATACCAGCTTCATCCAAGCCTGACACCACATCCGAATCTGGCAACAGCCTATCCCCAAGCAGGCAGCCCGTCAATCCCCAATAAAAAATATTGAAAATAAATGTTTGACAATGCAGATAACCAGGCATAAAAGGGAACCGAAAGGCAAGTAGTGGTCAAGATCGGTCATCCGCGGGGGCGAAAGGGGCCAGCATGAGCCCGGACAAAGAGTTTCTTTCGTTGGACGACGTCGCCGCGCTGCTGGGCGTGCATTACCAGTTGATTTACAAGCTCGTCCGGGCGGGCGAGTTGCCGGCCTCGCGGGTCGGAAAAGTTTACCGGGTATCGCGGAAAGACCTTGATGCCTATCTGGAGACGAGTAAGATTGACCGCGGCGGCGGGGTATGCTCGGCCTGCGCGAAGACCTACCAGAGCAAGTTGTCGCTGAACCAGTCGTGCAAGGAATGCGGGGCGCCGATCTGCCTGGACTGCTGGGAGCGCAAGCGGGTACGGGTCTGTTCGGAGCACGGCGGGGAGCCCGGCGGGCGGAAAAGCGGGTAGGGACGGCGAATGGTGGTTGGTGGTTGGCGAACGGGGTTTGGGACAATCATGGCGCCATGTGGGTAGGGCCGCACAGCCTGGGCGGCCGCTGGAATACGCGAATATCTCGAGCCTTTCCCGTTGGCCACTGAAACCAGCGAAGAACCACAACGAATGACCAACCGCAACCCGCAACTTGCCAACGGCTAATCGCCAACCGCAAACCACAACCCGCCTATTCAGGAGACCGCCATGGGACTCTTTTCGGATACCTGCCGGGCGCTGGTGGACAAGACCACCGGCAAGGCGCTGGCCGGCAAAGCCCTGCAGGACGCCCTGCAGGATCCCGGCTGGCCGCGCTGCGGGCATGCGGTCAAGAAGGCGGCCCTGTTCTGCGCCAAGTGCGGGGCGCCGGCGCCGGGCGGCTGGTGGCAATGCCCCGGCTGCGGGAAGAAAGTCGGCAACGAATCGGAGTTCTGCTGGAACTGCAAGCAGGCGCTGCATCCCGAGAGCCGCAACGAGGTGGCCGGTGGACAATGGCAGAAGGGGTTCGAGCAGTTCGCGCGGCGCCTCGAGGTGGGCGACATCCTGGCGCTGGTGAAGAACGGACTTGAGATCCAAACCGGCACGGCGGCGATCCTGCTGGACGGCGGGGCGTACAAGGACGTGCTCGGGCCCGGGCGGCACACCCTCGAGAGCCTGGCGCGCAAGATCAACTGGTGGGGCGACCCGCCGCCGCGCACGGCGATCCTGGTGGACAACGGCGACGTGACGCTGCCGCTGCGGTTCGAGGGCCTGCGCTCGCACGAGGAGCTGCCGCTGGACCTGCAAATCGAGGCCGTCTTTCATTTCTCCGAGAAGGGCGCGCCGGCCTTCGTGGCCAACCTGTTCAAGAGCCGCGACTGGCTGATGGCGGACGAAATCGCCGAGATTTTGCGGGCGGAACTGCGCTATGCCGTGACGACCCTCTGCGCGACCTCGACGGCCGACGACCTGGTCAAGGACCCGCAGCGCCGGCTGCAGGTCGAGGACGCGCTCGAGACCACGCTGAAAACGGCGCTCGAGCGCTACGGCCTCGAGCTGGTGCGCGTGGCGGCGGCCGAGTTTTCGGGCAAGGAATTTGACGCGTTGCGCGCGCAGGCCGGGGCGCTCGAGTTGCGCCGGCGCGAGATCGAGTTCGGCCAGCGCCTGCGGGAGCTGGTGGCGTCCGAGAAGATGCACCTGTTCAAGAGCGAGCAGGACCTCGAGGACTACGTCAAGCAGTTGGCGCAGGAGCGCGCGATTTCGGCCGAGAAGCGCGACCGCGAACTGGCGCTGCTGAAAATGGTGCAGCGCCACGAACTCGACCAGAAAGAGGCCGCCTACCGCATGGCCTGCGAGATCGAGAAGGCCGCCCACGAGATCAAGGTCAAGATCCAGTGGGACGACTACACCCGCGACCGGCAGACGAAGGACGCCCGGCTGCAGGACGAGTTGGCGAAGATGACCACCGCGCGCGAGGTCGACGAGGCCTTGAAATGGATCGACGTGCGCGCGAAGAAAAAGGCTTTCGAGCGCCAGGATTACGCCGAGCGGGCGGCCGTCCAGGACAAGCTGAGCCTGCAAACGCTGGTGGCGATGACCGACGACCCGGCGCGGCGCGAGGCGCTGCTGAAACTGAACGAGCAGTTGCAGGCGCAGGGGAAATCGGCCGACGTGATCCTGGCGCTGCAGGCCGGGCGCAACCCCGACGTGGTGCGGGTGCTGGCGGAGATGGAGCGCGCCAAGCGCGAGGACCGCGACAAGGACTGGGCCGAGCGCAAGAACCTGCTGGACGAATCCGCCGAGCGCCTCGAGCGCATCTTGAAGTCGGCGCTCGAGACGACCGCCGAGGCGGCCAGGCATCCCGGCACGACGACCCACGTGGTGAAATGAGGCCATGACCGCCCGCGCCTGCCCGCACTGCCGCCAACCGCTCGAGCCGGAAGAGGCCGCCGCCTTCTGCCCGATCTGCGGCCAGGATTTGGCGGCGGCGCCCGGCGCCGACTCCCGCGACAGCGCCCCGACGCGCGCCGCGGCCGCCGACCCGGCGCCGGCCAGCGGCATCGCGGCGGCGGCGGGCGCGGACCCGACCCCGGAGCCGCCCGCGGCGGAGGCCGGCGCGGGCGGCGCGCCCGCCGGCCGGCGGGCGGGAATCTTGGAAGCGGCCGCCGCGCGGGCCGAGGCGCTGGCGGAGCGCGGCGCGGCGAGCGCCGACCGGCCGGCGCTCGACCGCGAGCCGGACGCCGACAGCGCCGTGTGGACCGATGGCATGGAGCGCAGCCAGTGTGACGACTGGGACATCCAGTTCAACTGCAGCCGGGTGTTTGTGCAAAACATGATGTTCCCGTTCGAGTTCCGCCTGCGGCCGTTGCGCGAAGGGCTTTCCAACCTGCGGGTCGAAATCCGTCTGGACCAGGCGCTGCTGAACAGTGACGAGCCCGAACTGGAAATTTCCCGCGGCCAACCCATCCCGATCTATTTCAACTATGCCCCCCCGTCGGGGCTGGGCGGGAAAATCTCGTACGACGTGCTCGTCGGCTTCACGCGGGACGGCGGCGACCACTGGTTCCGGGCGATGGTCAAGCATCATGTCTTCAAGGCCCAGGAAACGATCGGGCACGTGATCCACACGCTGAACATCGAGCTCAAGAATGACATCAAGCAGGGCCATGCCGGCGACGCCCAGGTGCACCAGGCCATCAACGGGCTCGAGGCCCTCAAGTCGCGCGCCAGCGATCCGGTGCGCGAGTTGGCGGAGTTCGACATCCCGCCGCGCTGGAAAACCCTGCCGCTGAAGAAATGCCACCATTACAGGCCGCCGCGCGAGGGCGGCGGGTTCCTGCCGCACCCCGTCCAGCGCCCGCCCCCGGCGGCGCAGGCGCGCGGCCTGACGCTGCGGTGCGGAACGCTGACCGCGCGCCTGCTGGCCGCGCCGCTCCTGCAACTGGGCCGCCACAAGGACTCCGACATCCTGGCCCGCCCCCTGAGCCGCCGCGAGGAGGACGTGCTCTGGATCAGCCAGTTCCATTGCTGCCTGCGGCTGGACGGGAATCGCTGCCTGCTCCTCGATCGGCGCCTGCCGGCCCCGGCCCGGCAGGCGAAACCCAGCACCCACGGGACCTTCCTGGACGGGCGCCGGGTCGGCGACGCGGACGGCGCGCCGATCGTCGCTGGCCGGCGCCATCTGCTGACGCTCGGCAGCGCGGACCCGGACGACTCGGCCTGCGTGGCGTTCGACCTCGACCTGCAGGCGTGCGGCCAGGCGGACCCGTGCCAGCCCGCCTGCCGCGGGCGCGCGGCGCCCGACAGTCCGGCCTGCCTGATCCTGCGCCAGCGCGGCCGGCCGCACGAGGCGATCGTGGCGCTCTGGAAACACGCCGCCCTCGGCCTGCTGGACGCGCGCCTGGGGTCGGCCTGCGTCTGCCGGCAGCAGGACGCCTTCCTGCTGCATCTCGGCGGCCGATGCGACTGGCTGACGCCCGGCCAAACCCTGCGCGCGCCCCATGGCGAGGTGCGCGTCGAACCGTTCCGCCACCCGGATGTCTGAACACGAGCGACCCCGTCGCCCGGCGAGGGCAGCGGGCCTGCAACAATCATCACCACACTGTAGGCCGCGTGCCCGATCGCGGCGTCCGACCGACCCTAATCCCGGAACCAGGAGACTCCCCATGACCCGTCGCTCAAGCCTGCGCGTCCTGGCGGCCGTCGGCCAGGCCGCCGCCGTATTGCTGATCGCCGGCTGTTCCACGATCCCGCCGCCCCCGCCGCCCGAGCCGCGGGTCACCGTGCCGCTCCCGCCACCCCCCGGCCCGCCATCCGCGCCGACCAACACGCTCCGGGCGCTGGAAGCGCGCAGCGGGCAACTGGTCAAGTTCGGCAAACTGCGCACGGTGGTCATCGGGCAGGAAACGGTCGCCGGCCCGGACGGCGCGACGGCCGCGGCCTCGGAAATCAAGCCGCTCCTGGAGCGCGAGCTGGTGCGGCGCGATTTCCGGCTGTTCAGCGACGCCGTGCCCGCCGCCACCGACCTGGCGGCGCTCAGCCGGGCCGTCAAGGCGCACCTCGTGGTGCGGGTCGAGGCCCGCAGCGCCTTCGTCAACACCACCGGCCGGTTCGCCCGCTACCGCGCCACGGCCGACGCCCAGGCGGTGCGCGGGCGGGACGGCACGCTGCTGGCGACGGCCCGCCTCGAGGCCGACGGCCCCCGCGAGCAGGACAGCGCGCGCGCCGGGCTGCTGGCCCTGCGCGCCGCCGGCGCCAAGGTCAGCGCGGGGCTGCTCGACGACCTGTTCGCCAAGACCGACCAGTTGCTCTGGGCGGGCCTGATCGTCAACAGCGTCCCGACGATGGACGCCGCCGTGGCGATCCAGAACGAACTGGAACGCCGGGCCTACATCAATTACGTGGACCTGCTGCAGTGGGACCGCGAGAGCGAAACGGCGTCCTACGAGATCATCTACGGGCTGAAACACGAGTCGGACATCGGCCAACTGCTGGCGGACCTGCCGGGCATCCGGCTGCGGCTTTCGACCTACGAACCGGGCGCGATGGACGCCCTGCAGCGGATTCTGACGCACTACAAGTGATCCCCAGGAACGGAAAGGAGAGCTCCCATGCGCAGACAGACAACCGGGATGTTGGGAACCATGCTGGCGGGCTGGATGCTGCTGGCCGGAACCGCGCCGGCGGCCTTCCAGGCGCCAACCGGCGTGATCCGCGAGCGGACCATTGACCGGGCGGCGGGGCAGGCCATCGAGCAATGGATTCGCGAGGCGCTGAACGCGCCGCACCTCGAGGGCGTCGCCAACATCGGCATCCTGCCGCTGGCCAACGACCCGCGCAACTTCACGGAACTGCTGGCGGCCCGGCTCTCGGCGGAAAAGCGCTTCCACGTGGTGATCCTGCGGGGCGCGGACTGGAAAGAGATCGAGGACGAGTGGGCGCGGACGGACCCGAACTCTGGCTTCGGGGACATCATGGACAAGGCCGCCATCAAGTGGAAGGCCGTGCGCGGAACCTACGTCATCCCCGAGAGCGCCAAGGGCGCCGACGCCCTGCTGGTCGGCCGGGTGCGCCACGTGGACGAGGACTGGCTGAGGGCCTGGGTCAGCATTCCGCTCTCCCTGGCGCGCGTGGACACCCGCGAGCGCATCGGCGGCGCGAATGCCGAAGGCGAATCGTATCCCCCGCTGCGGGACCTGGTGATCTATTACAAGGTCGAAATCGCGCTGGTCCTCCTGGCGCTCTTCGCCCTGGTGGTCAGCCTGCTGCTGCTGCGCGGCCTGGTGCGCCGCTGCACCCGCCCGCGCTAGGCGGCCGGACGGCGGCAGACCGCAGGTTGGCGGTAGCGGAACATGCAGGAGCACGTATGGCTATCGTTCAGCGTCCTCCGCGCCTACGCGAGATTTTTTCCGGCACGGCGCTTTGCGCCCAGGATTCCTCTCCGCATTCTCCGCGTCTCCGCGAGCCATCGTCGCTTCGCGCCCCGCCACGCAACAACCTACTGAAAGGACTCCCATGAACCCGAGACTTCGATGGCTGACCGCGGGACTTGCCCTGGCGCTGCTGGCGCAGGGCGCCTATTCCGAAACGGCCTCCTACGGACTGCGCCTCGGCGGCGCGCACTGGAAGGACACCGCGCTCTACGGCGACGGCGATTATTCCGAGAGCGGCGCCATGTTCGGGCCGAGCCTGCTGTTCCGGCCCGGCAACAGCGAACGCTGGGCGATCGGCGTCGAGGGCCTCTACGGCTCGCTGGGCGACATGGACCGCGTGGACGCCGACGCCATCGTGATGTACGAGATCGCCTCGATGTTCGGGATCTTCGCCGATGTCCGCGGGATGTGGTACGACTACGACCTCAAGAACGACCCGGCCTGGGGCAAGAGCCTCGCCACCACCGGGCTCGGCGCCGGGCTGGGCGTCAACGTCAACGTGCCGCTCGGCCGCAGCGGGTTCTTCCTGTTCGCCAACACCCGCGTGCTGCCGATGCGCATGAACACCGACGTGCCCGACAAGGACGGCTGGGCCTGGCTGTGGTCCTACGAGGGCGGGCTGGCCTACGCCGTCACGCTCGACGCCATCGCCAAGAACGCCAACCTCTACCTGGCCGCCGGCTACCGCGACCAGCGTTTGAAGAACAGCGACTTCGCCGAACGCCTGCAACTGCCGTTCGCCGAACTCGGCGTGCGCCAGGAGTTCTAGCGCGCCATGGACACCTGCGGTGTCTGCGGCAAGCCTTTGCCCAGCCGGTATGCCGTCGCCGGCCGCTGCCAACATCCGGATTGCGCCCAGCCGTTCTGCGCGCTACATTGGCATCGCGGCAACCGGCTCTGCCCGGCCCACGGATACCGGGAACCGGACGCCCGCCCGGCGCCGGCGGCGGCGCCGGCGTCGCCGCCGGACAAGGAGGACCCCGTGAACGCTCCGACAGACGCGCTTCCGCCCGCCGGGCCGGCGGCGCCCAAGCCGGACCCCGCCAAGCTCAAGGCCGCCATGCAGGAAACCCTGCGCCTGACCCGGAAACTGGGCGCCGGCGCGCTGACCCTGTTCCGCAAACTGCACCAGGACAAATCCCCGCAGGCCATGCTGCAGACGATCGAGAGCGCCGCCGCCGCCAACGCGGCGCGGCGCACCGCCTTGTCAACGACCCTCGACACCCGCTTCCAGGAGATCGCCGCCAAGAAGAAGGTCTACGAGACCGCGCCGCCCGCCCGCAAGCGCCTGCTGGAGGCCGAACTCCAGACGCTGCTGGCCGCCTACAAGGCCACGGAACGCGAACTGACGGTCCTGCTCGAAAACGAGCGCACCCTCGCCCAGGTCAAGGGGCGCATGCTCGAGGTCATGGCCTACGGCATGGCCGGCGTCAAGGACGCGGCGATCGATGACTTGATTGACGACGTCGAGGACAAGGTCCAGGAGGCCGAAGACCGCGCCGACGCCGCGCGCGACCTGGAGCGCGCCGGGCGCCGGCGCGAGCGCGAGTCCGACCGCGAGGCGTTCCGGGAGCAACTGGCGGACTTCGAGACGCCCGCCGCCGCCAGCGCCCTCGAACAGGAGTTGGCCGGGTTCGACACGCCCGCGGCCAAGGAGACGCCGCCGGCAAGCGACCCGGCGCCGCGGCCCGAATCCCCGGACAAGACCGACGGATAGCGCGCGGCGTCCGCCGCGGCCCGCCCGAAAGGAGCCGACCCATGACCCACCTCTTCAAGTCCAAGAAAGAGCGCGCGCGCGACGCGCGCAAGGAACGGCGGCACGCCTTCCGCCAGGCCGAGAACGCCATCGAGACCGTCAAGGACCGCGTCAAGCAGATGGACCGCGACTCCAAGAAGCAATGGGACCAGGCGCGCGCGGCGATGACGGCCGGCCAGAAAGCCGCCGCCCAGCGCGCCCTGATCAGTTACCGCGCCGCGCAGGTGCTGATGACCAAGCTCGAACAGAAACGCTGGGTCTTCGAGCAGTATTACACCAAGCTCCAGGCGGCGGAGTCCGACCAGCAGTTTTCCGACGCGCTCCAGCGCATCAACCAGGTCGTCAAGATCGACCCCGAACAGGTGGCCGACGTCTTCGAGGAGGCCCAGGACCTGCTCGGCGAGCAGGTAGACGCCGACCGCTTCTGGGAAAAACTCTACGGCAAGGAGACCGAAGGCGCCGCCGCCGCCCTCGAGGATCATATCCCGAGCATGGAAGAACTCAGCCGGCAACTCGAGCAGGAAGTCGCCGCCGACGTCGGCGGCGCCGCCGCCGCCCGGGCCGGCGGCGCGCTCGACAGCCGGCTGGCGGACGGCCAGGAGCGGGTGAAGAAGTTGCTGGATGGGAAGTGATCTCGCGGAGATGCGGAGAAGAGGAATGAACTCGCGGTGACGCGGAGAGGGGTGAAATCACTAACTCATACGGGAAAACCCGAGAATATGATAGCCAGCCGGATTATCGGCTGCGCCATCGACGTACATCGCGAACTGGGACCCGTTGCGGAACTGGCGCCCGTGTTTGTTTTGCAATTGCATACGTATCTGAAACTTGCCAATAAAAACCCGGGGCTTCTGATCAACTTCAATGTGCCCGTCGTGAAGGATGGCATCAAACGTGTTGTCAATCATTTATAATCGGCTCCGCGCCTCCGCGCCTCCGCGCCTCCGCGAGCGCCTTTCCTCTCCTCCGCTGAATGCATCTCATGAGCTTCCTCCTCGACAAGAAGCGCGAGCATGAGGCGCGCTGCGAGACCCTGATCCGCGGCGGACGCCCGCGCGAGGCGGTCTTCCACGCCGCCAAGGCCGCCGAGTTCGCCCTGGCCCTGGCCAGCCAGACCGACGGCGCCATCGCCCAGCGCTATGCCGACGAGGCCGACGGCTGGCTCGAGATCGCCGCGCGCCTGAAGGCCGCGCCGCCGCGCACCGCCCCCGCCGGAGCGCCGCCCGGCACCGCCCGCGAGCCGGCCGCCGCCCCCGGCGACGCCCCGGCGGCCGAGACGTTCGCGATGATCGCCGGGATGGAAGACGCCAAGCGGACCATCCGCGAGATGGTGATTTATCCGCTGCAAGCGCTCGAGAAGGCCAAGGCGCTGGGCCTCAAGGCCGGCGGCGGCGTGCTGCTCTACGGGCCGCCCGGCAACGGCAAGACCACCCTCGGCAAGGCCATCGCGCACGAACTGGACGCGCCCTTCTACTATGCGTCCGGCGCGCAAATCCGCTCGAAGTGGCACGGGGAATCGGAGCAGAAACTGCGCCTGCTGGTGAAAGCCGCCCGCGAACACCCGCTGGCGGTCCTGTTTTTCGACGACGTCGACGGCCTGCTGCCGCGCCGCGGCGGCAACTCCGTGGTGGACAACCGCATCGTGGTGCAGTTCCTGGCGGAAGTCGGCGGGTTCGAGGATAGCGCCAACGTGCTGCTGCTGCTCGGCGCCACCAACAAGCCCTGGGAGATTGACGAGGCCGTCTTCCGCACCGGGCGCTTCGACGAGAAGATTTTCATCCCGCCGCCCGACCGCGCCGCGCGCCTGGGCATCCTGTCCTCCAGCCTGAAGGACGCGCCGCGCGAGCCGGAGATCGGCCTCGAGGCCTGGGCCGACCGCCTCGAGGGCTATACCGGCAGCGACATCGTGGGGATCGTCAACGCCGCCAAGCGCGCCGCGCTCGGGCGCTGCGTGAAGGACGACAGCGCGCCGGTCGTGCGCGAGCAGGACCTGCAGGCCGCCCTGCGCAACATCCCGGCCTCGATCACCCCCGGCCTGATGAAGCAATACGAGCGCTTCCGCGAACAGCGCTTCGGGTGAGGGTCCGCGGAGCGGCCGAGGGATTCCTGTCTGCGCCTGGAGGGCGGTAGTGTATGCATCGCGGCGGCACGAACATTGCCAGGAACGGCGATCGGGATACCGGCGCGTCACATGCTTGGATCGGCGTGCTCTTCGGGATGGCCTGCCTGGCGTTCGCGGCCGGCTGCACGACGTGTTCCCCGCCCCGCAAGGGCGAGCGCGTCTCCTGCCAGCGCACGAACGAGATGGTCCACACCAACATCAGCCTGGCGCTGGCCGACGTGGACTACGCGACCGCGCCGCCATCCCTGCTGGTGACCGCCGCCGGCACGAATTGCACCACCTGGCAGGAGGTCTCCGACTACAAGGTCGAGCGCGTGCAGCGGCGGCGGACCCTGGGCGACGTGACCTTCCCACGGCTGACCGGCATGCAGGCGTGCCGGGGCATCGGTCTTTTCCCGATCTGGAGCCGGACCGGGGCCTTCTGGCTGACCGATCACATGGGCATGCGGCTGACGCGCGCGCTGCTCGACTCGGACAAACACCTCTTCGGCAAGTTGTGGACGTCCGATGGCGAACTGGAATCCTATGTCTTTCCCCTGACTCTCAGCGGCGAATGGGGAGCCAGCATTCCCGGGCTCTTGGCCGAAATCGGGCTGCCGTTCAGCCTGGTCGGCGCCGCCATGGGCAACAAGGACGCCATGGCATACTCGATCAACTGCCTGAAGGACCCGGTCGTGCTCGCCTTGAGCCCTCCCATTGACTGCGTGATTTACGCCGTGGACCTGCCCCCAACCCTGGTGGCAATCCCCGGCGATGTCGCCAAGGACACCGTCGTGCTTGCCGCCGATTCCGCCCTGATGGCGGGCGCCTTTGCCGTGGACGTGGCCAAGACGCCGCTGACGCTGACCTATGACGGGATCGCCGCCACCGCGGACCTGTTCGCGTTGCGATCCTACGAGACCGTGCTGGATACGGGCGCGGTGCTGTCGGAAACCGGTCCGCCGCAAACGCAGGAAGACCCGCCGGCGTTCGGCGCGTTTGACGTCGTCGTGTCGCTGCCGGACGCCTCGTGGTCGGCGCGGCAGCCCCTGGACGACGCCGGAACGGCCCGGATTTCGATCGTGGACCTGGCCGACCGGCTGTCGCGCACGACCAACGCCACGCTGACCCTAACCCTCGAACAGCACGCCGTGGCGCGGGACAGCCGCACCGTGTCCGTGGATGCCGCGCGCCTGTCCGAGGCGGTCTTTGGCAGAACGCGGCGCCGCTAGGACCCTCGACGGGGCGCGCCCGGCGCCCCGCCCGCGGAAACGACCATGATCTGCCCCCAGTGCCGCTCCGAGATTCCGGACAAGGCCAAGTTCTGCCACGAGTGCGGACGGCCGCTGTCCAGCGCCTCGCGGCCATCGGAAGCGGAAGCCAGCCCTTCCGGGGTGGGAGCCGCTCGGACCATTCCCGAACAGCCGGCCGGCTCCGGGATCGGACCGGTTTCGGTGGGCAAGCGGCCGACGCTCGTGGTTCCCGGCTTGCCCGGCCAGGCGTCGGCGACGTCCGGCGCCCCGCTCTCGGCGCGCTACGAGATTCTGTCCGAAATCGGCCGCGGCGGGTTTGCCGTGGTGTACAAGGCGCACGACCGGCACCTGGACCGGCTGGTCGCGATCAAGCGCCTGCTGCCCGACCCGCAGGCTTCCCAACAGGCGGACCAGACCGTCGCCCGTTTCCAGCACGAAGCGCTCCTGATCGCCAAGCTGAACCATCGTAATATCGTCGGCATTTTCGACACCAACCGCGACAGCGACGGATTCTATATCGTCATGGAGTACGTCGAGGGCGGTTCGCTCCGCGACCGGATCAAGGCGCGCGGCGGCGCGCTGCCGGTGCCGGAGTCCGTCAGCCTGATGAAGGGCGTCGCCCAGGGCGTGGCCTACGCCCACCGCATGGGGCTGATCCACCGGGATCTCAAGCCGGCCAATATCCTGCTGGCGAAGGATGGCGACGACCTCATCCCCAAGATCGTGGATTTCGGGCTGGCGCGCGCCGGGCGCGACTCGACCCTCTCGATCTCCGGGTACGGGATGGGCACCCCCTATTACATGCCGCCCGAGCAGCGGCGCGACGCCAAGAACGTGACCCATACCGCGGACATCTACGCCCTCGGCAAGACCTTGTACGAAATGGTGACCGGGGAAATCCCCGACCAGGTGGACCCCGACAAAATCCCGCCGCCGCCCCGTCTGCGGGACATCATTTTCAAGTGCGTCAAGGCCAAGCCCGAGGAACGGTTCTTCAGCGCCGACGAACTGATCCAGGCGCTCGAGACGCTGGGCGGGCGCGCCGGGCGGCGCGCCGCGCCCCACGGCGCCCTGGCCGCCGGCGAGGACGCCTGCCCCGCCTGCGGCCTCGAGAACGACAAGGCCGCGCGGTTTTGCGCCGGCTGCGGCCAGGGATTGTTCAAGCAATGCCCGGAGTGCGACCGCGAGTTCCGCATCCAGGTGCCCTTCTGCTCGGCCTGCGGCACGGAAATGGACGGCTTCGGCAAGGCCATCGAGATCGTGCAGCGGATGCAGGAGCATGCCCAAGCCAAGCGCTGGAGCCGGGTGCTGAAGGAAGCCGGCCAGTGGCCGGCCGCGCTGCGGCTCCCGGGCCCCAAGGGCCGGAAACTAGCCGACGATGCCGCCGCATTCCGGCGGGCAGCCGAGGAGGCGCTCCGAAAACTCGAGGCCCTCAAGGCGGACGCGGCGAGCGCCCGCGCCGACGACCGTTTTGAGGAGGCGCGCGCGCTGCTGAGCCAACTCCGGGACCTCGACCCGCACAACCCCGAGATCGCCACCGCCTTGCGCGAGATCGAAGGCCGCATCGAGGAACAGGATTACCGCGCCGCGCTGGCCGATGCCCGCGCCCGGATGCGCGACCGGCCCGCCACGGCCGCCGACCCCCTGGCCGCCTTTCTGAAACGCCATGGCCATCCGCAAAGCGAATTGTCCAACACCGTCGAGCAGATCATTGCCCGGGATATCCCCGAGGCCCTGCGCTACCGGCAGGCCTCGGACCTGGCGGCGCGCGCCGCCAGCCGCGTGGCCGACCGCCAGTTCGATCACGCCTTATCCGACCTGGACGCCGCCGGACCAATGCTGGCGGGCCTTACGGATCAGGCCCGGGCGCCGGAGTGGGCGGCGCCGCAGCCCGGCGGCACGCCGCTGCCGTCTCCCGCGGAACTGCGCGCCCGCCTGGACCGCGAACGGGACCGTCTCACGGCCCTGCGCCAGCAGGCCGCCGATCTCCGCGGACAGGCGGAGACCGCCGTGCAGGCCGGCGCCTGGGAACGAGCCTGCGCGCTCTTCAAAGAGGCGGCGGCAATGTATCCGATGCCGGACGATGCCGCTTCGTTCACGGACGTCGCCGCCCGGGCGGTGGCCGAACAGACGCAGGTGCGCGCGCTGTCCGAACAGGCGGAGACCGCCGCGCAACACCTGGAGCAGCGCCGCTTGCAACACTGTCGGGCCGTGCTCGCCGCGCTCCCGGCGGCGAGCAGCCTGACCGTCCACGAATCGGCTTCCTGGCACGCCGCCTGGCGGCAGGCCGCTGACAGTCTCCAGCAGAGCGCCCAAGCCTTGAGCGAGCAGGAGCAGCGCCTGGCCGCCCTGGCCGCCGAGGCCGA
>CAZEVX010000046.1:0-581 GCA_964515705.1 uncultured Verrucomicrobiota bacterium | reverse complement strand
CGGCGGGACTGCGACCGGATCGACGCCGCGTCGCGCGCCCTGGCCGAGCAGGAACAGCGTCTCGATGCGGTCGTGGCCGAGGCGGACAAGGCTTTCACGGATCGCCAGTATGAACGCTGCATGGAGGCCTGCCATAATGCGGCCGCCCTGTCGGCGGACCCGACCGGCCTCGAGTCCATTCAGGTGAAGTGCCAGGCCGCGCTCGCCGCCCTCCGCTCCCACCTGGCAGAGGCGCAGCGGCTGGTCGCCGCCCGCCAGTGGGCGCGCGCCGCGTCCTCCTGCGACATGGCGCTATCCCACTGCCCGACCCATGAGCAGGCGCAAGCGCTGCTGGCCCAAGCCGAGGCGGGCCTGGCGCGCGCGCGGCGTCTTCGGCGCCGCGCGGCGGAACTTGCCGTGCTGTCGCTGCTGTCCATCCTCGCGGGCGCCGCCGCGCTCCACGAAGGCCTGTATGCGTTCCGGGTTCGACATTTCCTGTGGCTGCAACGCCACGGACGCGGACTGGACGCCCACCGCGTGGCACGCGCGATCGAACGGCGCAACCCCGAGGCCCGCCGCTATATCGAGGACGCGGCTTTCGC
>CAZEVX010000045.1:0-16887 GCA_964515705.1 uncultured Verrucomicrobiota bacterium | reverse complement strand
GGCGCACGGTCTGGCGCCTGACGGGGCAACAGGGGCAGGCGCAACTCCCGCAGTTATGGACCGCTTGCCGGGGCAAGGTCTTTGGGCGCCGGCGCGGCATGGTCAGGGGGCGAACAGCGTTGCCAGGTCCTTGAGCGTCTCCTCGACCAGTTCCTGGCCGCCGGTCGAGTTCACCTGGTTGCAGTACACCGTGGCGCTGTAGCCTCGGCCCCACTCGCCGCGCGCGGTGGGCAGGTAGCCGCAGCCGCCCGCGCCGACGGCGTTGGCCGCCAACTGAACGATGAACGTCTGCTGGGCCGGGCTGCGCGCCTGGATGCGGTGCGCGTAATCCATGTACAACTCAAAACAGTTCGAGGCAAAGGCGATCTCTCCCAGCCGCGCGACGTGCAGCTCCATCGGCATCGTCGCCTCGCCCGCCTGGTACCGGTCAATCACCCCCTGGCAGCGCCGCCGGCGCGACGCCAGCGTCGAGTCCGCCCGCAGGCGCTTGATCGGGTCGGGGTCTGTCGAAGGTTGCTGGTCCGCCAGGTCTGCCAGGTTCTTAACCTCCGCTTCGTATTCCTCGCGGGTGATCGGCCGCCGCGTCAGCTCGATCGTGCGCGCTGAATGGCGCATCACGGCGTCCCCGCGAATGTCCCGTTGCGCCCAGGACCACACCTCGGAGACGCCGCCGGCAATGCGCTCGGCAATGTCCTGGCGCTCGCTGACCCCCTTCAACGCCAGGCGCCGCTTGAGGGCCGCCTGGTAAAAGAGATAGTGCGGCGAGAGGTCGCCCCCGGCCCCGCACTGCGGCAGGACGTGCAGCGCGCTGCCAAACCGTTTCCGCAGCGCGACGCGGGTCTCGTGCCAGAAATCGGCCGACAGTTTCCAGACAACCTCGTCCACCTGCGACGGGCAGGGCACGTTGACCAGCACGCCGGTCAGGGCGCCGGCGGCGTCACAGGTGAAGAGCACGTTCAGGTGCGCGTCGGTTCCGGCCTCGAAATGGCTGAACATCGGGTCGTTGGTTTTCCCGTACATCGCCGCGTGGCCGTTGGCCATCAGGCCGGGCTGCCCAACCGCCTCGGGGCGCTTGGAGAGATCGTCGAAATACACCGTCCGGCGGCTGTGGGCCACGGAGGCGAAGCCGTAGCCCCAGGCCACGCCGCCGGGCCGGCGTCCGGTCCAAGCCTCGACCACCGCCTCGGCTGCCCGGCCAATGAACAGGTCCTGGTAGTCCTTGCCCGACATCCGCGGCGGTGTTTCGTAAGGGTCCGGTCCCTCATAGAGGTCGCCGCCCTCGTGTGTGTGCGTGGCGTGCGCGATGATGCGGTCCGCCGGGACGCCCGGGTTCAGCGCCCGGACCCGATTCCGGATCGCCCGCACCAGGAACGGCATCACGTTCACGCAATCACAGGAGAGAAAGATCACCGCCTCCGCCCCGCGTCCCAGCGCCAGGGCGGTGACGGTGACCGGATCGAGCACGCCTTGCGACAACCGCAAGAAAAACTGCCCGCGGATGCCCACGGGCTGATCCGTGGACACGTCGCGAGTCGCCCAGCCAATCGAGAGCACGTCGGACGGCGCGGTCATGACGATTCCTTTCGTGGTAGGGAACGTGGATTCGGCACCACGCCATGAGTGTGCTGCATGCCTGTCCTTGAGTCAATGCTTACCGCCCCGACACGCCGGCGACGGCCGCGACGGCATAGACCGCTCTGTCGGGCGTCATCCCGTCGCCCGCCAGCGTCCCGTTGAACGCAAAGCGCGCCGTGGTCAGCGGGTCGAGATCCGGTTCCTTCGCCTCCGGCGTGAAATCGGCGGCGTAACGCGCGGCGCGCGACAGGCGCAGGGCGTCGATCACGGCCTCCGCCGGCCGCCAGCCGGTGTTCAGCGACCCGACCTGGACCGGAAAGGGGTTCACGGTTTCCAGGACGTTGGTGACGGCCGGCGGCAGGCGGTCGGCCGCCTGCAGTACGCACCCCGCGCGGCGCGCGCCGTCGAGATACAGCCGCACGCGGGCGCCACGTTCGGCGGCGGCGTCCCAAACCACGGCCACGTGCCGCCACCGGCCGGGTTGCCAGTCGGCCAGGTCGCGCACCGAGGCCGAGGCCACATGGCCGGCGTGGCGCTCGCCCAGCAGCGAGGCGGTCAGCACCCCCGAGACGGCGTCGTGCAGCACGGCCAGCGGCGAGTTGTTGACGATCGCCGGGCGGTCGTCCCGCACAGGCCCGTAATGCACGACGACATGCCCGCCGACGCGTACTTCGCCCTTGGAGGGCGGCGGCAGCCAGCGGCCCGGCCAGGCGGGCTTGATCCAGAACTCGAGCGTGCCCGCCGGCCCGGTCAGCAGCGGCACCTCCCGCCCGCCGACCTTGACACGGTCGGGAAAATAGCAGACGCCGGCAAGCCCGGTCGTGCCGGCGATCCCGGGCGCGAAGAGGGCCGCCGTGGTGTTCGTGCCGTCCCACCCTCCGAACCGGAACCAGCGTTCGGCGCCGCCTTCCTCGCTGGTTAGGCGGACCCGGACGCCGCCCCGGTCACAGACCTCGTTGAACTCGAGAACGATCGGGGCGGGGTCCGTCCAGCGGTAGACGATGCTGTCCGGCGCCGCCACGCGCCGGCGAGCGTGCAGCTTGCCGGCGGCGTCGTAGGCCTCGGCCTCGAGCGCCACGCCGTGCAGCACGCGGTCGGCCTCGAGCTCGAGCCGGAACGAGGCCACCGAGGCCACGGTCTGCGGCAGGGTCTCGGTGCGCACCCGGAAACCCACCGCCTCGAACGCCACGGTCAGCGGCGGATAGGGTTCCGCCGTCCAGTCCACGCGCCGGAAAGCGGAGACCTGGTGCAGGTCGGCGGCGCCCGGCATCTGGATCGCGGAGATTTCCGTCTCGGACCCCAGCGGACACACGCGGGCAAGGTTGATCGTCCAGACCCCGGCGCCAGGCTTGGCTTTCAGGGCGGCGCCGGGAATCTTCAGGACCGCGCTCCAACGCGCGCCGTCCCGCGCCACGGCCTGCTCGAGGCCGGGACAGGTCCAGTTGTTGTCGGCTTGCTTGCGTGTCACACCACCCTCGACGGTCACGGTGTTGTATTGCTGGCGCAGCCGGCCGTCGGCGGAGACGAAGACGTGGAGGTAATCGTCCTGGAGCGCCGGGGTCTGGAGAAAGACCTCCACGGTATCGGCGTCGGCCGCCGGCCGGCCGCCGGGAGTCCAGCAGGTCGCGGCGGCGTACAGCGCGGTCTCGTCGTGGAGCAGGCGCACGCGGGTCTGCGCGCGGGCCAGTTGATTCGAGGCGCCCAGGACGAGGAAGGACTCGATGGGGAACGCCCGTCGCCAGGCGGGATCGGATGCGGCAGCCTCCACGGGCACGGGGCCGGAAACCTGGTGGGCGAGCACGCGCCGGGCCGTCCCGAGAGCGGTCACGACGTGGGCGGGAGCGGCGCCGAGCTCTTTCAGTTCCGCGCGCGTGCGGGCGAGGGGTCCATCCTCCCGGCGTACGTCTTCTTCAACTCTTCAGTTCCGCGCGCGTGCGGGCGAGGGTTTCCTCGATGGGCGTAAAGTCGGCGCGGTCGGCGGTGTATTCGCGCCAGTTGCCGGCATAGCGGTTATGGTCCTTTCCCCGCAGCACGGGATCGGCGGGGCGTTCGGCCAGGAGGCGCTCCCGGTCGGCGCGGCCGGCGCGCGCGGCCGCGAGCCCCGCGGCGATTGCGGCCTCGGCGCCAGGCAGGTCCTGGCGCCTGGCCAGTTCGCGGGCGCGGGCATTGGCGACGCGGGCGCGCGCCATCCACGCCGCCAGCCGGAACTGCTCGCGCAACACCGTGAAGCGCGTCCGGGCAAAGGTGTCCATCCCCAAGCCGTCCGCGGCGTCGAGCGCCGCGGCGCCCCGGCCGGCGTTGCCGGCCTGCCATTCGAGCTTGGCGACGTCCTTGAGCCACGCGAACTGCGCGTGCTGCCGATCGTAGATCTGCTGCCGGTCCACGTTTTGCGAGACGGCCGCCGCCACCGCCGGGCCGGCCGCGCGGCCAAAGACGTTGCGCGCCAGGCGCGGCAGGATCAGGTCGTAGATCGGCCCGTTCGGCTCGGCGTGTTTCCACTGCTCGTTCTCGGGCAGCGCGTCGCGCGCCCACGGCTGCGCGCCGGGCGTCCGCCGGTTCCAGGAATACTCGCGCACGGCCAGCGCCTCGAGCGGCACGAACTCGTCGAGGTAGCGCGGGTAAAACACATCGCGCGGATTGCCCACGAACGTCCCGGTCCACGTCGCGGCCTCCGAGAAGAACGGCCGCCAGGCATGCGACATCAGGGCGAACCAGGTGAACATGCCACGGCCAGGCGTCAGCGCGCGGAATGCCCGCACGGCGTCCTCGGGTGCCTCGCGGATGCAGAAGGTGACGTCCTCCGCCGGGAACGCCGCGTGCAGGCGCCGCCAGAACTCGGTGTAGCGCGCGCGGTAGCGTTCGGCCAACTCGTCAGCCGCGGGCGTCGGGCCGTAGCGCGCGCGCATGGCGGCCCGGCCAGCCTCGGGATCGAGAATGGCGATGCCATACGGATAAAACGTGAAATGCAGGCGCGCGGCAGGATTGAGTTTTTTGATCTCGTCGTAGTAGATGCGGTGCTTGTGGAGCGTGGCGGCGGTGTAGTCGTCGCCCCAGCGCTGGCGGCAGACGTCGCAGCGTTCCTCCCACTGGGCGGGGTTGTCAAAATACCCGGTGTCGGTGTCGTGGAACGCGATGTGGCGCAGGCCGGCGGCCCGGATATACTCGGCAGTCTCGCGCGCTGTCGTCCGGCAGACGTCGTCCAGACTCCAGCAGCGCAGCCACTGGCGGCTCTGCTCGGCGTGCGGCCCGAGCGTGCGCGGGCAGACGCGGCTCTTGGCCAGGTCGGGATAGCGGCTCGCCAGCCCGGCATACGGCGGAAGGGCATAGGTGAAGGCCTCAATTCCGCGCTCGTCGCCGTAGGCAATCCCCTGCCGGACGATCTCCAGGCCTTTCGTGGGGGTCCCCGCCTGGCCATCGGGCCGCAGGGGATACATCATCATGGTCACCTTGCGGCGCAGCAGCCAGTCGTACTGGCCGCGCGCGGCCTCGAGATAAGCCGCCGCCCGCATTGTCGTCGGCTGGGCATCGAATTGGAGATCTTTGAAGCGTTTCAGCAGCTCGGGCATCTCCGCGTTGCCGGCATACAGGCAGCCGAGCGCCACCCAGATGGCGTCCGGCCAGTCGCGCACCTCGGCGGCGCGCCAGACCGCACGGCCGTCCCGCGCCTCCAGCAGTTCGCCAAAGGTCACGCAGGCATAGAGCGCCCCGATGGGGTCCGCCCCTGCCAGGTAAATCCGCCGCCCGTCCGCGGAGCGCCGGATTGCATACCCGCGCTCGCCGGGATTGTTCGGCCCAACGTTGACAAGCCCGGCGGCCACGGCTTCGGCCAACAACGGGTGGTCCGCCGGCGTCCCGATGATGATGGCCGTGCCCGCCGCCGGCATGGCACGCGCTACCGGTAGCGGCGTCGCGCCGGCGACGTCCGCCAGCCGGCGATTGATCCATTCCGCCCCGATCTCGCTCTGGCGGCAGGCCTGCGCGCCCAGCACCAGCGTGACGGCGTCCGGCGCCAGGACGAGGTCCTGGTCGATCAGCCGGATTTCCTTGGGCATCGGCACGATATCGAGTTCGGTCCAGGCGCGCGGGTCCACGCCCTCGGCGCCCGCCGCCAGGCCGGCGGCCAGCAGCGCCGCCAAGACGGTCCTCCACGGGAAACGGCCCGGATGCGGATGCTTCATACAGGATCCTTGTTGGTTCTTCATGAGACGGTCACGGCTCGAAGGCGGTCGGCGTCTCCCCGGCCTCGACCTGCACGGCGTCCGCCCAGAAGGTCCAGTCGGCGGCCGGGCCGGGCAGCGCGGTGACGCTCAGCACGTTGCGCCCGCAGCGCGCCGGCACCGTGCCCGCCATCGAAACGCGCTGCCAGGCCGTCGTCAGGGCAGCGTCCCGCTTCCCGAAATAGCCGCGTTCGTCGGCCAGCCGCACGCTCATGCCCGGGCGGTCGGCCTTGAGATACACGGACCAGACGTAGGGCGTGGCATGAGTATGCTGCGGCACGCAGAGAAAGGCCCACCCATTTTGCCGAATCTTGTGGGTGCGCACGCGCAGGCAGGCGCGGCCCTCGAACGGGGCCAGGGCGAACGGGAGCCGGACACAAGGCACGGCGGCGTCGGCGTCTGCCAGCCGATCGCCGCCCGCGCGCGTCACCGCCAGCCGGCCGATCCCGCCGGCCGGCGCCCCGCCCCAGTCCACGGTCAGCACGGCCTGGGTTTCCGTGGAATACCAGGAGCGGTCGAGGTAGACGACCGGCCGCGGCGGCGGCTCGGCCGCCGCCGCGCCGATGCCGGCCGCCAGCAGCCCGATCGCCCAACCCGTGAACTGTCGGGTCATTGCTCCCTGCCTGGCTTGCGCCGCCCCGCTTGCTTGCGCGGACCCCGCGGGCCGGGATTGCCGGTGAATGCCCTATACTTTAAACTTTAAGTCTGACCCTGATTGTCGTGCGGCGACGGCCGTTAAACTGGAGGCGCACGATCGGTGGATGCCGCGCGTCCACGAGGTGGTCGCGGGCGTCGGTGTGCACGCCGCGCAGCGCGGTCCCGGGCGGCAGGTAGAGGAATAGGCTGCGCTCGCGCTGATCGAAATGCCGGACGACGACGCGCAGGCCGTCGGGCTGGTAGTCCAGCGCCTCGAGCTCGACCGCGCCCTGGAAGAGATGCAGGTCGGTGCCGACGAGCTGCGGACCGGGCCGCGCCGGGCGCAGGGCGATCAGTTTGCAGCCCTGGGCGGGGACGTTGGGCACCCGCAGCACGCGGCGGGCGATCCCCATCCAGGCGCTGTCCCAGAACTCGAAGGCGTGGTGCGGGCCCGGTCCGGCCCAGACCCCGAGCGGCACCTCGCAGTCCCGGGGGGCATCCTCCCAGTTGAACACGCCCAGCACGTGCCAGCGCTCGAATGGGCGCTCGATGGTCACGGCGTAACAGGACGGCGTTTGGCCGCGGAAGGGGTCAAGGACCCGGCAGCGGCCGCCCTCGTAGGGCGGCAGGAACCGGCCGATCAGGCCGAAGCGCGCCGGGCTGCGCTCGAGTTCCTCGAGGGGGTCGGCCAGCAGCATCGCCCCGCCCGCCAGCGCGGCGGCCGAGAGCTGGACGCGCAACTGGTTCTCGGTGAGCAGCGACTCGACGGCCGCCGGGTTCGCCGCCTTGCCGGCGTGGAAGGGCGAGGCGAAATCGCGCAGCACGACATTCTCGCGGTGGACGTGCCACCAGCGCCGGTGCAGGAAGGCGCTGAGGAGATCGTTCTTGAGGTTGTCCTTGAGCAGCGGCCGGCCGGTGGCCAGGTCGTGCCAGCAGGGATGGGTGTCCTGGGTGGTGCGCTGGGTGTCCACGAAGCCGATCGCCGGGCCGTAGATCCCCTCGCCCTCGACCAGCACGCGGTCGCCGCACGCCTCGCGGATCACGGCCAGCGACCGGCGCACCTGCTCGATGGCCGTGACGCGCGGGTCGCGGAAGCGCCCGCCGCGGTAATGCGCCAGGCAGGGGCCGTCGAGCTTGAGGTAGCCGATCTTCCAGTCGCGCGCCATCGTCCGCACGATGCGCCGCAGCCACTCGAGCGCCGCCGGCACGCTGAAATCGAGCATGTAACAGGGGCCGACGTTGGAGCGCTCCTTGAAGAGCGGCTGGCCGGTGCGGGCGTCGCGCACCATCCAGTCCGGGTGCCGCCGCGCGACCTCGGTCTTGACGTTCGTCAGGTAGGGCGCCAGCCAGAGGCCCGGCATGAGTCCCGCGCGGCGTACGCGCCGCAGCAGGCGCGGCATGTCGGGAAACTTCGCGCAGGGCTTGAGCCATTCGGAGGCATGCGCGCACCAGCCGCCGTCCACGATCACGGTGCGCAGGGGCATCCCCCGTCGGCGCAGCCGCCGCATCGCGCGGACCGCGTCCATAATCTCGCGCTCGGTCTTTTCCTCGCGGTAGTATTGCCAGTCAATCCAGCCCGTCACCGTGCGGCGCGGCACCCGCGCACTGTTGGCCGCGCCGACGTGACCCGTATAGCGGTCGAGGACGGCGTTGAAGTCGGCGTCCCACAGAACCAGGACCCGCTCCAGGCGCACGCTTTCGCCGGGCGCCAGGGCCACGTCTTCGAGCCGCACGCGCGCCTGCAGCCGGACGGTCCGCCCGGCGGGGTCGAAAACCCAGTAGCCCTCGAAGCGCTCGAATGACGCGAACCCGACGAGCACAACCCCGTCGCCGGGCCTGGACCGGTAGAGCCCGGCTTTCGACCGGACCGCCGCCGGGCCGCCGGCCGGCCATACCGCCAGGGTGTGGCTCACCAAGGCGTGCTTCGGTTCGTCGGCCGGATTCCAGGAGCCGGCGGCCGGCGCGGGCCGGCCGGCCGCCAACCGGTAAAACCCGGCCGGATCGGACGGCATGTAACATCCCTGGCGGAAGACCTCGAGCGCCGGCACGCCGAGATCGAGGTCGAACAGCGTCACGGTCCCGGGCGTTACCGGCCGCGCACACGGGTTGCGGATCGTGACCTCGAGTTGCAATCCGCCGGCGGCCGGCGTGCGGCGCACCTCGGCCGGCAACGCGATCCTCCGGCCGCCGGACAGCATCGCATAAGGCGCGATCGAAAGACGGTCCCAACGATCCTTGTTCATCCGTGCTGACCCGTGGTGTGGCCGGGGTTTGGCTGGCCAGGTCCTGTCATACGTTCATCGTGACTCCATGGAGATGGTGCGTCAATATCTTCTTGTCATCCCCGAAGGACGGGATGGGGAGAGGCGCGGCGTTTGGGCTTTGCGTTCGCGCCGCGCTTATGGCATAGAAGCGCCGCTCCGGAACCGGTTTATTGACAGGCATCCGATGACATCCCCCGCCCCATCCCGCGCGCCGCTGCTGCTGGCCTCGCGCTCGCCGCGGCGACGCAAGATTCTGGCCGCGCTGGGCGTGGCGTTCGAGGTGGTCGTGCCGGACGCGGCCGAGGTGGTCTACGCGGACGACGCCCGCCGAGCGGCGCGCGAGAACGCCGCCCGCAAGAGCGCCTGGTGCCGCGCGCGCTTCCCGGACCGCTATAGCCTGGCGGCCGACACGCTGATCGAGTTCCGCGGGCGCTGCGTCGGCAAGGCGCGCTCGCTCGAGGAGGCCCGGGCGTTTCTGGAGATGTTTTCCGGCATGGAACACACGGTCTATACGGCGGTGGCGCTCGCTCGGCCGATGGGCGAGCCGGAGCTGATCCTGGCCGAGTCCCGGGTGCGGTTCCGCCGGCTGGAGGCGGCGGCGATCGCGGCCTACCTGGAGCGGGTCCGCCCGCTCGACCGGGCGGGCGCCTACGACATTGACGAGGGCGGCGAGGCGCTGATCGCGGCCACCGCCGGCTCGCGCACGAACATCATGGGCCTGCCCTCCAAACCCGTGGCCGAGTGGTTGCGGCGGGAGGGCCTGCTGTGACCCCGCTCGCTCCGCTGCGGATCGGCGCGCTGACGGTCGGGTTCCCGGTCGTGCTGGCCCCGATGGCCGGATACAGCGACGCCGTCATGCGCGGCCTGGCGCGCCGGTTCCACGCCGGGCTGGGGTTCACCGAGGTCGCCAGCGCCGAGGGCATCGTGCGCGGATCGCGCCTCTCGCTGTACCTGCTCGAAACCGCGCCCGGCGAGGCGCCGGTGGCCGCGCACGTCTACGGCGCCGATCCCGGCCGGCTGGCGGAAGCCGCCGCGCACATCGAGCGGCTGGGCCGGTTCCAGGCCATCGACCTCAACTGCGGCTGTCCGGTGCCCAAGATCGTCTCCAAGGGAGCCGGCGCCGCCCTGATGAAAGACCCCGAGCGGATTGGGCGGATCGTGCGGGCGATGCGCGAGGCGGTCGCGCTGCCGATCACGGTCAAAACCCGCCTGGGGTTGGAGCGCGGCGCGCCGACGATTCTAGACGTGGCCCGGGCGGCGGCGGAGAGCGGCGCGGCCGCCATCGCGGTGCATGCCCGCTACGCCCACGACCGGCACGCCGGGCCGGCCGACTGGGAAGCGCTGGCGCGGGTCAAGGCTGCCTGCCCGATCCCCGTGCTTGGCAACGGCGGGGTGCAGTCGGCGCGGGATGTGTTCCGGATGGTCGCCGAGACGGGGGTGGACGGGGTGATGATCGGCAAGGCGGCGATCGGCAATCCCTGGATTTTTGAGGAAGCCTGGGCGCTGGCCGGGGGGCGGACGTACTGCCCGCCCGACACCGCCGCGCGCCGGGCGCTGATCGCGGAGCACCTCGACCTCTTGATCCGGCACAAGGGCGGCGACCCCGCGACCGGCGAGCGGCACCGCAAGCGCCATCCCGAACAGGCGGGCGTGCTGCATTTCCGGGCGCACCTGGCGGGGTACGCCCGCGGCTACGCGCTGGCCACCGCGCTGCGGCGCAGCCTACAGGCCATGCGCACGCCGGAGGATGTGATGGCCGCCGTGGACGCGCTGCTAGCGGGCGGCCGCGCGCCGGGCGTCGATGGCCATACGTCGTAGCCTGGCCGGCTGGCAGCCGGAAGGTCTGGCTGGAGCGCGCGGGGCCGCGCCAGCCGGGACCGGCCGTTCCCGGCCCGGCGAGACGCCGGGCCCCACCTGCCGTTCCGGCCGATGCGGCGCCTCTCTGGCGGGGTCCAGCCTTCCGCCTCCGCGACGCGGCATAGCGCCGCTTCGGCGCGACGCCGGCCGGCTGGACCGGGTCGTGTCACTTCAACCCGCCTTGGCTATTCCGCGCATCGGGCCGCCGCCCAGATCCCCGGACCGCGGGACGGCACATTGTGCCGCCCGGGACCACCGCGGCTGGGCAAGTCTCGCCACGGGCGGCTAGTTCAGGGACAGCCCTAGCAGGGTCCAGCCCAGCGGCATCAGAAACAGCCGCCAGCCGGCCGGCGCGCCGTCCTGGCGCAATGCCATGACGCCGCCCATGCCGCCGGCGCCCTCCTGCGCGAGCACCAGGGTCTCCGCCAGGTGGCGGACGATCCAGCCGGGCACCGGCCCCGAAACCAGGCGCAGGTTCAGCGGCCGGTCCTGGGTGTCGAGTTGTAAGATCCCGACCGCGCCACCGTCGCCCTCCTGGAGCAGGATGCGCCGGCCGTCGAGGTCGCGCGCGATCCAGCCGCCGGCCGAGGCGGCCACCTCGGTGAACCCGGCCGGGACATCGCCGGGCCCGAGCGCGAGGATGCCAACGCGGCCGCCGTCGCCCGCCTGCACCAGCATGCGGTTGCCGTCCAGCCCGCGCGCGATCCAGCCCGGCGCCGCGGTGGCCGCCAGCGCGAAACGGACGACCTGGTTGTCCGCGTTGACCTCGGCCACGCCGATCGCGCCGCCGTCGCCCACCTGCACCAGCATGCGGTTGCCGTCCAGCCCGCGCACCACCCAGGGAGCCGCGCCGTCGGCCACCGGGCTGAACCGCAGGGCCTGGCCACCCTCCTGGAGCCCGAGGATGCCGATGGCCCCGCCGCCCACGGCCTGAACCGCTAGGCGCAGGGGTCGCCGGGCGGTGACGGCATAAATGCCGTCGGCCGCGCCGACGTGAACTTGCCCGTGGCGCACGCGGAGCGTTTCCAGGCGGCTGTCCGAACGCGCCAGCACCTCGTACCCGATGCAGGCGCCGTCCGCCATGAGCAGCCGCTGCAGCTCGCTCGGCGCCGTGAACGACGTTGCCGTCACCAACGGGTGCCCCTCCCCGTCGAGCACCAGCCCCGTGGCGCCGTCGCCGGCGGCAAGCCTTAGAAGGGCATGGCCGGCTGGGCGCAACGGCGCGCCGCCGGGATCGGCGATGGCGGCCGCCACGTCCGCGGCGCTCCAGCGATAGACGACGGCCCCGCCAACATGATAGCCCTCGGCATAGTAGAGCGTCCCGGCAGCGTCAAAGGCCAGCGGCCCGCTGGCACCCCCGACCGTGCCCAGTTTCACCAGCGGGTTGTGTTCCAGGCTGCCGTCGGCCGCAAGCGGGCTGTAATAGAGGGCGGCGTTCCGTCCGCCGGCCGCCCAGACATCCGTCCCGTTGCGCGTCTCGATGCCCCAGACATCGCTACCAAGGTTCAGGTTGGTTGGCGCCACGGCCGGCTGGGCCGGGTCGTAGCAGAAATAGGCGGAGGCCGTTCGCGTCAACGTGCCGCCGTCGTTGAAATAGACGCGACCGCCGATCACCGTCACCCGCCAGCCGACGAACGCCGTGGCATCGGCATACAGGGCCGCGGTGGCGGCGCCGTCATGGCGGTAGACGGAAAAGCCCGGTTCCCAGTTCGGCCGGCCGGCGGCATAGTACAGAGCGCCGTCCCCGCCCCAGTCGAACGATGCCAGGATTTCATCGGCGCGCGGATTGGCAAAGACCGTCTCCACCGCGTAGCCGGCGCTCGGCTGGGGCGCGGCGCCCAACGCCCCAATCGCCGCCGCCAGGCCCGCTCCCACCGCCCAGGCGCACTGCGTCTTCATCGCCCATCCTTCCTGTCAAGGCGGCCCGCGCGACGGCGCTCCGCCACGGAACTGGTTCGGGCGCCCGCCGCCATGCCGTCGGCGGCGGACACTCTGTGAAACCAGATGGCGGCCACGGCATCGAGATCGAAGCCCGCCGTGCGGCTGGACCGCCCCACGGCGCCCATCTGCTCCGTATGCTGGATGAGATCGCCCTGGGCGTCCCGGAGCCAGCGGTGGCCGGTGGACTGGATCGCCACGAAGCGGATCCTGTCCAGCCCGACATCGGCCAGGTCAAAACTGTCGCCGCCGGAAACGTCCGGATTGGTCGGGTCCGGGTCGTTCCCGCAGCTCAAGACGGGGTTGATCCCTGCAAACCCCGCGTGGTAGCAATAGGGATGCTGCAGGTTGAGCGCCCCGCTGCCGGGCTGATAGCGCGGCGAGAAGTCGGTCGGGAACGTTCGCCAAGTCGCGCCATCCTGGCTGACCAACACCACGGCGGGTTCCATGAAGCGGGTGTCCGGATCGGGCAGGCCGGCGTCGCTATCGAGATAAAAAACATTTTCAAACACGGTGAGATCGGCTCCCGGGCCGTCCCAGACGGCATTGTCGAGGAACTCCAGAACGATATAGCCGCCGTAGGGCGCGGTGGCACCATCGTCGTTGTTGACCGCGGCGCCGAGCGAGAGGACATCCAGCGATCCGCGCGCGAGCCCCGCCCCGGAGGGCGCACCGAGGACGATCGCCGGCAGCCGATCGGCGCCGTAGGCATTCGTATGCAGCAGATGCCGGGCGACAACGCGGTCGGCAAAGGGGTCCTGGTCTGGCGGCAGGCTGACGGAGAGCGCGGGGGGCGGTGCGGCGGTCACAAGGACGCCGCCGATCTCGAGGAAGGCGGCGTAGCGGTAGCGGCCGGCGGCCAGCGGGCCGTCCAGGCAGGACGATCCCGTCCCGGCGTATATCGTGACGCCGTCGCCGGGCATCGCCGGCGCGGCATCGGCGCTCCTCACAATGCGCACGGCGAGATCCGTGCGGCCGGTCGGCGCCTGCCAACGCAACGCCACGCGGAATCGGCTCGCCAGCGCCTCAAAACCGGAGACCGCCGCCGGCCGTTCGGGCCGCACCTCCAGCGTGAACGCTTCGGTGGCAGTCCAGCCGTCGGCATCCTGCGCCCAGACCGCCACGGCGTAGCGGCCGGTGGCCGATGGTTCGCCCGCCCAGCGGCCCGCGGGATGGAAGGCGAGTCCCGGCGGCTGGTCGCCGGTCAGGCCCCAGACGATCGGTTCCAGGCCGCCGACGGCGCGGAACTCAAACTGGCAGGCTTCCCCCGCGTACACGGGAATACGGGGCACCTCCGTGATGGCGAGCCGGGCTCCGCAGCGCAACAGAAACGTTTTGGAGACACGGACCTGGGTGTCGGACAGCGTCACGTTCAGCGGCACGTCTCCCGCGGGAACGGATGCCGCGAGCGTGCCGCGGAGGATGCCGGCGAGCGCATCCAGAGACAAGGCGCCTCCCAAAACCGGGGCGCCCTCCAGGCTCCAGTGATACGGCGGAACGCCGCCGGCCGCCCGGAGCTGCGCGGTGTAGTCGGCCCCTGGCATGGCGGCGGGCAGCGAGGCCGTCACGATCGCCAGGTCCTGGGTCGGCAGCACCGTCAGCACATACCCGGCAACATCCTTGGCGCCGCGGGCGTCGGTGACTTCCAGGAACAGGGGGGTCGCCACGGGGTCGGTCGGCAGTCCCTGTATCACGCCAGACCGCGTGTCCAGCGCGAACACCCGCGGCAGCGCGCCGCCAACCACCGCCCACCGGTAGGGGGTCTGGCCGCTGACCGCCTCGACCTGCGCCGTGTATGCGGCGCCGACGCGCCCGGGCGAAAGGCATCCGGTCGTGATATAGACCCGGTTGGTGCCGTCGCCGATGGTCGGAATCCACTTGCCCTGCCGCCGCGTAACGCCATACCGCCGGCGGATCGCCTGCTCAAGGCCATCGGCCAGGGCTTGCGGGTCGCCGGACCGCGTCGTGACAGTCATCCCGCCGGGCCCCGTTGTGTTGGCCGGCCCCATGCGTTGGCCGCCGTCGCCCGCCGTGCCGCTGGCCGGCACCTCGGGCTGCCGGTCCGCCGCCCCGGACCCGGCCGAGCCCTTCGGGACGGCGCCTGTCCCGCCAAACCGTGGGAGGCGCTGTCCGGGCTGGCCGGCCGCGGCAACAGGCGTGTCCGGCCGCCGGCCATGCCGCTCCCCGACCAGGAAGATCGCCGCCGCCAGGCCGGCGACGGCGATCAACGTGGACCATGCCCACGGCCGCCAGCGGCGGACGCCGTCCGGCCCCGCTCCATTCGAACGTTGGATGGAAGGAAACAACAACGCCTCCACGCCCGCGCGGCACCGGGCATGAAGGCTTCAAGCAGTCGTATCCAAGAGGCCAATGCCCTCTCCTGCGGAGGGAATCCGGCACACGCAGCAAAACACGTCTTCTGACTCCCGGCATCAGGCCTACTCTCCGTCCTTCTCTCCGCCCGTGGCGGAAATGGATTGCCGGATTTCGTAGCCGGTTACAGCGGCGCGACCGTACCCGATTTGCACGGGTTTCCGTATGGCTCGCTACGCGATACACGAATTCAAGGGAAAGAACCTCGGCCACCAACGAAACTTACTCTAGAAACCGCTCCGCCATCCGTCAACACTAAACCGCGGAGTATCGCCGATGCCGAGGACATCCCGGATTCGCGGGTCAGTGGGTTAGCCGTGCGGCGAGCTCGAGTAGCCGCCGGCCGGTATCCTCGCCGGCGACGTTCATGCCGATGCGCAGACCGCGGGAAGGCACGGCGCGCAGGATCGGTTCGAGTTCCCGGGGCTGGCAACCGATATACAGGAGTTTACCGGCGCCAAGGATACGCTGCATGAGGGGGATCCACTGGGTCATTTCGCGGTGGGCGGCGCCGGGCTGCCACTGGATACCGTGGATCTCGGGGCAGTCCAGCAGCAGGTCGAGCTTGTCGAGCGCCTCGGGGCCGTCCAGGTGCATCAGGGCGTGGTCCACGTGGCGCGCCTGGCGCCGCAGGCCCGGCAGCAAAAACTCGCGCGCCGTCGCCGGCGACACCAGCGCCAGGGTATCGTCCTGAATCGGAAAGGTCTTGCCGGGTCCCCAGACGAGGAACCCCGTGCTGCCGCGCTGGCCATGCGCTGTAGTGAGACGGAAAAAGGTGTCGACCATCTCGTTGTTGACCGTGTTGAGGTGGTCGAGCGCCTGGCGAACACGGTCGGGATGGTCGTAGAAATCCATCAGGAACGCCTCGTTGCCGCGCAGCGCGGCGAGCGCGTCGCCATTGGCGTGCAGGTCGGGCATCTGGGCGATGAACCGCCCCTTGGCCGCCGCGGCCAAGGCCTCGATCATCGAGACGGTCAGCCGGTACCAGCGGTTCTGGCGGTAATCGGGGAACCCCGCAAAGGTCTCCCAGTCGGCAATGCAGGACTCGATCCAGGTGGTGTCGTCCATGAAGCGCAACGCGCCGCCAAGCGTGGCGGCCAGAAAATTCGGGCCCAGGCCGGCCCGCAGCGCCGGCAGTGCCTCGCCTAGAAAAACGTGTCTCCGCAGACGCGCCAACCCGCTCTCGATCACGTAGTTGATGTCCGTCCAGCGTTCTTCGAGGGTCGCCGGCTCGGCTGCCAGGGCGGGCGGGCCCCCGGGCTTCGTGGCCACGATGGCGAGGCTTACCCGGTCGATCAGCTCGCCGCGCCACCAGGCTTCCGTGCGGCAAAAGGCGTCCTCCGCGTCAGGCTTGAACTCGAGCATCGTGAATCTCCCGTCCAGGGCTCCGGCCAGCGTGAGCCCCAAAACGGACTTGACGGCCGCGGTCACAATGCAGACCTTGACGGACAACATCAAGCGCAAAGCCAGCTCGCGGAAATGCGCCGCGCGGCCGGACCGCGGGAGGATCGGCGTCAGGCCAGGAGACCCTCGGCGGCGGCGAGGTCGGCGGCCACCGGCGGGAAGTCGGGCAGGCCGGCCTGTTCAAGCGCCTGGCGCACGGGCGGCTGGGGATTGGCAAGCACGAGCCGGTTTCCGTTCTGACGCATGGCCCGCGCGGTGTCCGCCAGCAGGCGCAGCGCGGCAGATCCCGCGACCGAGACGGCCGCCAGGTCCACGATCACGTTGAGGCGCGCGGCGAGCGTGCTGCCGGCAAACTGCGGTTCGAGGCGTGCCGTCCCGGCGTCGTCCAGCGCGCCTTCCAGGCGTAGCAGGCGGACGCCGTCCGGCCGATCTTTCCACATGAGCGTCATCGCGGTCCCCGTTGCGTGGAAGCAAGGCTTGAGGCGATCATACCACACCCCGCGCGGGATTCAACCTGGATTCTCGCCCCCCCGATTTGCGGGAGTTGCGCTTGTCCGCGGTCACTCCCGGCGCGATCCGCGCACGGGAACGGCTCAGCGCAGCTTCGCCCTCCACGTGGAGTT
>CAZEVX010000044.1:0-17012 GCA_964515705.1 uncultured Verrucomicrobiota bacterium | reverse complement strand
CGCGCCGGGTCCCGCGCTCGGGCGCGAAGGCGGCGGCCATCTCCAGCAGTTTTGTTTTGATCTTCTCGAACGCCTCCACCTCGAGCGGGCTGGCGCGCAACTGCGCCTCGTAGCCGCCCCCGCCCGGCCCGAAGACCTCGGGGGTCGGCA
Organism: uncultured Verrucomicrobiota bacterium; assembly: GCA_964515705.1. Lineage (GTDB taxonomy): Bacteria > Verrucomicrobiota > Kiritimatiellia > JAAZAB01 > JAAZAB01 > CAZEVX01. The sequence continues at coordinate 16,862 of CAZEVX010000044.1, read as the reverse complement.
CATACCCGATCGCGCCGTTGGTCAGTTCGGCCACCATGGTATAGGGAAACGCCGAGGCGCCCTTCAGGTCGAGCGACATTTGGGCAAACAGCTCGCCCGGCGCGGTCAGCAGCAGCAGGTCGCCGATCTGGATCGCGTTCAGTTCGCAGCGCGCGACCGGGTCCCGTTTCATGACCTGCCAGATCAGCAGCGGCTTGGCATACAGTCCGACGTTCGCCGGCGGCACGGTGTTGGGAACGGCCGTCAGGGCCGACAGCGCCTGGCGGACGTCCGCCTCCGTGACGCGGTAGCGCAGCGGCAGGATCTCGCTCGCGCACCGGAGCGCGGCAAACGCCTCCGGCTCCGGTGGCCGCAGGGCCTGTACCGCGCCGAATCCGACGCGTTCGCCGAGGATCATGGCCTGCCGTTCCGTCCGTGGCTCCTGGGCGATGGCCGGGTTCAAGTTATCGAGCTGGGTCACGTCCCCGCAACACCCGTTCAGGAACACCACGCCCATGCGCGGGTTCAGGCAGCGCTTGACCGTCTCGCGCATGCTGTAGGGCCAGTCGGCGGAAAAGGCGTTCGCCTGGACCACCGTGGCATGGCAGGCGAAGTTGACGAGCGCGCCGATCATGTCGCCGCGCTCGTTCACCGCGCCGAGGGCCACCAGGTCCCGGTCCACCGGGCCGGCGTTACCGACGATCTCGCGCGCCCGCTTGCCCAGCCCGGCATGGGTGGCCGTCGTACCGTCCTTGAGTTTCTGGCGCCGGTTATAGGCCACGCGGTCGACCGTGGCGCGGCCCATGACCAGGCGCACCGGCTGGCGGCGCTGGTAGGCGTTCCAGACCGCGTCCGCCAGCCGTTTCTGGAGCAGCCGGTAATACTCCGGATCGAGCCGGTGCACGGCGCGCACGATGCGGTCCCGCATCTCGGGCGAGAGCTCGGCGATGCCCTCGGCCAGCGGCTTCACGTCGCGGTCCCAGCGCTGCATGAAGCTGCCGGGGTTGGCGTGCGTATGCGAGGCGCCGACCAGCAGGACGCTCAGCGACGGGAGGCGCGGCCGCAGGTCCGCCAGGGCGGCATCCACCAGGTCGCGGCCCACGGCAATCACATCCATCCCCACGATGGCCGCGACGCGCCCTTCCGATTCCCAGACAGAGGCCGTGCAGGACGACGGGGTGCCGATCCCGTCAGTCAGCCCGCGATAGCCGGGCGTGTCATGAAACGGCGTGATATCGGCTTCGTAGAAACCAGCGTTCATCGGCATTGCAAGGATCCTTTCCTTCAGGGTGCGGCGGGCAATCCGCCCGCCTGTGTGGGGCCCGGGAGTGCGCCGGCCGGCGCCACGTCCAGGCGGAGTTCTGCCACGGCCAGCCACCCGGGACCGTGGGCCTGCAGGAACCGCCAGGCCTGGATGCTCATGTCGCCTTGCGCGGCCGCCGCGCCGGTGCCGTCGCGGTCGGCCGGCGCCGGCGCGGTGGTGTTGAACACGACGATGCGGTTGCGGCCGGGCTTCAGCCGCGCGGCGGGAACGGGCACGTCCATGTCCCGCCACGTGTCCTTGGACAGGGCGCTCGGCCCATCATAGATCACCTGCCCGTTCACCTCGATCCGGAGCCGGGTCGGGACCGGCCCGGCGTCGCTCATGGCGGTCAGGACCAGGCGCGCGTCCGCGGCCGGCGCGGCCTCGAGGTGGAAGCGCGCCTCGGTGGAATCCGGCCACACGCCGGCACGGCGCAGGATCAGGCACTCCTGGCCAGTATGGGACACCGGCCAGGCGCGGCCCCAGAACTTCCGCGCCGGCACGCGCCAGCCGCCCGGCGCCGGCTGCTGGTCCACGCGTTCCGCCCCGATCACGCCCTCCGGATCGGCCAGCAGCGCCCGGATCAGCGGGTCGCTCGCCCAGGGCTGGTTGGTTCCCAGGTCGAGGCGGGCGACGCGCTCCAGCCAGACGCGCACGGGCGTGTTGCGGAATACCGTGGCGGCGGGCGGATTGCCGGCAAGCATCTGGACATACGTTGCCAGGTGCCGCGCAAAGTCCGCCAGGTCCCGCCCTTCGAGGCCGGTGGCCGTGTTGAACACGCTCAGATCGTTCTTCAGGAAGGTCTCGTGTTCCTGGCCGATCCGCCGGCGAAGCGCCCCGCGTGACCCGGCTTGGGCCAAGGCCTCCTCGAAGCAGGCATGGGCAGCCTTCGAGAACTCGGGGGTCAGCAGCGTTGGGGCATCCGGTGTATCGCGAAAGACATATCCCGGCCGCGCGTGCCGATGCCCGGCCATCAGGCCGGCCAGCAGGTCGTAATACCGGCGCATGGGCGCCGCCGCCGGGCCGTAGAACTCGCCCATGAAGTCGTCGAGCGCCCGGCCGGCGTCCAGGTTGGGGTTCCAGAGCCACTGCCCGTGCAGCCAGCGCGTCACCCACGGGAACGTGCCGCGGAAGTTGAGGTGGTAGCTGCCGGCCACGCCCCGATCGCGGAGCCAGCGCAGGCGCTCCAGGTCGGCGCAGGCGTTCCAGGGATAATCGCAGACCGTGACGCCGCCCGGGCAGAGCCGGGTCCAGGCCGAGAGGTTCGCGACCCCCTCGGACGCCTTGTCGCACACGGCATGCTCGTCGCATCCCCAGTCGCTCGGCCAGGTGGCATACACGACCTCGACACCGGGCCGCGGCCGGACGCGCCGCGGCGGCTCCTCGGTGCAACTCGTGTAGGCCAGGGACACGATGCGCTTGTCGGGGAACCGCGCGGCCACGCGTTCGGCCACGCCGTTCACGAACGTCATCCAACTGTCGCTGCGGTACCAGCCGGACGTCTGGCCGCCGTTGAGCGCGGCGCAGGCCGGGCACTCGCAATAGCGCATGCCGTCCCCGGGCGACAGCGTGAAATGCGTGCAGGCCGGCTGCCGCTCGATCCAGCGCAGCACCCGCTCCGCCGCCACCGCGTGCACCTCCGGGTTCGAGAGGCACAGGTGCACCTCGTCCTGGCGCTGGCCCGGCTTGAACGCGAGCCGCTGGCCCTTGACCATCGCGAAATACTCGGGATGGCCGGCCTGGTAGAGCAGCGGCGGCACGAGGAACGGGGACGAGTGCGCCCAGGAACCGACCCCGAAAAACAGGCTGATGTCCCACGGATCGCCCCAGTGGTCCCGGACATAATGATACCCGTAGACGTATTGGGTCGCCATGTCCGGCCGCCACCCGCCGAACCAGGCGCGCGCCAGGGCCGGCCGGACCGCGCGCGCCTGGGCAGGCAGGATCACCGCCGGGCCGTGGTCCGGCAGCCGGATTTCCTCCCGCGAGAAGATACGGATGCCCAGGTCGCGCCCGAGCCCCACCACGCCCTCGACGTTGCCGAGGTTGTCCGGCCCGCCGCACACCGCGCCCCAGCGGTCGGTGATCTTGATCGCGTATCCGCCGGCGGGCAGCGCGGCGTGGGCGGCGGCGCTCAGGAGGCCCGCTTTCACGACGGCGCGCCCGATGAAAAATCCGCCGGTTGTGTCTCCGCCCGCACCATCCCATGTCTTGAGGTCCGGCGCGGCGCCGCTCAGCAGGTAGAGCCACTGGCGCAGGAGTTGTGCGGCGAGCCGCTCGTTGTCCAGGGCCGCGGGACCGACCCAGACGGTGGTCAGCGGCGCGCCGTTCGACGCGCCCAAGAGAATAGGTGTCACGTCCGCCGCGGGCGGATAGACCGGCTCGACGCGGAACTCGGCCAGCCCGAACGGGCTGGCGGTCTCGGCGTATATCTCGACCTCGAGGCTGCGCGCGCCGGCCGGCACGGCGACTTCCTCCTCGAACGGCTGCAAGACCCCGCCCGTATCGGAAACCGTGCGCGTCACGACGGCGACACTCTTGCCCTTGTCACCGGCGCCTTCGCCGTCCGTGTAGGCCTTGAGCGCCACGCGCAGGGCGCCGGGCCCGTCGAGCCCGGCCCTGCCGCTGAACCGCACGCGGCGCATGCCGATGGCCGTGAGGTCCAGGTGCTGGTACAAATCGAACCCTTTCTGCTCCGGCCGCACGCGCACGCCCTGCGCGCCGAAGGCGAACTCGACGATCCGCGGGTTGCCATGCCAGCGCGAGGCGTTGAACACGGCATAGGAACTCCAGCCCCAGGGGGCCGCGTCCAGGCCGGCCGCGAACGCGCCGTTCCGAACCAGGTTCTCCGACGGCCCCGGCGCGCCCCACGCCCCGCACGCCACGCCCCACGCCGCCAGAGCGGCCCAAAATACGTTCACGGACTTCGGTCGCCGGCTCATGGCAGTTTCTTCCCGCTGTTGGACATGCGCGGATTCCTTTCACACATAGCCGAACTTGGCGTCCTTGATAAACCGGGCCTGGCGGACCTGGTCCGGGGTCAAGAGCAAGGGTTTGGTCGACATCACCGCCTCAAGCTCATCCTGGTGCTCACGGATATACGCCTGCGCCTCGTCGGCGCACGACGGCAGCAGGGACTCCTGGCCGGTGCGGCAGGCGGCCACCATGTTGAACAGCATGCGATAGAACAGCAGGTCGGCCTTGAGGAGCACCAGGCGCGCGGCATAGGGCCCGGCGAAGGCCGCGGCCGGGAAGGCGGCGTCAAATCCGGCCCGGATGGCATCCAGGGCGGCGGCCACCCGCAGGATGACGTCCGTCGCCTGCTGCACGTAGACATCCTCGTCGGGCGCGAGCATCAGGAAGGCGTCCCGCATCGCGTCCATGTGCCGTTCGGCCGCCGGCGCCCAGGGCCCGAACAGGTCCCCGAGATAGGCCGCGCGGAGCGCCCGCGCGTTCCCGGTCTTATCCCAGAGCAGGCGGGCAAAGGTTTCATTGACCACATGGGTCGGGAACCCCGCCCGGCACGGCTGGCAGGACACGCCGCCCTCGAGCGCTTCCGCCGCGTAGCCGCGCACGTCCTCGGCCAGCGTCTCGGGCAGGTAGGCCATGGCATGGTAGCCCGGCTTATGAATGACCGCGTTGAAATAATCCGCGAAATACCGCGGCACGGACACCTCCGGATGCCACGCGCGGTAGGCCTCGAGGAAATCCGCGTTGCGCGGCTTGCGGCCGATCTCGAGTTCGCCTTCCGGGTGGTAGGGGTCCGCCTTCCAATCCGCGTACCGGCAGGCCGGATCGCGGAGCGTGTGCCGGTAGCAACGGCCCAGCGCCGCAAAGATCATGACCAGATGATCGAGCCCATCGAGCAGGCGCTCGCGCGGCGCGCCCAGGGTGCTCGCGTAACACGCGAACTCGATCGTCAGGCGCGGGGCAGTGTGAGCCAGGCGCTCCACGATGCGGCGGATGGCATCGAGGTACCAGGCGCTGAACGGCCGCGTTTGGCAGCGTTCGCACCGGCAGACGCTTCCGTCGTCGCCCATGTACACGGCCGCCAGGTCCTGCTCGCCGGCGTGGAGTTCCAGGAACTCACAGACGTGCCGGACCAGCAGCCGCTGGACGTCCGGATGGCTCAGGCAGAGTTGCTTCGTCGCGGCGTCGGTCCCCCTGGCCCGGAGGGCCTCGCGCGCCGCCTCCACGGACAGGTGTTGCTCGCGGGCGTACAGGTCCACCACGCCGTCCAGCCAGCCGTGCCCAAAGCGGTTGAGGAGCAGGCCGCGGCGCCGGGCTTCCGCCCGGACCCGGTCGCACACCGCGGCGCGGCGCTGCCGTTCCTCGGCGCCGACGGACTCGAGGCCGTGACGGCAGGGATGATCGGCCGGGAATCCTTCCTGGAAGTAGTAATTCATGCGGCGCTTGGCCATCCAGTCCACGAGATCGCGGCCCTCCTCGAACGCCAGTGGGTAGGCCATCATGCCGCGGAACCGATAGCTCGGCGTCTCGCGGCGGTCGAACCCGTCCGTTCGCGGACGGACCCCGGAGGGCACCATCTCGCCTGCGGGGCCGGGGTACAGCCAGCGGCAGCCGAGGTCCTCGAGGTAGGCATAGACCGAGAACAACACGCTGCGCCCATTCGGCCCGCTCAATACCAGCCGGCCCGACAGGCTTTTCAGAACGATCGCGTCCTGCCACCGGTCGTTCCCGAGCGCGGCGCCCAGGAGCCCGGCCAAATCCTCACACGTGCCGAGCACAAATCGGGCATCCTCGATCCGGCCGGCCGGCGCCGGCAGTCGGCCGGTCATGCGCTCGAGATAGGCGGCCAGCTCGTCGCGCGCAAAGGCGACCGCCGTATCCTGCCCGGCGGCATAAATTCCCATCCGCTCGTCAGGCGATGGCTGGCTCATGATCCGTCCGGGTTTCGTGTGACCCTTCCCGCCTGGGGCGCCGGCGCCGGCGCCGGCCGCAACCGCACGACCACCTCGCGCCACGGCGCGTCGGGCGTGAAGGGGTCCGACCGGCCCTCGTCGAAACCCGGCGCCGTGACACGCACCGTGTAGGTCAAGGGCGTCACCCGCGGGCGCAGCGGGTCGTCCGTCGCGGTTTCCGTCCAGGCGGTCAGCAGCAGCGCCTCGGCCGCGCCGCGGCCGCCCGTGCAGCCGGCCGCATCGGTGGTCGCGGACAGGGCGGCGTTCGCGTTGCCGTCCGGCGCGCACCGCACGGCCGCCCGGGCAACCGGCTGATCGCGCGCATCCCGCACGCGCACCCTGACATGATTCCTGGCCACCACCAGGGAGGCCCATTCCGCGGATCGGGCGCGCTCGTGGCGATTGGTCCCGCGCGGCGGATCCACCCGGCAATCGATCAACTGCAGGGTATCGAGGTTGTTCTCAATGACCCAGTTGCGGTCATTCCCCTGAAACACGCACTCGTGCAGCGCCACCCGCAGGATGGGCCGGATGGCCGTCCCGCAGTCGCGGAACGTGCAGCCAATGATCGGCTTGCTGTTCAAGTTCCCCGCCTTGTCCCAGTAGTTGATACCGTCGGCCAGGTGCGCGAAGACGGTATTTTGGATGGGCTCCGCCAGGGTCAGGCTCGTCAGGACGAATCCGCCGTTGCACCAGGCGATCTCGGCGCCCACCAGCGCCACGTTGCCACCGGTGAAAAAGAACCGGTTGATCCCTTCCTTCGCGCCGAGGGCGTGCGCCGCGTCCTCGACGAGGGGGCTGATACGGCTGTGATAGACGTGCACGTCGCCGCGATAGGGCGACGGCAGCGCGGCGCGGGCCGCGCCGGCCGGGGTTGCGCCGGCAATCTTCAACTCGGCCCGAATCAGCGGGTTGGTCGCGTTCCCGAGGGTCAGTCGATGGACGGCCCGCGGCCTGCCGTCCGCCAGCACTCGAGGATAGACCGCGACGTCCCCGTGAACAATCCACGTCTCCCGCGGCCGTTCGGGGCGCCCCATCTGCATGTAGGTGTCCTGCCCGCCCGGCCCGCCAATCCAGAGGCTGGCGGCGATCGTGTAGGTGGCGGCCGCCGGGTCGTAGGTCACGCAGCCCCATCCCTGCCGTTCGGAGGCCGCCCGCACGTGATCCATGGTGCAGGGATACTCGGACGGGGCATCCGTGATCCACAGGATGCGCCGGTCCGCATCGAACTGGATGAGGGCCGGGGCCGCCGTCGCGAGCAGGCCCGCCATCAGCGTATATCGAACACGTCGACCCACGTCCGAGTCCCTTTCAAGGCCCGTTACTGTTCGGTGAACGCAGTCGGCTCGGTACCCCGTTCCATCTGCATGGCGTCCACCCAGATCTCCGATCCGGCCAGGCCGCTCGGCCGAACGCTCAACAACCGGCCGCCCCCGTAGATGAATTCGGAACCTTCGGCCGCCGGGGGCAGTTGCACCGCCAGGGAATAGCGCGCCCAGTTCGTCGTCAGGGTGAATCCATGGATTTCCCATTGGTCCCCTGCTTTCGGAAGCATGACCGTGGCCTTGGCGCCCTCCTGGCGTCCGCGCAGGTAGGCCGAAAACACGTAGGGCGTCGGCTGATCCAGTTTTGGGGGATAGAAGACGCAGAATGTCCCGGCATACTCCATCGGCGCGTAGCGCATCCGCAGGCTGGCCTGCCCAAGGAACGCCCGGTTGGTATCCACGCCCCATACGGCATCCGGATGGCCGACCATCACCTCCGCGCCAAACTCCCACGGCATCACGTAGTCCGGAATGTGGTGAACGGCATGGCGCTCGAACGACGGGTTGGGCATGATGTTCCGGCGCTGCCGGACCTGCCGAATCTCCTTCGGCAGGTCCTTGACCGGCTGACCCGACTCCGGATCGGGCTTCATCGTCACCGTGAGCCGCAGCTCGTCCGTCGGCGCGCCGCGGCCGGCGCTCGCCCGCCCGATTTCATAGGCGCGGGTTCCGAAGCGCTCGAGGGTCTCGCTGAAGGTGCCATCCCGAATCGTCCATTCCGACGGCGACCCTCCAAACAGGCGCTTGACCGTCTGGCCGTCCGAGAGCCCATCGAGGGCGAAGGTCGTGTTCACGGGATACCAGCGGCTGTTGGCGGCCAGAAGAATCCAAGACTGCGAGTCCGGATGCTGGAACACGCGCGCCTGCACGTCCGGGCATTGTTCCGCCGCAATGTCATAGACGCCCGGCCGATACTCCACGCGGACGGGCAGCCGGTCGCCTTCCAGCAGCGCCGGGGCCAAGGCCTTGACCTCGCCGGCCAGCGCGCTCAAGGTCTCCCACATCGGCTGGCTGAACAGCGCCGTCCGGGCGAAATAAAACAGGCCCTTGGTCCCGTGGATCAGGGCCAGGTAGGTGGCGGCGCGCTGCTCCGCCGGGGACAGGGCGATGGGCCAGCGCCCGGAATCAATGGCCTCCGTCACGGGCATCATCCAGGTCACCTTGTTGACGGCGTCGGCGCGCCGCTTCACCCGCACGGTGGAGACCGCCAGGTAGTTCGGCTCGCTGCGGAACGCGCCCCATCCGGGCGCGATATAGACATCCTGCGCCAGGATTTCACCCCAGCGCACCCAGTTGTCGCCGGGCGGGATACCGCCGGAAAACAGCAGGAACACCGGATGGTACGGATCCCACTCTTGCAGCGCCGTGTAATACCATTCCGCCACGGCAATGCGCGAGTTCATGTCCACCAGGTTCGGCTCGTCCACGCTGTAATTGGCCAGCAGGTTCGGCCGATTCCGGCGGGCCCGCGCCATCGTTTCCAACTGCGAGCGCTGGGCCTCGAACAGCCAGCGCGAGGCCTCGGGATCATCGCCTGGCAGCCCCGCCTGCGACCCGACATCGATCGTGAAATCCATGACCGCCAGGCCGTATTCGGCGGCTTTGTCGTAAAACGCCGGCGTGTCCGCCACGCTGGCGGCGGCGCTGGGCTCAGGTTTGCCGTAGCGGTTGGGCGACAACCGGGCGCTGCGTTGAACCGCGGTGAACCCGGCGTCGGCCAGGCGCCGGAGATGGATGTCGGATTTCGAGGTCCAGCGGTGCCCAATCATGCCGAAGGGGAAAAAGGGCTTCCCATTGTGCAGCACCACCCGGCGGAACCGGTCGATTTTGACCTCGGCGCCGGGATTGGGAGCCTGCTTCACCACCTCCGCGTCGCCGCCCACCACCGCCCGCCCCTGCGCGTCGAGCGCCGCCACCCGCACGGGGTGCCGGCCCGGGGGCCATCCCGTGATCGGCACCTTCAGCACCGGGGCGCGGCCGCCCCCGCGGACCCGGGCCAGCTCGTTGCTGGCGGCATCCCAGGCGACCAGGGTCATGCGCTCGAGGAGTTCGTCCGGGAATCCCAGCGCGCACTGGATGCGGGCCTCCGGTTCGTCGGTATAGTAGTTGCGCTCGACCACCGGCGCGGTCATCAGCGTCAGGCAGGACGTGTCCCGCACGGGAACGCGTTGCCAGACTTCCCCGCTGGCCGCATCCCGCAGTTCGACCGTCACCGCGCGGGGCGCGAGCGTGGCCGCCGGCGCCGTGATGACCACCGTCTGGGTCGCCATGCCGGCCAGCGCGACCGCCTGCAACGTCTCGACCCGCTCCCCGATCGCCGGCGCATCCACGGCCACCACGTGCACCGTGCCGCTGGCGAGCGTCATGGTGAGCAGGTCCACCGCGACCGGAAAGGAATGCGTCTCCCCGTCCAGGGCGTACCGGCCCACTGTTGCCCCGGCAATGGCCGGCAGAAATGGAACGGCCGCCGCCGCGGCCAGGCCCTTCAAGTACCCGAATCGGTCCGGATCATGCCCTTTGCGGACCGGCGCCCACGAACTGCATTCGCGCGTCTCGCTGAACGTGGCGCCCATGCGGTCCTGCCCCGGGAGGATCCGGTTGCGCATGATGTTGAGGCGCGCCTTGGCCGGATCGCCGGGCCCGACCACGAGGCAGAGCGGCAGGGCCGTTTCGGCCGTCCACCCGTGCGCGTGGCGGCGCGTGGCCGCGCGCCAGGGCATGTCCCAGGCTTTGTCCGCCCCGCCGCGCCGCGGGATCACGCGCCGGTCGGCTTTCACGCCCGCCCAGTTCAGCATCCAATGATAATACATCTCGCCGCCCGTGCCGACATCCAGGTAGATTTCCACCGAGTCGTCCGTCTGCACGGTCCCGTCGCGCTCGTGGATCTTCTGCTCCAGGCGCGCCATCTGCGCGTTCGTGCACTCGAAGGCCAAATATAACCAGGCCGCGTCGCGCGCGGCGCGCACCCGCGTCGCGCGCGGCGCATCGGCGCGCGCGGCGTCGCCCAGCGGCCGAAACGCGCCGAACTCGGCCGCGTCCTTCCAGGCGGCATCGTCGAGCACGCCGTCAATGACCGGCGCCGGCGCGCACACCGGCGGCGTGATCGCGGGCAGTTCCTCGGCGCTCGCGCCATACGCCATCCCCGCCAGCCAACACGCCGCCATCAGCCAGCCAACCCGCGCGCCATACCGTGTCGTTCCGCGGTTGTCCATGTCATCTCCTGTCCTGATGCCTCGCTAGTTCCGGTCCGGTGGCCCGGCAATGGGTGTCACACACAACGATCCGTCAACGCCGCGTGAGGGCACGCGGCCCACAGAAAACCGTTGGATACCGACTTCGGAGCGCTCCACTGCGTTGTAGGCCCGGTGCCCACACCGGGCGCGCTGTGTTGTAGGTCCGGTGCCCACACCGGGCGCGCTCATCGATGTCGCTAGGCGTCGCCACCGAAAACAGCGAGGAACCGGCGGGCGTCATCGCCCCAGTCCCGCCAGGCGGGCCGAGAGGTCCGCCAGGAACGCCGCGTCCTCCCGACAGGCAAAGACCGCTTCGGCCCGGTCCGGATCCACCATCGGCGCCTGCCGCAGGCCCAGCCAGTCCATGAAGCGGTCCTGGCGCCGGATGGCCTCGTCCAGCCGATCCTCCGCCACGACGCCGGCGCGCGCCGCCCCGGCCAGCGCCTCGAACACCGCTTTCTGAAGCGGGCCTTTCAGGACGCCGATGGCGTCGCATCCGGCATTGACGGCCGCGATGCTGCCCTGCTCGGGCGGGCCGTTCTTCTGGAATCCCTTCATGCTCACGACATCCGCCAGGACCAGGCCGTCGAATCCCAACTCCCCGCGCAGAAAATCGGTCATGATCGCCCGCGAGGTCGTGGCCACGTGACGGGGATCCGGGTCCAGGGCCGGACAGGCGAGATGGGCCGTGCAAATGGAGGTGCAGCCGGCGGCGAAGACCGCCTGATAGGGCCGGATGTGGTCGCGCAGGAGCACGTCCCGCGGCAGCGCGACCACCGGGAAGGCGGTGTGACTGTCCGCGGCCGTCGCGCCGTGCGCCGGAAAGTGCTGGGCCATCGTGCCGGTCCGTTCGGCCAGCAGCCCGCGGGTCATGGCCAGCCCGTAACGCGTCACCTGGTCCGTATCGCCCGGCATGGCCCACTCGCGCATGATGCAGGTGGGATGGATCGCGACATTGAGGGTCGGCGCCGGGAAGTTGTGCAGCCCCACCGCGCGCCAGCGGCGTCCGAAAATCCGGCCGACCTGCTCGACCTCGGCTTCCGTCGCCACCTTGGGCAAGGCCGCCTGCCAGGCGCCGCTCCAGCCCAGCGCGCGATCGAACCCGTGCAGCCAGACCGGCCGCTCGAGACGCCGCAGGCTGATCTCCTGGATGCGGTTGGCCAGCCGCGCCATGTCGCCGGGAGACCGGATGCCGGGATTGGCGTCCCAGAAAAAGAGACAGCCCGGCCGCAGTTGAACGAGTTGCTCTTCGACCGCAGGTCCGTCGCCATGCAGCGCGAGCAGGCGTCCGACGTGTTCGTCGATGCTCATTCGAATCCGCGCGCCTTACATCCTTCCTCGCGGACCGGCAGGGGCCGCCCCTGTGCGGGGCGGCTTGGCCATGCGGTTCGCCGGGGCCTCGATCGCCAAGCCCAGCAGCCGGGCGGCATTGCGCCAGGTGATCTTCTCGAAAGCCTCGTCCGAGATGAGGCGTTCGTCCTTCAGCTTCCGGAAATACGGCACGCAGGCCGGCTCCTGCGGGTCGCTGGCGATGTCGGTGCCGAAATACAGGCGGTCCTGGAACTCCTCGAGGAACGCGAGCCCGAACCCGGCATCGCGCGTGAGCGCGTTCAAGCCGCTGCCGGCCGATAGGTCCCCGTGCAGGTTCGGATACCGGCGCATCAGCTCGACGACGCGCCCGCCCTCGCGGACAGGCCCCTTGGGATACCCGTGCCGCGCCTCCGGCGAGGCGTCGGCCAGCGGCGCGATTTCCGCCCAGAAGACCTGCGAGTGGGCCAGGAACACCAGGCGCGGGCAGGCCCGCAGCACGTTCTCGAGGCGCGGCAAGCCGGGCGCGTCGTAGAGCCCGTAATACCCGCCGAGCGCCGGAGCCAGGTGGAACAGGACCGGAAACCCGAGCTCCTCGCACTGCATGAAGAGGTTCAGGTTCAGCGGGTCGTCGAACGGCAGGTTGGGAATGTACTCGCCGAGCCCCTTGCAGCCCAGCGCGCGGTAGGCGTTCAGCAAGGGTCGAAAATCGGCGCGCGGGCTGTTGGTCAGGAACCGCGGATCGAGGTTGCAGAAGGGGATCAGCCGCTCCGGCCACTCGGCGCAGATGGCCAGCGTTTCCTCCGGCGGCACGAGCGTGTACCGGCATTCGGGCGAGACCATGCTGAACACCACCGCCCGGTCAATCCCGTTCGCGTCGAGCATCCGGATGAGCGACTCGGGCGTCGGATAGCAGCAGCCGTTCGGCCGGGCCACCGCGGGAGGACGGCGCCGCGCGGTGTGGGTGTGAATGTCAATCAGCATGACGCCCCATCATGGTCCAACGCATACTCGCATGCGGACACGCACACGTCCACGGGTGTCCACGGCTCCTTATAAAAAGCGGGCCGGCGTGGAAACCGGATTGGAGCCGACACTGTTTCCGGCTCCTCCCGTTCCGCACGCCGGCCCGGCGACGGGCCGGCAGGCCGAGCCCGCTCACCGTAAGCTCATCAGCGCCCCGGGATACACATATTCGCAGGCCCCGATGTCCACCCGGCGGGTGAACCGGTCAAGGCGCTCGCGGCCGAGCCAGTCCAAAGCCCCGTTCATCCACTCCTGGTTCAGGCCCTTGCCGATGCAGGGCGAGCCGGCGACCGGCTCATACTGGCCGGCGGCCATGTCCCGCAGGCCGGGCGTGTCGGCCATGTTGTCGGTCCCATTGGTCGGCAGCGGGGCGGCGCAGCAGTTCGAGAAGACATGGCCCGACCCGGTGGTGTTGTAATTGGAGTTGACGGAGGCCGTCCCCAGCCAGTTCGAGTAGAGGATCGAGTTGTACACGTACGCGCGACCGGTCCCATCGCCGTAGAGGCCGCCGCCCGTGTTCTGCCCGGACACGGAGTTCAGAACGACGGTGCAGTTGTACAGGGCCGTGGTAAGGGCATTGCAAAAAATCCCGCCGCCCAAGCCGGCGGTTGACGTGTTCCTCGCAATCAGGCAGTTATACAGCCTGGCGCCCCCTGGTCGCATCGAGAGCCCGCCCCCGCTATTGGCAGCATAATTGCCAACAATGTGACAGTTGGAAAGAACAACATCTTGCGGGCCATTCACGTAAACTCCGCCCCCATAGGTGCTTTGCGTCACATTGCTGGCAATCAGGCACCGGTCGGCGGTAAAGTTGAACACCGTGTAAATCGCGCCCCCGCCGCTCGTGGCGGTATTCCCTTGAAACGTCGTGTTGCGCAGCACGGCCCCGGGTGTATTGATGCGGATCGCGCCTCCAGCCGTATTGCTGACGGCGATATTGTTGCGGATCAGGGTATTACAGATCAGCGGCCCGTAACAGGTGGTGGGGCCTTCGGAATAGATGGTGCCATAACCCTTGGAGGTGTTGTTCTCGATGACGCAATTCGCCACGACGGCGTTGGAACATTGGAAATAAATGGCCGGTCCGCGATCCCCGGAACAAGCGGCAATCAGGCAGTTCGACAGCAAACCGGCGGGCCCAACGGTCGTTGGATTCATCGACACTGCCGCGCCAGCCGTCGTGCCGATGAAGTTGCTCAGGGTCACCGCGCTGAGCTCGGAATCGGCTTTGGTCATCTTGAAACAAGCCGTCCCCATGACGTTTCCGGTTCCATGCACAACCACGTCGCGGTAGTCGCCGGTGACACCCCGCACCTTGGTGTTGCCGATCGTGATCGTGGCCGACACCTGGTGTGGCCCGTTGGAAATCCAGACGGTATCTCCGGCATTGTTGGTGTTGGCCCAGTGCACGGCGGTGATGATGTTGGTGGCCGCGGTCTCCCAACTCGTGAAGGGCGAGGTGTGCGTGCCTTTGGTGGACACGTAGCGGGTCAGCGTCGCCCCGGCGGCCAGCCCGCAACCCATGAACGCGATCCCCATCACGGTGGCCCATCGTTTCATCGCCCCCTCCTCGCGACCTCCTGGGTCGCCCCGAACGGTTCAGCAAATTAACCCATCCGCGCGCCCGCCGCGGGCAGCGGTCCTATAATCTACCCCCACCCCCCCCGACACGCAAGAAAATAATGGGTTCGCGCGGTGTTCAGTGGCGACTTCTAGCGACACAGATAAGCACGCCCGGTGAGGGCACCGGGCCTACAGTCCATCCCAATCTGCTCCCCCCCACCCCGACACGCAAGATAAGAATGGGTTCGCGCGGTGTTCAGTGGCGACTTTGGAGTTCGGAAGGAGACTGCCACGCGGACCGGTCCGGGTGGCAGTCCCACGACTCAGAGGTCGGGACAACGGCGGCGGGACAAGGCTGTCCCGCCCTACCCGCGACGCCCCGAATAGGTAGGGCCGCACAGCCTGTGCGGCCGCTGGAATACGCGAATATCGTGAGCCTTTCCCGTTGGCCACCGAAAACCGCGAGGAACCAAACATGCTCCGAGGCTGTTGCGCAACATCTTTGGACGCGCCGGAGCGCGTCTCTCCGTCTCGCCCATGCCGTGGGTAGCGGAAGGCCACGTTCCGGCGTGGCCGTCCCCGACTGGGCGTGTCGCCGGAGTCTCTCATTGTTGCAACACCATGCTCGTGTCTCCGGCGCCGCGCCGGGCGGTCGTAACACCGACCAACTTGGCCCAGGCCAGGTGGAGGTGTTGATGAGCGGGCGTGATGTTGTCCAGCACCAGCACATTGCGGCCGCGGCGGAACACGGTCCGGGGCGCGTGCCAGGCGAACACCAGCATCTCGCGCGCCTGGAACTCCGTCGCGCCCCGGAAGACCTGGCGGCCATTGATCCGGATGCGGAGCATGACGGCGTGTCCGGGCGTGCCGGCCAGGCGGTCATCCCGGCATCCGCGCAGGCTGAGCAGCGCATCCCGGCGCGGCGCGGCCGCAAGGGAAAAGAACGCGCGCGTGCTTCTGGACGCGGGCGACCAGGGCCAGGCGCAGAGGGTGGTGACCGGCTCGCCCAACCGGCGGCCGCCGGCATGCCCCAAAAAGCTTTCCGGCGGAAAGAACAAGCCGTACTCGGCGCGGCGCGTCAGCCAGGCGCGCGACCGCGCGGGGGCCGGGCGCGCGGCGGCGCGGGCCATCACCGGCGCCAGCCAGTCGCGCCGCAGTTCCTCCGTCAACGCGGCGTTACGGCACGCGCGCGCCGCGTCCGCCAGGCAGTCGCGGAGCGCCCGCGTCAGCGTCCGCAGGTCATGGCGGGCGGCGCTGTCCAGCGGCACGGTCGCCCGGGAATCTCCCAGGCACGCGTAGCGATCAACCAGTTGACGATGGACATCCCGGAACCGCAGCAGGCCGGCGGCGCTGCCGGGGCCGGCCACCGCCGCCAAGGCCCGGCGCAGCGAGCGTGCGGGGTCGTAGCCCTCCGGATTCCACAGGTAGTCGGCCATCTGCCACAGGGCCACGCGCCGGATTTGGCTGACCGGCGTGCGCCACCCCGCCGGTCCCGGCGCGCTCCGTTCTTCCAGGAACCAATCGATCATCACGCCATGCCCCGTGAAGGCCGGCAGGCCCCGGAAGTATCCGGCGCCGAACAGATCGAACAGATAGTAGGGCGGGTTGCTCGGATGCAAGCTGTTGATGTCGTTGTTCCAGAAAAAGGGGTTGCGGCCGACCAGGGCGCGGAAGCGCTCCGCGTGCGCGCGGTGCAAATCGGGGGAGCGGACCCCGCCGCCGGTCCAGACGATGCCCACCTCGGGCGGCAAGGCGTTGCCAAGCGTCCGCAAGTAGCGTTCGCCGTGCGCCGCCCGGGGCCCGCGCGGGAGCCAGTAGTAGGCCGGACAGACCAGCAGCGTGACGCCGGGATAGTCCCGGCGCAGCCGGGAGAACATACGGAACGCCACATGGGCGTGCGCGCGGCCCAGGTCCCCGCGGAAACGCCGCCGGTCGTCGGGATCGGTGAGAATATAATCCGAGGCCGGGCCGCCAATCAGCGACGCATGATCGTCGAACGCCAGCATGACCATCCGGCTGCCGGCCTCCAGCGACAGGCACAGGGTGCGATACAGCCGATCGAGGTCCGGCTCGGAGGAGCAGCGGATTTTATCCTGGCCGCCATATCCGCCGCCCGGGCTGCGCAACGGATTGACCACCTGCAGGATGCCGGCGCCGTGCCGCGGGGCTTCCCGGCACAGGCGCCGCAGATAGGCGCGATAGG
>CAZEVX010000043.1:0-17057 GCA_964515705.1 uncultured Verrucomicrobiota bacterium | reverse complement strand
AACTCCACGTGGAGGGCGAAGCGGCGCTGAGCCGTTCCCGTGCACGGATCGCGCCGGGAGTGACCGCGGACAAGCGCAACTCCCGCAACACGGGAAGGCGCCGGGCGCATGGACAAGGCCGCGCGAAGCTGCTAGCCTCTCCCCTGGCGAGGACCGTCGCCGGTCCGGCCGGCCGCCCGGCAAACGAAAGGGAATGCCCATGAACCATGCTCCCGGGTCCATGCCCGTCCGCGGCCGCGGCGGGTTCACGCTGATCGAAGTGCTGCTGGTGGTGGTGATCATCGGTATCCTGGCCGCCGTGGTGGTGCCGCGGCTGTCGGGGCGCGTCGGCCAGTCGCAGGTCTCGGCCGCCAAGAGCAGCATCGCCAGCCTCAGCCTGGCGCTCGACCTCTACGAGACCGACAACGGCTACTATCCCTCCGGCCTGCAGTCGCTGTTGACCAAGGGCAACGAGCCAAACTGGCGCGGGCCGTACCTCAAGAAGGAGGAGATTCCCCTCGACCCCTGGGGGCATCCCTTCGTCTATACGCTCCAGGAGAACGGCTACCGCCTCAAGTCCTACGGCCCCAACGGCATGGACGGCGGCGATGACGACATCACCAACTGAACGATTCCCCGTGACACGGGCGGCATCCGGTCGGACGCGCGGCGGGGCATCCGCGCGCCCGGGCTTCACGCTGATCGAGGTCCTGCTGGTGGCGGCGGTGCTGGCAATCCTGGCCGGCCTGGCGTTGCCGTCCTTCGTGCGCTCGATGCGCGGCCAGCGGCTGCGCGGCGCCGCGCGCACGCTGGCGACGGTCTCGCGCTACGCGCGCAGCATGGCGGTCCTGAAGCAGAGCGACTTGGCGCTGGTGTTCAACCTGGCCAACGGCCAGGTCGACCTGGTGGCCTCGAACACCAGCCTGCCGCCGTTCACCCGCGCGGTCGAGGGCGTGCGCGTCGAGGAAGTCGCCGTCGAGGGCAGCGAGGCCGTCACGGAGGGCACCTGCAGCGTGCCGTTCGGACGCAACGGGGTGTGCGCGCCCTTCCGCGTGCGCCTGGCGGACGCCTCCGGCAATGCCCTGCGGCTCAAGGTCAATGCCCTCGGCAGCATGACGATCGTGGCCTCGGAATCGGACTAGCCGCCATGCGAGTTTCCGCCGCCAGCGCCGTGGCCGGCCGGTCTCCCCGCGCGGGCCTGACCCTCGTCGAGGTGGTCATCGCCCTCGCCATCCTGGGCACGTCGCTGTTCGTGCTGATCGAGGCCACCGCCCGCTGCCTGGCCGTCATCCGCCAGTCGCGGCATTACCAGACCGCCCGCGCCGCCCTCGGCCGCGGCGAGGCCGAGTACCCCCTGCGCGCCACCAACAGCGTCGAGGACAACACCGTCGCTCCCGTGGAAGTCCTGCCGGGCTATACCTTCGAGCGCGACATCGAGGAGACCGACGGCGAAGAACACCTCTACCGGGTCGTGACCCGCATCGCCTGGTCGGACACCGGCGGCAAGGCCTTCGAGGAGATGGTCAGTTACCTGTATTCCACCAGCGAAGAGTGAGCCGGGCGGCGTGGCACGGCCCCCGGCCCGGCGGCCGGTCGCAATCCCCGGAACCGGCCCCGGCCCAACGCGCCGCGCCGCGGGATTTACCCTGATCGAGGTCCTGGTGGCCGCGGCGCTGCTGTCCATCGCCATGGCCATCACCCTGACGACCTTCTATAGCATCACCCGCGCCTGGCAGCGCGGCACCGCCATGGCCGAGGCCCTCGACCACGGGGAGTTCCTGATGGTCCAGCTGGCGGCCGGCCTGCGGTCCGCCTATTTCCCGCCGCCGGACACCGCGGCCTCCGCCCCACAGCCGGCCCCGGCCGAGACCAACGCCACCGGCACCAACGCGGCGCCCGTGACCCCAACCGACACCAATGCCGCCCCCGCCGCTCCCGCCCGCGCCTGGTACGGGTTTGCCCTCGAAGACAACGGCGACGGCGCCGGGGCGCGCGACGTGATCAGCTGGGTCAAGACCGGCCCCGCGCTGCTGCGGGTCAACGATCCGCTGGCGCGCGGACTGCACCGGGTGCGGCTGTCGCTCGAAAAGGACGAGGACGATCACTTGGCCGTCGCCGTGCGGGCTTGGCGCCCGTATGGCAATCCCCTGACGTTCGATCCGCTGGAACAGCCGCCGCATTTCATCTCGGGGCCGGTTGTCGGCCTGAACTGCCGCGTCGCCCGCGAGGTCAAGGACGATGCTTGGGACTGGCTCGACGAATGGGAGGATGACGCCACCAACCGGCTGCCGCTGGCCGTCGAACTCACTATCTACACCGAGGCGCCTGACCCGGGCGAGCCGGCCGTCGAACTACAGCGCACGATCGAGATTCCGCTTGCCCCGCTCTCCTGGGAAGGCGCGCCGCCCCAGCCGTAGCCGGAGGCAAGCGGGAAGAGGCAAGCGGGAAGAGGCAAGCGGGAAGAGAAACGCGGTGGACCCCATTGGCAAATTAGGTAGGGTCCGGCCTCCGGCCGGACCGGTACGCTTCCCACGGCCGGGGCCGGCCGCCGCGCCGGCCGCCGGCGCGGCGCTGATCGTGGTCATCTGGGTGGTGGGGTTGCTGTCGCTGTTCGTCATGGCCTTCGCCTTCGACATGCACGTCGAGGCGCGCATTACCTCGAGCTGGCGCAAGCGGCTCCAGGCGGAATACCTCGCCCGGGCAGCCTTCGAATTGGCGCGTATGACGCTTGCCGAGACCGCCGATAGCGACATCCTCAGCCCCGACCCCTCCGTCTACCTGAACAAGGGCAGCGACGAACAGCTTCGCAACGGCGCCATCGCCATCGCGCGGGGCAGCGGCATGACCCTCTCGCGCGCGCTCGGCGCGGGCGTCCTGACGCTCCGGGTGCGTCCCGAAAACGCCCGCATCAACCTCAACAGCCTGGTCGTGACCGATAACCGCGAACGGACGCTGGCCGCCTGGCAGCCGCTCTTCGAAACCCTCGGCGTCCCCTTGCAGCAGTGGGACGGGCTGGTCGATTGCCTGATGGACTGGGTGGACATGGACGAACTGACGCACCTCAACGGGGTCGAGTCGGACTACTACATGACGCGCGACCCGCCCTACGCGTCCAAGAACGCTCGAATCGATACGGTCGACGAACTCGCCCTGATCAAGGGGTTCGACGAGCCCCTGGGGGAGACCGGGGAACCCATTTACCAAGCCGTGGCGCGCCTGGTAACGACCTACGCCACCGAACCGGCCGTCAACGTCAATGCCGCCGACCAGGCGACCCTGATGAGTTTCCTCGGCGTCGACGCCGCGGTCGCCGAGGAAATCCTGGCCGCGCGCCGCGGGCCGGACGGCTTGGAGGGGACCGAGGACGACCTGCCGTTCAAGAACCGCGGCGATCTCCAGGCGCGGGTGCCGGGGCTGCCGGCGGGGGCGGCCGAGAAACTGGCGTTCGGCGCCACGGGCCGGTTCTCGATCACGGCCGTCGGCACCGTCGGCGATATCTCCTACACGACCGCCGCGATCGTCGCCTTCGCCAACAAGCAGATCAAGATTCTGCACTGGATCGAGGGCGACACGTTGCCGGACGACCTGGCCGGGACCGTGGCGGCCATTACCAACGCGCCGCCGGATGACGAGAAGTGACACTCCCCGAGTTTCAGCAGTTGCGCCGTATGCGGCAATTACAACAGAACCTATTATCTCGCAATAAGATGCCTAGAACGTCCCCAAACCTCCCGAACAACGATTGACAAGCGCTCCGTGATGGGCGACACTCTGCCTCCCTGCAGGGAATTGACCCATGGCCCGCCATGCCATTACCGGCCTTTGCATCCGCGAGGCATCCGTCGAGTGGACGACGCTGGCCCGCTCGAACAAAGGTTTCGACGTCGTCGCCACGCGGCAGGTGCCGCTGGAGGCCGGGGGCGGGGATGCGGGCGATCCCGCCGCGCGCGCGGCCGCCATCCGGCGGATATGCCCCGACCTCGCCGGCCCCGTGGTCGTCGGCCTGGAGCCGGGCCGCATGCTCATGCGCGTGGTCCAGTTGCCGACCACCGATCCCGCCGAGATCGCCGGCATGGTCCAACTGCAGATGGATCGGGCGTCCCCGTTTCCCGAAGACCGCATGGCGGTCTCGCACGAGGTCCTGCACCTCGCGGGCGCCGGGTGCCGCGTCCTGATCGTCGCGGTCCTCAAAGACCACGTCGAGGCCCTCGGCGACCTGTGCAAGCGGCTGGGGCTCGTCCTGCGCCGGATTGACGCCGACGCCCTGGGCTGGTGGCACCTGCTCGCGGCCCATGGGGCGGTCCCGGCCGCGGGGCGCCACCTGCTGCTCCTGCTCGAGCCCGCCGGCGGGGTCTGGATCGCCGTCCAGGACGGCGTGCCCCTGGCCTTCAAGGCCGCCGCGGCCGCCGGGGGCCTCCCGCCCGCCGAGTATGCCGAGGAACTGGCTGGCGACCTTGGCTCCCTGATCGTGTCGCTCGACCTCGATTACGGGGTCCAGCCGGTCACCGGTCTGGACCTCTGGTGCCGCGAGGTCGATCCCGCCGACATCCGCGCGCGGCTGCAGACGGAGCTGGGCCACGAGGTGCGCCTCGAATCCCTCGACGCCCTGCCGCCGCTCAGCGAAGGCCTCGCGCGCCGCATGTTCGTGCCGCCCTTCTCGGAACGCGCCCCGGCCCGCCAGGCCGTCCTGGACCTGGTCCCGACCGTCTGGCGCGCCGCAACCGGCGCCGCCCGCAGCCGCCGCCGGCTCCTCGCCGCCGCCACCGCGGCCCTGGGTCTCTGGGCGATCGTCCTGGGCGTGTTCATCGCCGGGTTTCAGGTCAATCGGCGCGCCCTCGCGCGGCGCGAAGCCCAGATGGAGCGCCTGCGCCAGCCAGCCGATAACGTGCGCGCCCTCCAGCGCCAGGTTCGGGCCTTCGAAGCCTTCCTTGACCGCCAACGCTCGGCCCTCGAATGCCTGCGCGAAGCCAGCCTGCGCCTGCCAACGGACGTCAACCTCACGACCTTCCAGTTCAAGAAGGGACGCACCGTGACGCTGCGCGGCGAGGCGCGCCAGGTGGACGCCATCTATGACTTCAAAAAGGCCCTCGATCAGGTCGCCCTGTTCGAGGGGGTCGAGATGGGCAACATCCAGCCCGGCCGGCGCAAGGACATCACCGTCCAGACCTTCCAGATGACCGCCCGGTTGAAGGAGGACGCCCCGTGAAGGTGTCCGCCCGCGAGGCCGGCCTGGGGGTGCTGACCGGAATCCTGGTCCTGTTCAGCGTCAGTTACCTGCTGGTCGTGCCCAAGGTCAAGGTCTGGCAGGAGGAACGGGACGCGGGCGCCGTCCTCGACCGCCGCCTCGACGTCGCTCAGCGCCTGGTGGATGACCGCCCGCGCTGGGACCAGGCCATGACCGGCCTGCGCGCGCGGCTCTCGCGCTACCCCGAGTCCATGGACGTGACCGCCGACTACCTCAGGATTCTCGAGCGGGTGGCGACCGCCAGCGCGTTCACCCTCGTCCAGCGCAAGCCGCAGAAGGAAAAACGCCAGGGGGATTGTTTCGAAATGCCGATCGATTGCACCTGGGAAGGCGACCTGCCGTCCCTCGTGCGTTTTCTCTTCGCCCTCAAGCAGGAACCGGTGACGATGGACATCGAGGAACTGAACGCCTCGCTGGTCGCCGGCAGCCAGGGCCGCTTGAAAGGCACGTTCAGCCTCATGTGCATCTATACTCGCGAAGATATTCCGCCGGCGGATGTCCCGTCGAACGCGCTCCCGTCCGCCGCGCCCTCCGGTCGGCCAGCCCCGGCGGCCGATGGGCCGGCCACCCCGGTCCCGTCGACCCCGCCAGCCCCGACGACCGCTCCGCCAGACGAGGTCCCGGCCCCCGTTTCGCCGCTTGTCAATCCGCCGACAACCTGACATACTTTACGGACTGCAAGGATCGTTTCCGATGCGCGTAAGCGTCCAACGCGGCGCCGGATGGATGCTGGCCGTTATCCTGGCCGGCGCCGGCCAGCAATGGGGTCAGGCCCAGAACTCGAATGTCCCGGCCCGCCCGGCGGCAACGTTCCCGTCTCCGTCCAATGCCCCGGCGTCGCCCGGTTCCGCGCCTTCCGCGATCACGCCGGCTGCCGCGGCGCTCTTCCGCCGGGCGGCGGCCGGCGGGCTGGCCGCCCCAACCTCCGGCCTCGCCGTCCCGGCGCGCTCGCCCTTTGTCCGGAGCCCCCCCCCGGCGACCTCCGGCGCCGCCGTTCCCGCCCGGCCCTTGGCTGCCGGGCCGGTTGGCGCGCCGCCGGTTCCTCCGTCTCCGGCCCCGCCTGCCGTCGCGCCGTTCCCCGCAACGCCGTCCGCGCTGCCCGCGGCGTCCGCCGTGCCCGCCGTCGTGGCCAAGCCGGGAATCTTTCCGGAAGGCGGAGCGCCCGCGGCCGTCGCCACCAACGTCCCGGACGGCGAGACCATCGAGACGGATTACGAGCCCGGCGACACCAACCTGCCGGCACTCGTGCCGATCACCCCGGGCGCCGGCACGGCCGACGACCTCGTCGGCATCAAGTACGAGGCGCTTGATCTCGAGGAAGTGCTGGCCCAGTACGCGGTCTGGACCGGCCGGGCGCTGATGCGGGCGCCCGACGTGCCCACCGCCAAGATCACCCTGAAGTGTCCCAAGCGGCTGCCCAAGCGCGAGGCGCTGCTCGCCATCGAAAGCGTCCTGGCGATGCACGGCGTCGCGCTCATCCCGATGGGCGATAACTTTCTGAAGGTCGTCCAGATCACCGCCGCCCGCCAGTCCGGCATGGCCACCGGCAGCGGCCCGCTCGAAGGCGACATCGCCGACACCGACCATCTCGTCAGCCGCATCGTGGAACTCAAGCACCTCGAGATCGCCGAGGCCCAGAACACCATCCAGAACCTGCTGCACGCCTACGGCAAGAGCCTCCCGCTCGAGCGCGTCAACTGCCTGCTGATCACCGAGTCGGCCAGCAACCTCAAGCGCATCCTCGAGATCCTGGCCGTGATCGACCAGCCGCTCGAGTCGCGCGAGGAGCTGCGCCTCTTCCCGATCCGACATGCCAAGGCCTCGGAAATCCAGAGCAAGATCGAGGCCATCATCGCCGATGTCCAGGCCAAGGAGACCGCCCGCAGCCAGCTCGTCCGCCAGCAGCTCGCCGCCGCGCGACTGCCCCAGCCTTTCCAGCCGCTCCAGCCCGTGCCGGCGCCCAGCCAGCCCACGGTCGTGGACGTCGCCCAGCCGGCGCTCGAGCGCGGACTGATCCGCAGCAAGGTCAAGATGGTCGCCGATGACCGCATCAATACCCTGATCGTCATCACGCGCCCCGAGCAGTTCGCCTTCTTCGACAACATCATCAAGGCCCTCGACCAGCAGATCGAACCGGATGTCGGCATCAAGGTCTTTGCGCTCGAGTATGCCGACGCCAAGGACGTCGTCACGGTTCTCAATAACCTGCTGGGCGGCACGGGCAAGACCGACAGCAAGGCGGGGCCGGCCTCCGCTCCGATGCCGGCCGCGTTGCCGGGGCTCCCCGCGGCCCAGCCCGCCGGACAGACGTCCGCCGCCAAAACCGCCCGAACGCCCTCGGGCGAAATCCAGATCACGGGCAAGCTGTCTTCCGACGTCAAGATCATCGCCGATCCCCGCATCAATTCGCTCCTGGTCATGGCCACCAAGACCGACATGGCGGTGATCGAGGACGTCCTGCGGCAGATCGACATCATGCTCTCCCAGGTTCTGATCGAGGTCGTGATCGTCGAGATCGGCCTGAGCGACAAGGTCAAGGTGGGGATCGACTGGCTGCAGCGCTCGATGATCGCCTACAACCAGCGGCAGGGCGGCGGCCGCTCGGCCTTCCTCGGCTTCGGCGGCGCCAACCGCGTCATGTCCGAGGGCGACGCCGCCCTGCGCGACGGCTCGACCATCAACCGCATCGCCGACCTGCCGGCCGGCGCGGGGTCGGGGCTGACCTATTACTTCACCCATTTCGATTTCAACATCGACGCCGTCATCAACATGCTGGCCGCCTCCGCCGAGGCCCGCATCCTCTCGACCCCGATCATTCTGACGACCGACAACAAGGAAGCCAAGATCATGGTCGGCGAGAAACGCCCGATCGTGACCTCGACCAGCATCTCCGGCGGCGGGGTGCAGCAGTCGGCCTATCAGTACCAGGACATCGGCATCCAGCTCGAGGTCACGCCGCGGATCAACAAGAAGGGCTTCGTGGTGATGGACATCAAGCAGAAGATCGACAACAAGGGCGAGGACGTCATCATCGACGGCAACAAGGTGCCCGTGATCACGACCCGCGATTTCACGGCCTCGATCGCGGTCAACGACGGCCGCACGATCGTCATCGGCGGCATCGTCACCGACGATGGCACCAAGAGCCGTAACAAGATCCCGTTCCTGGGCGACATCCCCCTGCTGGGCGTCCTGTTCCGCTCGGATGCCAAGGAGCAACTGCGCCGCGAGCTGATCGTCCTGATGACGCCCTACGTGCTCGACACGCCGGAAAAAGCCTACGCCGAAACGGCCCGTCGGCACGGACAGGTCACGGAAGCGTCCAACCTCTGGACGCGCGGGTGGTCGGCCAGTTCGCTGGCGGCGCCGCCCAAGGAAACCCGCGACGAGCGCCGCCGCCGCGAGGCACGGGACGCGGCCGGAAAACCGCCGGCGCTCTACAAGTCCCGCGAAATCGAGGAGCCCCGGGGCACGCCGGCGCCCGCGCGGGCGCCCTGACCGGGAGCCGACCCGCCATGGTCGCCATCCGAAAAATCGCGGCGCGCGACGCCGGTCCGGTGCGCGACCTGATCCAGGGGATCCTCGAAAAGGAATTCGCCGTCGAGCGCTGCGCCTACGCCGGGCAGGATCTCGAGGACCCGGTGCGCTATTATGGCGGCGGCAAGGACATCTTCCTGGTGGCCGAGCAGGACGGCGCCATCGTCGGCACGGTCGCGATCAAGGAGGAATCCCCGGACACCGCCCTGCTGCGCCGCATCTTTCTCGATTCCAAGTTTCGCGGGCGCGGCCTGGGCGCCCAGCTGCTGCGCAAGGCGATGGAGTTCTGTTTCGACCAGCGCTACCAGAACGTCGTCTTCCGGGGGACGCAGAAAATGCAGGCGGCCGTGCGGCTCTGCCTCAAGGAAGGCTTCCGCGAAACCGAGGTGGCCGCTCTCGGGGACGTGAAGATGTACGTCCTGACCAAGGCCTTGGCGCCCGGCGGGGAACGCCGGCCGGAGGCCGCGCCGGCCCCCGGCCCGGCGGGGCCGCGCGCGGGGCGGACCTAATACCAACGACATATAGACGGCCCGCCCGGCGTGGGCACCGGGCCTACGAATACGCCGATGTTCTCTAGGCCGCGTGCCCCACCTGAGGCGGGCAAGCCTCAGGCGGCGTAGATGGATGTCGGTTGTATTAGTTGGGCGGCGCCAGCTTCTTCAGGCGGTCGCGCAGCACGGCCGCATCCTCGTAGCGCTCTTCCGACACGGCTTGCTCCAGCTGGCGCTTGAGCGTCTCGGCCGGATCGGCGGCGCCCGGCGCCCCGTCGGGCGGCGCGCTCATGTCCACGCCGGCGGCGTCCATGACCTGCTCGGCCACGAAGATGGGCGCTCCGCACCGTAACGCCAGGGCGATGGCGTCGCTGGGCCGGGCGTCGATCTCGGCTGGCCCGGCGTTCGAGTCCAGGTCGAGCTTGGCAAAAAACGTGCTCTCGCGCAGCGCGCAGATCACCACGCGCTGCAGGCGGCATTCCAGGTTGTCCAGCAGCGCCTTCATCAGGTCGTGGGTCAATGGGCGCGGCACGGTCACCTTGTCGAGACGCAGGGCGATGGCTTGGGCTTCCGGCGCCCCGATGAAGATCGGCAGCACGCGCGGGCCGGCCGCGCTCCGCAGCAGCACGACAAACCCCATCGTCGACAGCGACACCTGGGCTACCGTCACCGGAATCATGTCCGATCCCCCTCTTGCAGGTCCACGATAGCGCGGTCGCGCTACCGACTCAAGCAAAATGAGGCGGCGCGCCGCCGATTACGGACGCGCGGGGCCGGCAGCCTCCCGGCCGGCGGGCGGCGGAGACGCGGGCCGGGGGTCGACCGTGGGTGCCGCCGCCGGGTGCAGGGCCGCGGCCAGGCGCTGCTTGAGACGGTCGAGCCCCTGGCATTCCAGCGCCGAGAGCGCCAGGGCTTGGGGATGCTCGCGCGCCAGGTCCGGCAGCGCGGCGATCGCCGACGGGCGGTCGGCCTTGTTGAAGACCAGCAGCGTCGGGACGCGGTCGGCGCCCATCTCTTGCAGCGTGTTCCGCACGACCTCCAGGTGCTCGCGGACGTAGGGGTGGCTGGCGTCGGCCACGTGCAGCAGCAGGTCCGCCCCCGCGACCTCCTCCAGCGTCGAGCGGAAAGAGGCCACCAGGCCGTGCGGCAGGTCGCGGATGAAACCGACGGTGTCGGTCAGCATCGCCTGCCGGCCGGGCGCCAGGTAGAGCAGCCGGCTCTTGGTGTCCAGCGTGGCGAAGAGGCGGTCGTCCACGTAGGCGTCGGCGCCGGAGAGCGCGTTCAGCAGCGTGGACTTGCCGGCATTGGTGTAGCCGACCAGGCTGACCGCCGGCCACGGGCGCCGGATGCGCGTCCGGGCGCGGCGCTTCTGGATGTCCTTCAGCTTGCGTTTCAGGATCGTAAGGCGCGCCAGCATCGGCGCCCGGTGGAGTTGGAACGGGCTTTCGCCTGGCCCGCGCATGCCGATCCCGCCGGAGAATCGCGCCTGCTTGGCCGAGACCGGGATGCGCGAGGCCAGGTATTGCAGCTGCGCCAGTTCCACCTGGATCTGGGCCTCCGCCGAGCGCGCGCGCCGCGCGAAGATCTGCAGGATCAACTCCGTGCGGTCGATCACCTTGATCCCCGTCGCCAGGTCGAGATTGTTGACCTGCACGGGCGAGAGGTCGTTGTCGAAGATCAGCAGGCGCGCGCCGGCCTCGCGGCAGGCGAGCTGGATCTCGGCCAGCTTGCCCTGCCCGATGAACAAGGCCGGGTCGGGCCGGTCCCGCCGCTGGGTGAGGCTGCCGAGCACCGTCGCGCCGGCGGTGTCGGCCAGGCGTTCGAGTTCGGCCAGCGAGTCGGCCGCCCGGTCGCGCGACTGGGTTCCGAGGATCACCTGCACCAACAGGGCGCGTTCGCGGGCCGACTGGACGGGCGGCTTCATCGCGGGGACCGCCCGCGCGCGGCGCGGGTACGCGGGAACCGGTAAGACAGGGGGCGCCCGCGGAAGGCGTCGCGGCGCAGGTCCCGGCGCGTCTTGATCCGCGGGGCCTCCTGCCAGGCGCGGAAGTCGGCCAGCAGCGCCGGGTTGTCGAATCCCGGGCAGCCGCCGCGCGCCCATTGCCGTCGCGGGCTGGCGTAGTGCCAGCAGTGCTCGCCCTGGTTCAGTGGACAGGTCCGGCAGCGGCGCACCGGTTTCGGTCGCAACCTCATGGCGGCAAGTATAGCATTCGCCGCGCCGTGCAACAGGAAAAACCCGGCTGCCCCCGCGGCGGCCGCCGATCGCTTGTCCGCCAGCCGGCGGGTCCCCATCGGCGTCTCCGCAGTGTTGCACTTGCTGCTGGCTGGCAGGCTATGTGTTCGCGGGCGAAATCTACATATCTCGTTCTCTGGCAATCTAATGTGCGCATTACATCATAACCTATTGCCTGGCATATTGTTATCTAGAACGTCCCGCAGGTCCGGACGTCCGCTACCCGCGGACTTGCACGGCCAGTTCGCAGATCGGGACTTCCCAGCGGTCCGCGCGCAATCGCGCCTGGAAGTCCGGTTCCTTGCAGTCCGTCCGCAGCCGTACCACCATGCCGATGACCCGTACTCGCGGCGTCCCGGCCAGCGCGTCCTTCCATCGGTCGGCCGCGGCAGCCGACACCTGGGCAACGACGGCTCCTTGCGGCGCGACCAGCAGCGGAGGGCAGTCCCCGTCCCGGCGGACGCCCAGCGCGTCGCCGGGCTGAAGGGCGCCGAGCGCGGCGTGCACGGGATGGCCGGCCTCGAGGCGGCCGGCGAAATCAAGGAAGACGTCCTCCAGCCCGAGCAGCGCGTAGTCGCGCTCCGCCGGGGCCGGCGAGGGCGCGCCCGCGTTCTCGCGGCGCGGCGCGTAGCACGGCCCCGCGAGGTCGCCGGCAAAGGGATGTTTCCGGTCCATCCGGTGGAAGACGGCCAGCGTGTGGCGGGCGCGGGTCATGCCCACGTAGAGCACCCGCCGTTCCTCTTCCGTCGTCTCCGGCCTGGCGCCCGACCAGTCGCCGCAGAGCAGCACGTGAGCATACTCCGCGCCCTTCGCGGCATGGACGGTGTTCAGGATCACGCCGCCGCCGAACTGTTCGTCGCGCCGGCGCTGCGCCAGCGACTCGTAGGCGTATTCCACGAAGGCGCCGATGGCGGCGGGGTCGTCGGCGGTTTCCTCGGCCCAGCGCTGCAGGATCTCCTGGAGCATGGCCGCCCAGGGATTGACGGGCGCCGTGTCGGACGAGAGTCCGAAGCGCGCCGCCAACTCCGTGGCCCGCGCCGAGGCGGAGTGCTCGTTCGCCAGCGGCTCCAGCACCCTCCAGACTTCGCGCAGGCGATGGAGCGGCGGAATCTTGCCGCGCTCCAGCGGCCACGAAACGGGAATGTCTTGCGCTTCGGCGGCCGCCCGGACCAGCGCCAGGTCGCGCCGGGTGCGCGAGAGCACCGCGAGGTCTCCCCAGCGCGTCGCTCCGAGCGACCGCAGTCGCCGCAGCTCCCGGACCGCGGCCGCGGCTTGCCCGCCGGCGTCCCCGACCTCGACCAGCGCGACGCGTCCGCGCGTCAACGGGTCCTGCTCCCCAAAGACGCCTCCGGCGGGGAGCAGTGCGCGCCCCGGGTCTATCCGCATGGGGTGGTCGGTCTTCATGCGGTCCCGGTTGTGCGCGATCAGCCGGTTCGCCGCCTCGATGATGTAGCGCGTGGATCGGAAGTTGTCCACGAGGTGGGCCACCTCCGCCTCGTAGTCCTGGCGAAACCGCCGGATGAACTCGACGTTGGCCCCGCGGAACCCGTAAATGCTCTGGTCGTCGTCGCCAACCGCCAGGATGGACAGCTTGCGCTCGCCGTCCTGGAGCGTCCGGCCGGCGATGGCGCCGATCATCTCGTACTGCGGGGCGTCAATGTCCTGGTACTCGTCCACGAGGATGTGCTCGAAGCCCGCCAGCAGCCGGTCGCGCACGTCGTCGGGCTCGACTCCGGGGAGCGCCGTCTCCCCGCGCAGCACGGCCACGGCGTCCGCGATCATCCGGTCGAAATCCACGTCCTGGGCCTCGCGCTCGGCCAGGCGGCCGCAGGACACCCCGAGGATGCGCAGCGCCAGTCCATGGTAGGTCTGCACGGCGACCCCCAGGGCGTCCCGCCCGACCAGCGCCGCCAGCCGCCGGCGCAGCTCCATCGCCGCCCGGTGCGTGAAGCAGCAGACGAGGATCGCGCGCGGCCGCACACGCTTGACCCGCAGGAGATACGCGCAGCGGTGGACGACGGTCCGCGTCTTGCCCGAGCCGGGGCCGGCCAGGATCAGCAGGTTCTTGGCGGGCGGCTGCGTCACAATCCGGATCTGGTCGCGGTGGCCGAGCGTGTCCACGATGGCGCGGTAGGACCGGGCGGTGGTCGCCCGCTCCAGGAAGTCGCGGGTGTCGCGGAAGAAGCGGCGGACGAACGCCTCCTTGTCCATCGTGAAATAGGCCACCACGAGGTCCAGCGCGGCCCGGATCCGCTGCAGGCCGTACCGCGCGTACTCGTTCATCACGTGCACCTGGAAGATGCGCTCGTGGTAGTGCTGCTGGAGGGCGTCGTAGTGCTCGACGGTGTAGCGCTGGCCGGCGGCCTCGGGCAGCAGCCTGACCGTCATGGCGGAGCGGAAAATCGCCAGGCCTTGCTGCAGGATGATGACGTTCTGCTCATGCAGGAACATCAGCCCGCGCTCGATGGCCGCCGGCAGGTCGCGGATCTCGGAACGCAGGACCAGGTTGCGCTGCAGGGCCGCCCCCATCGCTTCGAACGTGAAGGGCACCAGCAGCTCGGCCTTGGGCGGCGTCTCGGCCGGGATGCCGCCCAGCAGATCCTCCAGCAGCAGTTCGGCCACGCGGCGGCGCCGTTCCGCGAGCTCCGCGATCTGCGTCCAGTCCCGGCGGACCCGGACGCGATAGGCGTCCTGGCCGGCGTGCCGGAGGTCCAGGCTGCCCGCCTGCCCGGAGAAGCCGCGCCCGTCCTCGGAGAGGCTCCGCAGCAGCCGGCGCAGCATCTCCATCGAGCATGCCACGCCGCGGGACACGAGGGCGTCGTTCAGCAGCCGCAGGTTCAGCGGCATCCAGCCCTCCGGGTCGGGCGCTTGCTCGGCGAGCAGCGCCATCAGTTCGCGGTCGGCGGCCAGCGCGCGCCGGAGCCGCGCGTTCGAGGCGTCCGCCACCTTGTGCCGCACGAACGCCGTGAGTTGCGTGTCCTTTTTCAGCACGCCGGCGCCCGTCATCGCGCCCAGGACCTTGAGCACCTTGGCGCTCAGGAATTCCTGGCTGCGGCCTTCGCGGACCGCCGGCTCGGGGATGTCCGCCCGCGAGGCTGTCAGGTAGGACTGGAATTCGGGGAGCGCGGCAAGGTCGTCCACCGCGAGCAGGTCGTTCGGCCCGGCGTTCAGCAGTTCGCGGATGATCGCCAGCCACAGGCCGGCCTCCCGCTCGGACAGGTCCAGGCCGGCCAGGCGCGCCTTGGCCTCGTCCAGCGAGCGCACCAGCAGCCGCGCCTGGACGCAGTGCGTCCGGTTTTCGTTCCGCTCGATGAACCCCGCGCGTTCCAGCCAGGAGACCGCGGTCCGCACCTTGGTGTCCGCCGCCCGGTCGTCCGCCTGGAAACTGGTGTCCAGCTCTTCGTCGCGGAGCAGCTCGCCCGTGGTGATGACCAGCTCGCCGGTCGCCTGCGCCCGCGCCGCCCGGCGCAGGCCGCGGAGAATCTGCTGGATGTCCCGGCGGCTTACCTCGGACAGGGCAGCCCGCCGGAACTGCTGCTCGCAGTCCTCCTCGTCATAGAGCAGGACACAGTCCGCAGGCTGCCGGTCCCGGCCGGCGCGCCCGGCCTCTTGCAGGTAATTCTCCAGCGAACTGGGAGTGTCGGCATGAATCACCAGCCGGACGTCGTCCTTGTCAATCCCCATCCCGAAGGCGTTGGTGGCGCAGATCACGCGCGCCGCGCCCGCTAAAAACGCGTCCTGGATGCGCTTCTTCTCCGGGACGGACAGCCCGGCATGGAACGCCTCCGCCGCCCAGCCACGGCCGGCCAGGAACGCGGCCGTCTCCTCCGCCGCCTGCCGGGTGGCGCGGAACACCACCGCGCTGCCGCTCCCGTCGGCCGCCAACCGGTCCCCCAGCAGGTCGGAGACCCGCGGGAGCTTTGCGTGCTGGCCCACGGTCTGCACCTCGAACCGGAGGTTGTCGCGCTCCACTCCGCCCGCGTAGCGGATCAGTTCGGTGCCGGTTTCCCGGCGGAAATACTCGACGATCTCGGCGATCACATCCGGCTTGGCCGTTGCCGTAAAACATGCGATCGCCGGCAGCGCGCCGTTCTGGCTGTTCGCCAACTCGCGGATGAACCGGCCGACGTAGAGATAGTCGGGCCGGAAATCGTGGCCCCATTTCGAGAGGCAGTGCGCCTCGTCGAGAACCCAGCAGCCGATCTCGCGCTGCAGCACGGCCTTGCGGAACGAGCGGCTGCGCAGTTGCTCGGGCGCGACGTACAGGATCGAGACGCCGCCCAGGCGCACCCGGCGCAGCACCTCGGCGCGCTCGGGCAGCGTCAGCAGCCCGTAGAGCGCCGCCGCGGCCTGCGTGCCGGTGCGCCGGACCAGCCCGTCCACCTGGTCCTTCATCAGGGCCTGAAGCGGCGAGACGACGATCGTCAAGTACCCGCGCCGGACGCTGCGGACCAGCGCCGGAAGCTGGAAACACAGCGATTTCCCGCCGCCGGTTGGCAGGATCGCGAGGTGCGATTCCCCGCGCAGGCCGGCCTCGACGATTCGCCGCTGGAGACTGCCGCCCGCCGCGTCTGTGGGCGTGGCGCGGAACCCGTCGAACCCGAAGAAGCGCCGGAGCTGCGCCTCGGGGTCGTGGACGGAACGACAGTACCCGCAGGCAGGATCGTCGCAGGGAATGTCCCGGAGACGGTTGAGGAGCGGGACGGCGAGGCGATGGTTCAGGCGGACCCACGGCGGCAGCACGGAGTCGGCGCCCGATACCCGCAGCCAGGTCAGCGCGTAGGCCATCGCCCAGCGCCCTTCGTCCGTGCCAAGATCGCTGTCCGACAGGAACCGGGCGGCGGTGCGGCACGCCATCCCGCCAATCAGGCCGGACAGGAGCGCCCGGATGTCCGGCGCCGCCGGGGCTTCGGGGCCGCCGGCCGCCTCAAAGACGCGTCGCATGCCCTCCGACAGGCGGCGGTCCTCGCCGTCCTGGCACAGCAGAAACCGCAGGCAGCGGAAGGCGTCCGGGGCGGCCTGCGCCATGCCGCGCAGGGACGCGATTTCCTCCGCGAGCAGCGTCCCGGCCAGGCGCGCGTCGGCGACGGGATCGTTCAGGGATTCGGAGACCAGCTTGTAGTCTTTCACCAGCCGGTGGTACGGATTCTCGGGGAAACAGAGCGGCGACAGGAACAGCGTGTCAATGACCGGCAGGCGCGGGAATGCTGTATGCGGGTACTGGTCGCTGACGATGGCCAGGTCGTGCCGCAGCAGGTTGTGGCCGACGACGCAGGCCGCCCCGGCGGCGAACCGGTCCAGCTCGCGGATGGCCGCCTGGTGATCGAACGCGCCGACGCGCTGGAACCGCCGATCGCCAAGGACGGCGCCGATCTTGAACACGCGGCCCTGGGGCGAGGCTTCCAGGTCCAGCAACAAGCAGGTTGCAAGCAGGCTGTCTGACGGTTCGCTCATGGGTCGGGCACCCGGCGCCTACGGTACCCGCGGCCCGTCGACTGGGCAACGCCAAAGCGGATTCCCCGATGTGCGGGAGTTGCGCTTGTCCGCGGTCACTCCCGGCGCGATCCGTGCA
>CAZEVX010000042.1:0-17279 GCA_964515705.1 uncultured Verrucomicrobiota bacterium | reverse complement strand
CTGTTGGTCATGCCCAAAACAAGCAGCGGGCCGGAGCCCGCGCTCCGGCCGGAGGGTTATCGCCGTTCCGCGGCGCGGGCGGCGGCGAGGAAGGCGCGCAACTTGACGGGGTCCTTGCGGCCGGGGCAGGATTCCACGCCGCTGGCGACATCCACGCCGAGCGGCCGCGCGCGGCGCACGGCCGCGGCGACGTTGGCCGGGGTCAGGCCGCCGGCCAGCATCAGGGGCCAATGCCGCGCGGCGGCCCCGGCGCGGGTCCAGTCCGCGGTCCGGCCGGTGCCGCCGTAGCGGCCGGGAACGGCGGCATCAAGGACGTAGCGGGCGGCCGGCCAAGCGGCTGGGTCGGGATCGAGGCCGAACGCGGCGGGATCGGCGTCGGCCGGCGCGCGCAGGCGCACGGCGCGCCAGACCGGCAGCGGGAATCCGGCCCACTC
Organism: uncultured Verrucomicrobiota bacterium; assembly: GCA_964515705.1. GTDB lineage: Bacteria > Verrucomicrobiota > Kiritimatiellia > JAAZAB01 > JAAZAB01 > CAZEVX01. Next base: position 16,845 of record CAZEVX010000042.1, on the reverse strand, counting down.
GGCCGCCGGCTCGCCGCCATGCAACTGGACGGCGTGCAGGCCACCCTCGCGCGCGAGGGCCTCGGCCATCGGGCGGGCGGCATTCACCAGGCCCGCCACGGCGCGCGCGCCGGCCGGCAGCCGGTCGCGCAGGCGCCGGAAAGCGTCCGCCGAAATGCCGCGCGGGGACCCGGCATACAGCACGAAGCCCAGGTAATCCGCGCCGGCCGCGAACGCCAGCCGGGCGTCCTCGGCGTCGGTCAGCCCGCAAATCTTGATCTCGAGCGGCGTGGCCATGCGCGGTTCCCGATCAGGCCGGGGCGACGCCGGGCGGCGGCCGGCCGAGCAGCGCGGCGGCCGCCGCCGGATCGCCGGCGCGCAACAGGGTTTCGCCCACCAGGAACCCGCGGTAGCCCAGCGCCCAGAGCGCCTCGACGTCGGCTCGCGTGCGGATGCCGCTTTCGGCCACCGCCGGGCGGCCCGGCGGCAGACGCGGGGCCAGGGCGCGGGCGACGGCGAGGTCGGTCTTGAGGGTGTTGAGGTCGCGGCTGTTGACGCCAAGGATGGCGCGCTCGAGCGGCCGGGCTCGGTCGAGGTCGGCGGGGGAATGGATTTCGACCAGCGGCTCGAGGCCGACCTCGAGCGCCGTTTCGTAGAGCGCGCGCAGGGCGGCGTCGTCGAGGCCGGCGACGATCAGCAGGACCAAGTCGGCGCCCAGCGCGCGCGCCTCGAAGACCTGGTATGGGTCGGCGACAAAATCCTTGCGCAGGACCGGCAGGGAGACTGCCGCGCGCACCCGGCGCAGGTCGTCGTCGGTTCCCAGGAAATGGCGGGGTTCGGTCAGCACCGAGACCGCGGCGGCGCCGGCGCGCTGGTAGGCGGCGGCGAGGGCGGCGACATCGCCGTCGGGGCGCAGACGGCCGGCCGACGGGCTGGCGCGCTTGAACTCGGCGATCAGGGCCGGCCCGGCGGCCGGGTCGCCCAGGCGGGGCGCCAGGCGGCGGGCGGGCTGCATGGCGGCGGCGGCGCGGCGGAGGGCGTCGAGCGGCACGGCGCGGCGCGCGCGCGCGGCGTCGGCGCGGCGTTCGGCCATGACGGCGGCGAGGAAGGATGCGGGCATGCGCGTCTCCCGGGCGGCGCGGGGCGGCTCAGGCCGGCGGGCCGGCATGGGTGGCCAGCGCCTCGAGGGCGGCGGCGGCGCGGCCGCTATCGAGCGCCTGGCGCGCCAGGTTGAAGCCTTCCTCGATCGTGTCGGCGCGGCCGCCGGCGACGATCCCGGCGGCGGCGTTGAGCAGGACGACGTCGCGCGGGGCGTCCGGCTCGCCGGCCAGCACGCGGCGGATGAGGGCGGCGTTCTCGGGGGGGTCGCCTCCGCGCAGGGTCTCGGGCGGGTGCGTGCCGCCGAGCAACGGCCGCGGGTCGAACTCGAAGGTCCGCAGGCGGCCGTCGCGCAGTTCGGTGACGCGGGTGCTGGCGGTGACTGTGATCTCGTCGAGCCCGTCGCGGCCGTGGACCACGATGGCGCGCCGACTGCCGAGCTCGCGCAGGACGGCGGCGATCGGCTCGGTCAGGTCGGGCGCGAAAACCCCCAGGACCTGGCCGCGGGCGCCGGCGGGGTTGGTCAGCGGCCCAAGCAGGTTGAAGAGCGTGCGGACGCCCAGTTCGCGGCGGACCGGGGCGGCGTGTTTCATCGCCGGGTGCAGACGCGGGGCGTATAGGAACCCGATGCCCGCCTCGCGGATGCACTCCTCGACGATCTCCGGCGGCGCCTCGATGTTGACCCCCAGCGCGGCCAGGACGTCGGCCGACCCGCAGCGGCTGGTGACGGCGCGGTTGCCGTGCTTGGCGACCGGCACGCCGGCGCCGGCCACGACCAGGGCCGCGGCGGTCGAGATGTTGAAGGTGCCGGCGCAATCGCCGCCCGTGCCGCAGGTGTCCACCACGGGCAGGCCGCCGGTATCGATCAGGACGGCGTGCCGCCGCATGGCGGCGGCGGCGCCGGCGAGTTCCTCGACCGTTTCGCCCTTGATGCGCAGGGCGACGAGCAGGCCGGCGATCTGGGCGGGCGTGAGGGCGCCGGCCATGACGCGGTCGAAGAGCGCCGCGGCCTCGGAGGCGCTCAGGTTGCGGCCTTCGATCAGGGACTGGAGAATGGCGTGCATGGGGAAGGATTCCGTGTGCGGGCTCATGGCGCGGCTGCCGCGGCCAAGTCGAGAAAGTTGCGCAGCAGGCGCTTGCCGGAGGGCGTCAGCACGGACTCGGGATGGAACTGGACGCCGTAGGTCGGATGCTCGCGGTGGCGCAGGCCCATGATCTCGCCGTCTTCGCTCTCGGCCTCGACGGCCAGGACGTCGGGAAGCCCGTCGCGCTGGACGGCGAGGGAATGGTAGCGGCCGGCGACGAACGGGTTGTTCAGGCCGCGGTACAGTCCGGTGCCGTCGTGGCGGACCATCGAGGTCTTGCCGTGCATCATGCGCCGGGCGCCGGCGACGCGCGCGCCGAAGGCGGCGCCGACCGCCTGGTGCCCGAGGCAGACGCCGAGGATCGGCACGCGGCCGGAGAGGCGCCGCACGAGCGCCACCGAGATGCCCGCCTGGGCGGGGGTGCAGGGCCCGGGCGAGATCACCACCGCCGCCGGGTTCAGGGCGGCCAGGTCCTCGACCCCGATGGCGTCGTTGCGGAAGACCCGCGGCGCCTCCCCGAGCATACCGAAGGCGTGCGCCAGGTTGTAGGTGAACGAATCGTAGTTATCGATCAGGATCAGCATCGAGGCTCCGAGACCTGGCGTCAGGACGGGGCGGACGGCGCGCCGCGCGGGGGACTGCCGGGAGTTGCGACCGGGGGCTCGTCCAGGTCCAGCCCGCGCGCCGCCAGCGCTACGGCCTGTTGCATGCCGCGCGCCTTGTGGCAGGTTTCCTCGAATTCGCGGCGGGGATCGGAATCGTGGACAATGCCGGCGCCGGCCTGGATGGCCACCGTGCCGCCGGCGGCCTCGAGCGTGCGGATGGTGATGGCGAAATCCATGCCGCCGTCGTAGCCGACGTAGCCCAGGGCGCCGCCGTAGGCCCCGCGCGGCTCGGGCTCGAGCTCGTGGATGATCTCCATGGCGCGAATTTTGGGAGCGCCCGAAAGCGTGCCGGCGGGGAACGTCGCGCGCAGGACGTCGGCAGCGTCGGCCCCGGCGCGCAGGATGCCCTCGACGTGCGAGACGAGGTGCATGACGTGGCTGTAGCGCTCGACGGTCATCATGTCGCGCACCTGCACGCTGCCGGTCTCGGCCACGCGGCCGACGTCGTTGCGGCCGAGGTCCACCAGCATGACGTGCTCCGCCTGTTCCTTCTCGTCGGCCAGGAGATCGTCCGCCAGCCGGCGGTCCTCCTGTTCCGTGGCGCCGCGCGGGCGCGTACCGGCGATCGGCCGGAGCTCGATGCGCGAGCCGGTCAGCCGCACCATGATTTCCGGAGACGATCCCACCAGGACCTGCCCGCCCATCTTGAAGAAATACAGGTAGGGCGAGGGGTTCAGCAGCCGCAGGGCGCGGTAGAGCTGCAGCGGCGGCACCTCGGAGCGGGCAGTGAACCGCTGGCTCAGAACCGCCTGGATAATGTCGCCGGCGGCGATGTAGTCCTTGGCGCGGCGCACGCGCCCCTCGAACTCGTCCGGCGCCATGTTGGCGGCGAAAACCGGCGCCGGGTAAACGCGGTCCTCGACCGGCGGCGCCGGTCGGCGCAGGACGGCCTCGACGGCCGCCACGCGCGCGGCGGCCGCGGCATAGGCCGCCGCCGGCGAGGCGGCCTCGCCCGGCCGCGAACAGACGACCACCCGGATCGTGTGGCGCAGGTTGTCGAAAACCACCAGGGTGTCGGCCCGCACAAAGCGGCTGACCGGCGGGCTGCCGCCGCGCAGCGGCCTGGGTTCCGGCAGCCGCTCGAACTCGCGCGCCGCTTCGTAGGCCACGAAGCCCACCGCTCCGCCGAAGAAGCGCGGCAAGCCGGGCATCGGCGCCGGCCGCACGCCCTGGTACACCGGCCGCAGCCGCTCCAGCAGCCGGGGCTCGGCCGCGCCGGTGTGGGGAATCTCGAAGAGCGGGACCGGGTCCACCCCCAGGAACGAGTAGCGGCCCCAGGTTTCCCCGCCCTCGATGCTCTCCAGCAGGAAGACGTTCGGGCGGTCGGCAAATCGCCGCAGCACCGAGACCGGCGTCTCGAGGTCGGCCAGCATCTCCCGGCCGACCGGGATCAGGTCGTACGCCCGGGCCAGCGCGGCATAGGTCTCCAGGGACGGCTGCATGGCGTTTCTATGTATAGAAACAATGCAGGATTGTCAATCGGTATTTTGCCGAGGGGATCGCGGCCGCAAGCGCGTCCCCGTCCGCGGTCCCGTTTCCGGCGGACGCCCCGCCACACGCTGCCGGCGCTGCCCGGCGACCGCCGGCCGCGGGGCCGGCTCCGCGACCCCGACCGGCACGCCAGCGGTGCACTGTCGCCGGCGTTCGTGAAAATCGGTTGCCGGGCCCGCGCGGCGGGACTATAGTGCCCGCGCAACTCGGCGAAAGAAAGGAGGGCGTCGTGCGGATTAGGCGCGGCGGATGCATCGGATGGGCGGCCCTGGGCGCGGCGCTGGCGGCAACGGTCGCCGCGGCGGCCGAGCGGCCGGCCGAGGCGCTGCTGACGCTGGAAGAGGCCGAAGCGTTCCTGGCGTCCAGCGAGAAGGCCCGCGGCGATTCGCTGGCGGGGCAGGCGCGCGAGCTGGCGGCGGCCCTGGCGCCGCTGCTGGCCTCGGACAGCGCCCTGATCGAGGGCTACCAGGCGATCTGCGCGCAGGGGCTCTTTGCCGGGCAGCGCGACCGGTTCGAAGCCTGGCAGCAAAAGCAGAAGGACACCTTCAAGTCCGAAGACTTCCGGCTGGCGCTGCGGCTGCACCTGCGCTACGTGCTGGCGACGCTGGCCAAGCGCGCCGGCAACGACGCCAACGCCGTGGACGCGGCCCAGCAATGGATCGGCGAGGTCCTGCGGACCGGCCCCAGGGTCCGGACGCTGATGGCGCAACCGCTGATGGCCGAGCCGGTCTCCAAGAGCGTTTTTTTCGAGACCGAGCCCGACAGCCTGTCCCCGCAGCGCGCGCGCCGCGCCGCGCCGCCGGCCCGCGGGACGCCCGCGCCAGCGGCGCGGGCGGACGCTCAGGCCCGGCTGCTGGCCGGCCTCCCGCATTGGCATCTCGGGCCGCTGGCGGCCGTGGCCGAGATTCACCGGGTCAACGTGCTCGGCCCGCTGCGGGCGCAGGCCGATCCGGCGCTGTTCGAGGCCTGGAAACACAACCTGCGCCTGGAGGAGCAGCTCGCCGAGCTCGCCGGCCGGCAGGAGGCGTTCCTGACCGACCGCCGTCCCTGGGTGTTGTGGCAGATCGGCAAGGACTATGCGCGGGCCGGTCGCCCGCGCGAGGCGGTCTCCGCGATGGTGTCGGCCCTGCGCGGCAGCCCGCGCTGCGCCGATTATGAGGCCATCGCGGCCGAGATCCGCAAGGTCGTCGAGGCATCGCGCCGGGCATCCGCGCCAGTGCCGCCCGCGGACGCCCCGCGCCCCGCGCCGGAAGGAGGCCCCTGATGGTGACGCCCGCGCTGCTCCAGCGCCTGGCGCGCCGGCACGGCACGCCGCTGTTTGTCGTCGACCACGACGTCCTGCGCCACAACTACGCCCTGTTCCGCAAGCACCTGCCGCGTGTCCAGGCCTACTATGCGGTCAAGGCCAATCCCGACCCGGCGATCATCCGGACGTTGTTCGAGGCTGGCGCCAGTTTCGACGTCGCCTCGATGCCGGAATTCAAGATCGTGTACAACCTCATCCGCAACCTGCCCTCCAAGGAACGCCAGGACTGGATCTGGGACAAGATCATTTACGCCCACCCGATCAAGGCCAACGAGACCCTCCGGGAACTCGACCCCTACAAGGCCTTGGTGACCTACGACAATGTTGAGGAAATCCGAAAAATCCAGCGCTATGCGCCCCATTCCGGGCTGCTGCTGCGCCTCAAGGTCCCTAACACCGGGGCGATGGTCGAACTCTCGTCCAAGTTTGGGGCGGCGCCCGGCGAAGCCGTCGACCTGATTTTCGAGGCTCGCAAGGCCGGACTGACGGTCGAAGGGCTGAGTTTCCACGTCGGCAGCCAGACCACCAACTTCGAGAACTATGTCCAGGCCATCGCCCTGGCAGCCGGCGTCTTTCAGGAAGCCGTGGCCCGGGGCTACACCGCCATGAACGTGTTGGACATCGGCGGGGGCTTCCCGGCGCCCTACGACACCACCGTCAAGCCGTTCCGCGACCTGGCACGGATGGTCAACGCCGAACTGGACCGGCTGTTCCCCCCGCCGATCCAAATCCTCGCCGAGCCCGGCCGCTTCCTGGTGGCCACGGCCGGGACCGCCGTCTCGGCGATCATCGGCAAGGCCGTGCGCGACGGCAAGCTGTGCTACTACCTAGACGACGGCGTCTACCACACCTTCTCGGGCATCATCTTCGACCATTGCCGCTACCACCCGCGCGCCTTCGCTCGGGGGCCGACCGCCATCTGCACGCTGTTCGGGCCGACCTGCGACGCCCTCGACGTGGTCTCGATGGCCGAGGCCCTGCCCGCCGATCTGTCGCTGGGCGACCTGCTGTATACCCGCCACATCGGGGCCTACAGCGTGGCTTCGTCCACGCCCTTCAACGGATTTCCCCCCGCCCGCACGGTGCACGTCCACCAGTGACCCGGCGGACCGGCGGCAACACGGCGCCCCGCAGCCTAAACCGCGCAGGCGCCGGAGGATCCCGGCCATGACCGACCTGGTGCTCTTGAGAGATTTGGCGATCGTCTTGTCGCTGGCGGCGGCCGCGGCCCTGGCCTGCCAGTGGCTCAATCAGCCGCGCGTCATCGGCTATATCCTGGCCGGGGTCCTGATCCGCGGCCTCTCCGCCTGGATCCCCCTGCTCGGCGGCCCGGACTCGATCCGCACGCTGGCCGACCTGGGCGTGATCTTCCTGATGTTCTCGATGGGACTGGACTTTAACCTGCACCGGCTGCGCCAGGCCGGCTTGACGGCCGCCGGTATCGCCCTGGTAGACGTCACCCTCATGCTCTGGCTGGGATTCACCCTCGGTCGGCTCCTGGGCTGGACGCGCGTCGAAAGCCTCTTCCTCGGCGCGATCATCTGCGATTCGTCCACCACGGTGCTGACCAAGGTGCTCGGCGAGACCGGCCGTCAGCGCGAACCGTTCGCCCAATTGATGATGGGCGCCACGCTGATCGAGGACCTGCTGGCCATCGTGCTCCTGGCGCTCCTGACGGGCGTCGGCCTGACCGGGACCCTGCAAGCCGGGTTGGTCCTGTCGCGCCTCGGCGGCTTGCTGGTCTTCCTGGCCGTGCTGGTGGTCGGCGGCTTGCTGGTGATCCCGCGCCTGCTCAACTTCGTGGCCCGCTTCCGCAGCGACGAGCTGCTGATCGTGACCGTCATCGGGCTCTGCTTCGGGGTCGCCTTGCTGGCAATCCGCTGGCACTTCTCGCTGGCCCTCGGCGCCTTCCTGATGGGCGCCATTATGGCCGAATCGCGCCAGCGGCTGCGGATCGAGATTCTGACCGACCCCCTGCGCGACGTCTTCGGCGCCGTCTTCTTCGTGGCCGTCGGCCTGATGGCCGACCCGCGCCTCGTGCTGAACCATGCCGGTCTGGCGCTGCTGCTGACGGCCGTGGTGATCGTCGGCAAGTTCCTGGCCAGCGGCGCCGGAACGCTGCTGATGGGCCAAGACCGCGACACGGCCGTCCAGGTCGGCTGCGGCATGGCGCAGGTCAACGAGTTCGCCCTGATCATCGCCGGCCTGGGCGTCAGCCTGCAGGCCACCCGCAACTTCGTCTACCCGCTGGCGGTGACGGTCTCGGTGCTAACCACCTTCATCGCGCCCTACCTGCTGCGCCACCTGGATGTCGTCCAGCGCGGGGTCGAGGCCGTCCTGCCGCGGCCGACGCGCGGCATGCTGACGCTCTACGCCCGCTGGGCCCAGCGGTTCCGCCGGCGCCCGGTGAACGACGCCGTGCGCCGGGCAGTGCATCGCTCGCTGCTGATCATCGCCATCAACCTCGGCTGGATGGCGGCCATTTTCATCGCCGCGGAAACCCTGGCCCTGCGATTGCCGCAGGCGCTGGCGTTCATCCCGCCGGCGCTCGGCGGGGCGCATGCCGGCTTCTGGCTGGCCGGTGCGCTAGCGGCCGCCCCGTTCCTGGTGGCCACCCTGCGTAAGCTGCGGGCGCTGGCCATGATCCTGGCCGAACTCGCGTTCCCGGTCGGCGCGGGCGCGGCCGACCACTCGGCCCGGCGCCTGCTGGCCGAGCTGGCGCTCTTCGGCCTCGGCAGCGCCGGCGTGGCGGTCTTCCTCCTGCTGCTCAGCTCCGCCATCCTGCCGCCCTGGCCGGTGCTCGCCGGTCTGCTGCTGGCGCTGGCCCTCGTCACCCGCCGGCTGTGGACCTTCCATGTCCGGCTGTATGCCCGCGCCCAGGCCGCCTTGCGCGACGCCCTCGCCGGGACCCAGGACTGGTTCAGCCAGCACCCGATCAGCGCCATGCCCTACTTCTTCCGGGATGCCCGCCTGGGATCGGCGCGCCTGGCAACCTCGTCGCGGGTGGTCGGGCGCGTCATCCGCGAGCTCAATCTGCGCGGGGAAACCGGCGCCACGATCATCGGCATCGAACGCGGCGCCCAGACGATCATCAACCCGGACGCCGAAGAATCGTTCCGGGCCGGCGACCGCGTCATGCTGCTGGGCACCCGCGCCCAGATCGATAAGGCCCGCGACTGGCTGGGCGCCGATCCCGGCGGCTAAGACGCATGGGCGCGACCGGCCTCCGTGTCAGTGTCGCCCCTCCCATGCCGCATGCCTTCGCGGCGCAGCGCCCGTCCGCTGCGATAGCCACCCCGCCGCCAGCACGCGGAGTCGCCCGCCGATGGCGGGCAGGCACCTGGCTCGGACTGCCGCTAGATATCGGCCTCTCGATCGTTTGCACATATGTACGGACTGACCCCTTTTGGATTCCAGAGCGCGGCGCCGCGGCCGGCCAGCCAGCGGCGCAGCCGCAACACGGCCAGTTCCTTGGCCTTGGCCTCGACCTCGACGGTCACGGCGCGGCCCTGCCGCAGCCAGGCGGCCGGCACGTCGCGCGGCGCGATGTAGTCGGCGTGCGGCCGCACATCGCCCCCGCGCCACCCGCCGCGCGGGCTCGAGAGGTGCAGCAGCGGCTCGCGGTCCCAGGTGCGCAGCGCACCGGCCGTGGCGGCGGCCGCGTCGAGGGTGTCGGGCCGGCAGCGGTGATGGTGCGCATCATACACCAGCGGCACCCCCGCCGCCCGGCAGAGCGGCAGCAGGTCGGCCGGCGCGTAATGGCGGTCGTCATTCTCCAGCGCCAGCCGGCGCCGCACCGCCGCCGGCAAGCGATCGAGGACCGCCCGCAGCCGCCGCAGGGCGGCCGGTTTGTCCCCATACACCCCGCCGGCATGCAGCGTGATCACGTCGGCGCCAATCCATCCGGCGACCTCGGCCTGATACTCGAGTTCGGCGGTGGCCGCCGCGACGACGGCCGGGTCGGGCGAGTTCAGCACGATGAACTGGTCGGGATGGAACGACAACCGCAGCCCGGCCCGGCGCGCCAGCACGCCACAGCGCCGAAAGGCGCTCACGATCGCGGCGCCGCCCGGCAGGTCGGCCACGCGATACCCCGCCCGCGGATGCGTGCGCAGCGGCAGGATTTGGCTGTTGACGCGGAAGGCCCCGATCCCATGCGCGGCGCAGAATGCCAGCGCCCGGCACAGCGCCTCGGCGTTGGCCAGGCAGAGCGCCGCCAGCCGGCGCCGCGCCGCGGCGCGGCCGTGCCGCGCGAGCGCCGCGGCGGTGGCGGTATGGAAGCCGATCGGTTCCCGGGCGAACTGGCAGCAGAGTCCAAGTCGGATCATGGATGGCCTTCCGGGCTTGCGTGCGGGCGGCTCCCGGCAACTCTCGAACCGCTCCTCCGCCACGGGGTCGAGGCCTGGCGGTCGGATGCCGGAATTGTGGAAGCTAAAAATACTCGGCGACGTCCAGCGGACCGCGTGCCGGCGGCCGCGCCGTGCGTTGCGCTGGCAGCCGCGCCAGGACCCATGCCTCGAGCGCCGCCAACAACCGGGCACCGTCGCGCTCGCGGCCCAGCAGGCGCCGCGCGGCGGCATTCCGCATCCACTGGCGGGCGGCCGCCGCAGGCGCCCGCGCGCGCCGCAGCGCCCAGACCAGCACGGCGCCGGACACCGCCAGCCGGGCGGCGGGATCGAAGGTCGTGAACGGCGGGCGCGCACAGGCCAAGCGCTGAATCTCGCCGACTGGCGCGCCGGCCAGCCAGAGATCCATCAGCACCGGGATCTCGGCGCCGTGCCGCCGCAAGTCCAGGCCCGGCGCCAGCCGGGCGGCCCGCGCCAGCGAGCGGAGATACTGGCCGGCCGCCGCCCGCGTGTAGCACTTGAACCCGCTGTGCAGGTCGGGCGGCGGCTCGTAGGCGGCGGTATACTGCAGGGCCAGCGCCCGCCCAACGCGCGCGGCGGCGTAGCGGGCAGCCTCCATCACGACCTCGTTCAGGAAGGCCTCGACTTCGCCGCGCACGAACCCCATGTGCCGGTGCATCGAGGCCCGCCGCCCGATCACCGCCACCGCCGCCGCGCCCGTGTCCGCCTCGATCTGCGCCGTCAGCCGCACCAGGTTCCGCGCGTCGTTGGCAAGGTGGTCGTTGTCGTGGTCGCGGACGACCACGTAGCGCACCCCGGGATCGGCCAGCAGCCGGCGGATGCCCCGTGCCACGGCCGCGCCTTTGCCCTCGTTGCGCGGGCTCTCCAGCACGGTGAACGTGCCCAGGCGCGTCGCCAGCCGCCGCAGCAACGCGCCCCAGTGCGGGGCGCCGTCCAGCACCGCCAGCACACGCGCCGGCGGCGCCAGCGCGCCGTCCTCCAGGCAGGCCGCCAGCAGGCGTCCGACCGCCGCCGGCGGCGCGGCCGGGGGATACCAGATCGGCACCACCACGCCGACGCCGCGCGCCGCCATGGATTCCCCGTCAGACATCGCCGAAACTCGTGCCGACGGCGCGCGCCGCCTGGACCTTCTGGGAGTCGGGCGCCACCCGTTTCAGGCGCGCAATGGCATCCTGGATCGGCACGGAGTCCACGTGATTGCCGCGCAGCGCCGCCATGCGGCCGAACTCGCCGCCCCGCGCCAAGCGGCAGGCCATGACCCCAAACCCCGTCGCCAGGATGCGGTCGAAGGGCGTCGGCGATCCGCCGCGCTGGAGATGGCCGAGCACCGTGAAGCGCGTTTCGAGCCCGGTGTCCTCGGCAATCCGGCGGGCAACCACTTCGCCGATCCCCCCGAGCTGCTTGGCGTCGGTCCGCTTCGCGTCGTAGGCCTTGACAATTTCCCCGCGGTCCGGCGTTTGCGCGCCCTCGGCCACGCAGACGATGCTGAAGCGCTTGCCGCGCTTGCTGCGCTCGACGATCCGGCGGCCGACCACCTCCCACTGGAACGGCAGTTCGGGGATCAGGATCACGTCCGCCCCGCCGGCCAGCCCGGCCGAGAGGGCAATCCAGCCGGCGTAGCGCCCCATGACCTCGATCACCATCACGCGGTGATGCGAGGAGGCGGTGGTGTGCAGGCGGTCAATCGCCTCCGTCGCCACGTAGACCGCCGAGTCGTGCCCGAAGGTGTAGTCGGTGGCCTCGAGATCGTTGTCGATCGTCTTGGGCACGCCGACGACGTTGGCGCCGAGACCGGCCAGCTTGTGGGTGATGGTCATCGTGCCGTCGCCGCCGATGGTGATCAGGGCGTCCAGCCCCCAGTCCCGGTAATGGGCCATCGCCTGCGCCGAGGTGTCCTCGATCGTCACCCGGCCGTCGGGCCCCTTGACCGGGTAGTGCCAGGGATCGCCCTTGTTCGAGGTGCCCAGGATCGTCCCGCCAACGGTGAGGATGCCGGAAACATCGGCATTGCTCAGGCGCCGCACGCGGCCTTCGACCAGCCCCTCGAACCCGTCCTCGATGCCGAGCACCTCGTACCCACCCTCGTGCATCGCCGACTTGGCCACGGCGCGGATCACCGCGTTGAGGCCGGGACAGTCGCCCCCGCCGGTCAATATGCCCAGTCGTTTCTTGGCGGATCCCTGCATGATGGCGTCCTCCGGGGAGGGGTTGTCGAGCAGGATAGCACAGCGCCCGGCGACCCGTCGAGCACGCCGCGACCGCCATTCTCACGCCCCCCCTCGCGGCGGACCAGGCTGGTCCGCCCAACCAGTCCCGCTCGGATGGGCACGTGGGGCCGGGCAGCCTTGCCCGGCCGTGGACTGGTCCGTAAGAACATTGGGGACAAGCACCAGCGGCTCCCGCCTTGACCTTCGGCGCCCGGAAGATATGCTGGTCCCTGTATGGCCAGGTGGAAATGATTTCTCGACGGCGTATCCCCGCCCACATCAGGAAAGGATGCTTCATGAGTTCCCGCCGCTCGTCCCCGGACACCGAGTTCCAGTGCGGCACTGTGCAGGTGCGAGTTGTGGACGACGACGCCGCCATGGGCGAGTTCACGGCCACCGCCGTGGCCGCCGAACTGCAGGCCCCCGCCGGCGCCGGCCCCAACATCCTCTGGCTGATGGCCGCGCCCAGCGCCTTCCCCTTTTACGAGGCCCTCATCCGGCACGCCGGCGCAAACGCCGCCCTGCGCGACGCCCTGCGCGCGGCGCATTGGTACCAGTTCGACGATTACCCGATCGCCCGCGGCAGCCCGCAGTTCCCCGCCACCTTCCGCCACCTGCTCGAGACCCGCCTCTACCAGCCGCTGGCCGCGGTCTGCGGCCCGCTACCGAACCTGCATCCCCTGGAACTGACCGGCGGCCCGGCGGACGCCGACGTCCAGCGCCGTTACCGCGACGAACTGCTCGCGTGGCGGCGGCGCGGCGCCCGGCTGATCCAGATCAAGGGCACCGGCATGGACGGCCACTGGGGCTTCCACGGCGCCGAGTCGCCGCTCGACCAGGAGCCCGGCATGATCGTCGTCCCGATGAACACCCAGAACGTCCGCCAGCAGATGCTCGACTGGCCGGCCCTGTTTCCGACGCCCGCCCAGGTGCCGCGCCAGGCCGTGACCTTCAACGTGCCGATGTTCCTGCTGGCCGACCGCATCCTCGACAATACCCCGCAGCCGCAGAAGGAATACGCGGTGCTGGCGGCCTACGGCACGGACGCGGTGCTGAACGAGGTGCCGTCCTCGGCCCTCAAGCGCCACCCGCGCGCCGAGGCGGTCCTGACGCGGGCGGCCGCGCGCGCCCTGCTCGAGTTCCGCGCCGGGCGCGCCCGCGACCCGCAGTTCCGCCTGGCGCCCGCGACGCACGCGCGGCTGGCCGCCCTCTGGCGCGACCCCGCGGCGCCGGACACGGAAGCGCGCAACGTGGCCTTGATGGACGCCGTGTTGCGCCGGCTGGGTATGATCGGGTGACACGCCGCGCCCGCGGGCTTGACGCCGGACCGCGGGTCTGTCATACACGGCGGCAAGCGCCCGGCCCGTCGGCCGGCAGCGGCAACGATGGAATTGCCATGAACCTGAACGACGACCAGAAAGCAGCCGTGAAACGCTGGGTGGCCGAAGGCTGCGGGCTGCCCGACATCCAGAAGCGCCTGAACGACGAGTTCCACCTCTCCCTGACCTTCATGGACCTGCGCTTCCTGGTCCTGGACCTGAACCTCAAGATCAAGGACCGGGCGGCGTCCGCGGGGACCGTGGAACTCCCCAAGGCAGGCGCGGGCGGCAAGCCACCGGAGGCAGACGATGCAGGGACGGAGCCGGAACTCGGGCCGGCAGGCGCCGCCAGCGGGGTTTCCGTAACGCTCGACCGCATCGTCAAACCCGGCGCCGTGATCAGCGGCTCGGTGACCTTCAGCGATGGGGTCACGGCCTCTTGGATGCTCGACCAGCTCGGCCGCCTGGCGCTGGACGCCGGCAAGCGCAAGTACCGGCCTTCCCCGCAAGACCTCCAGGCGTTCCAGGAAAACCTGCGCGACCTGCTCCAGAACCGCGGCTACTGAACGCGCCGAAAGACCAGGTCGTCCCGAAATAGCGCCGGATCGTTGGTGCGCTCCACCAGCGCTTGGACCAGCGCTTCTGTCGTCGTCGCCTCGCGGCCGACGGTGTCGGCGTTCAGGAGCCGCACGGTCAGCGTGTCTCCCGTACGCGCGTACCCCGCCGCCTGGAATACCCGCGCGCCTTCCGCCGGCTTGCCCTTGGCCGTGCCGATCCACTCGAGCTGCGCCAGCCGCATGCCGGCGGCGCGCCCCAGCCAGGCGCGCGCAAACATCGCGTCGGGCGCCCCGGCGGGAAACGCGACCAGGTATTCGTTGGTCCGCAGCGGCAGCACCAGCAGCCGTTCCGTGCCGCCGTCCGGCTTCGCCCGCTCCCAGGCGCCCGCCAGGGCGGCGTCCCGCTCCGTCCCCGGTTCCCGCACCACCGGCACGGTGTAGTCGCAGCCGGCCAGCAACACACACGCGATTCCCAGCCATGGCAACAGTCGATGCATGACGATCCTCCCCGGTTCCGGTTGCGGCTCCCTCGTGTCTGACCGTAGACCGTAGGCTGTGGGCTGGCGGACAGATTCGGCCCGCCGCCCACCGTCTACCGTCTGCTTGCTCCTTGCCATCCGCCCTTCCCTCTGCGCCCTTTGCGCCTTACCTCATGGTGGTCTGCAGATCGAGCAGCACGTACCGCGGGTCGGATTGGATGCGCCGGCTGAGGTCCGCCAGCCGTTCCTGGACGCCGGCAGCATCGGCCGCCACGGTGACAAAGGCCAGTTCGGCCACCTGCCATAGGTCCTGGTCGCCGACCTCGGCCACGCTGACGTTCATCCGGTTCAGAACCCGGTCCTTGAGGCTGCGCACGACCCGCCGCTTGTCCTTCAGCGAGCGCGCCTCGGGAATGCTAATCCGGATTGTCAACAGACCGATGACCATGGCGGGATGCCGTTCCGGTGGAAGGCGGAGGGGCGAGGGCGGAAGACGCAGGAATTGCCATCATGATTCTGGCGTTGTTGATCGCGCCGCCGCTGCCGCGCACGGTATAGGCCAAGCCTCTCCCTGCCCGCCTCACCCGAACAGCCGGTCGAGCAGCCACGCGACGTCGGCCGGCGCGATCGGCTTGGGATTGGCCTTGGTGGACCAGGCGCCGACGGTTTCCTCGATCACCGCCGCACGGTCGGCCAGGGCCTGTCCGCGAAATGGCGACCGCAGTCCCAGGCGCTCCGCCAGAGCGGCCGTGGCGGCTGCCGGCTCACCGCCGAATACCCGCTCCAGCACACCGTGCTTGGCGCCGATCGCGTCGCGGTTGAGCGCCAGGGCATGCGGCAGGCACACGGCGCAGACGAGCCCGTGCGGGGCGTGAAATCGCACGCCCAGGGGATGCGCCAGCCCGTGGACCACTCCCAGCCGCGCCACGGCAAAGGCGCGGCCAGCCAGGTGACTGCCCGTCAGCACGCGGCCGGGCGCGACTGGGTCGGCGTCCCGGAAAAACGCCTCGAGGTGCGCCTGGATCAGATCGATGGCCTTGAGCGCCAGGACATCGCTCCACCAGACGGCATGGCGGCTGGTATAGGCCTCGATCGCCTGGGTCAATGCGTCCATGCCCGACTGGGCGATCACCGCCGGCGGACAGCCCTTCAGCAGGTCCGGATCGAGAATCACCAGGCGCGGCATCAGGGCGTCGGCCCGGATGGATTTCTTGCGGTGGGTCGCCGCGTTGGTCAACACGGCGTTGACGGTCGCCTCCGAGCCCGTGCCGGCGGTGGTCGGCACGGCCGCGAACGGTACCCCCGGCGCTTCGATCGGGGCGCCGTCGTGGTAGGCCGCCACCGGCCCGCGCGCCCGGCTCAGGCCGGCCGCCGCCTTGGCGAGGTCCAGCACGCTGCCGCCCCCCACCCCGGCGACCCACTCCGCGCCGTGCCCGCGGACAGCAGCCAGCAGGCGGTCGAGGTCGTCGAGCGTCGGCTCGCCGCCGGCGTGTTCCCAGGAGGCGACCTGCATGCCCGGCGGAGCGGCGGCCAGGATCGCCGCCAGCAGGCCGCGGGCTTTCAGCGAGCGCCCGTGCGCCAGCAGGCCGCGCCGGCCAAACCGCGCGCATTCCGGCGCCAGGCGCGCGGCCATGCCCGCGCCCGCCAGCGTGCGCTCGGGCACGATCAGGATGTCCGGCAGAACCGGCGGCGGGTCGGCGGCGTTCATGAATACAGCAGGATCAGGGCAAGCATTTCGAGCGGTTCCCGGCCGTCGTTCAGCACGGCGTGCGACTGCCCCTTGCCGGTCAGGATCGCATCGCCGGGGCCCACCCGCGTCTTGGCGCCGGCGTCCTCGACCAGGCCCGTGCCGCGCAGAACGTAGAACAGCTCGTCCTCGCCCTCGTGCGGGTGCAGCCCGATCCCGGCGCCCGGCGGCAGGACCAGCCGCGCGCAGAGCCGGGTGCGGGCGGTGATCTCCTCCTTCTTGAACAGGTGCTGCACGGTAACGTCGCCGGGGCCGCCGCGCAGCCGACTGCGCACTTCCGTGTCCATCTGCGCCGCTTTGCGAATCATGTCTGGAATCCTCACTGTGTTCGCCAGCCCACGCGGCGAATGGCCGAAAGGGCGGGCGTCGTGTCCTGCTGTAACCATAGCACTCCCCCAGGCTGGCTGTCCAGCGGGCCGGTCATCCAAATGGGGACAGAGAAATAGTTGCGTTTTTTCCGGAAAATCACCTTCGTGAATGCCTTTATTATAGGAGGGCGATTGTTCCGGGTTCGGAGTGCCCGACCGGCAAGAATGTGAAGGGAT
>CAZEVX010000041.1:13037-17345 GCA_964515705.1 uncultured Verrucomicrobiota bacterium | reverse complement strand
CGTCGCCGGGCCGGAGCCGACCGCGAACGTGACGCCGAGTCCCGAGGAGGCCGTGGCGCTCAGGCCGACCGTGCTGGTGGCGACCTGGTCCGGGATCGCCGGGAAGGCGATCGTCTGGCCGGCCTTGGCCGCCGCCACCTGGGCGGTCACCGCGCGCACGTTATACATCGCATCTGCCGCCTTGGTGGCGACGACGCTGACCATGCCCGTGCCGGAGGTGATCGTCAGGTTGTTCCCGCCGACGATCGAGCCGGGGCCGGATTGCACGGCGTAGGTGACCGCGCCGGAGCCCGAGCCGCCGGTGGCCGAGAGGGCATTGGTCGTGTTGTAGGCCTGCGGGCTGGCCGGCGCGAAGACCAGCGCGGCCTGGTCGGCCTTGGTGACGTTGAAGGTGTTGGTGACGTTGGCGGCCGCGTTCCAGTTGGCGTCGCCGACCTGGCTGGCGACGATGCTGACCGCCCCCGCCCCGGTGAACGACAGGTTCGTGCCCCCCGCGAGCGTCGCCGGGCCGGAGCCGACCGCGAAGCTGACACCCAGGCCCGAGGAGGCCGTGGCGCTCAAGCCGACCGTGCTGGTGGCGACCTGGTCCGGGATCGCCGGGAACGAGAGGGTCTGGTTTGATTTGGCGACCGTCCCCCGAACGTAGAGGAGATAGGCCGGGTTGGTCGAATCGTTGGCGATGGAGACCACGGCGGTATGGGTGCCCGCGATGGACGCTTCGAAGGCGAGGAAAACGTTCGAGGCGGCGCCCGGCGCCACGGCGGTCGGCAGCCCGAGCACCCGGAAGCGCGCCGCGCCCGCGCCGTTGGTGCTGACGCCGGACAGCGTCAGCGGAGTGGTGCCGCTGGCATTGGTGATCGCCAGCACGTTGGTCCAGGCCGTGCCGATCGGACGGCTTCCGAAATCGGTGCCCTTGGGCACGCTGGCGGATTCGCCGCTGGCGATTGCCGCGCCGTTGGTGCCGAGCACCATCATCTCCGGGGGCGGCAGCGGCGCGGTGCGCAGGTCGGGAACGCGGACGCCGGCGTGCAGGGTGCGCCAGGGCCCGTGCGCCGGGCACGGCGCGTTGGTCAGGGCCGCGTTGGTGGCGCCCGGCCCGGCGTAGAGCACGCGCGCCCGCCAGCGGTAAGCCGTGGCGGGGGCGAGGCCCACCAGGCGGTTTGTCAGCCAGGATCCATTCGTTCCGGAGTCCTGCCAGGCCGCGCTGACATTGGTAAGGGTGCTCGCGGTGCCGAAGGCCGCGCCGGGCAGGGCGGACTGGAGTTCGACCTTGACACGGCCGCGCCCGCCGGGATGCGCGGCGCGCAGGACGGTGTCGAAGGCCGCCCAATTCGTGCTCGCGCCGCCCGGCGCGATCGGGGTCGGCGACTGCGATTGGAACTGTCCGGCGCGCACGAGGCGGCCGCCGCCGGCGTTGCCGAGAAAGAGATAGGCCTTGCCGCGCTGGATGCCGCCGCCGTAGGCAAAGGGCGCGCCGACGACAAGGTCGGCGAAGCCGTCGCCGTTGACGTCGCCGGCGCCGGCCACAGACCCCCCATAATAGATATTATTCGATTCGCCGACGGTGCTCCAGTTGGTGGCCGATTGCACGCCGCCGGTCCCGCCGAGAAACAGGTAGGCTTTGCCGAACCGTGTGCTGCTGCCGCCGCCGGGGGCCTGGTGCGCGCCGACGAGGACGTCGGCAAACCCATCGCCGTTGACGTCGCCGGCCCCGGCCACGGAACTGCCGAAGCACGCGTAGTTGGATTCGCCGGTGGCGACCCAGTTGCTGGCCGCCTGAACGCCGGCGGCGCTGCCCAGGAAGACATAGGCGCGCCCGCGCTGGTAATTGTTCGTGTAGCCGTAAGCGCCGACGACAAGGTCGGCGAAGCCGTCGCCGTTGACGTCGCCGGCGCCGGCGACCGAGCGGCCGAAAAAGCAACTGACCGCCTCGCCCGCGGCGACCCAGTTGGTGGCGGCCTGGACGCCGGTGGCGCTCCCCAGGAACACGTAAACTTTCCCGCGCTCGGTGGCGGCATGGTCCGCGCCGACGATCAGGTCGGCATAGCCGTCGCCGTTGACGTCGCCGGCCCCGGCCACGGACTGGCCGAACAGGTCCATATCGGCCTCTCCGCGCGCCGTCCAGTTCGTGCCGCTGCGGATGCCGTTGGTCCCGCCCAGGAAGACATAAGCCTTCCCGCGGTCGGAGCCGCCGCCCTCCGCGTAGGGCGCCCCGACGGCAATGTCGGCGAAGCCGTCGCCGTTGACGTCGCCGGCGCCGGCCACGGACTGGCCGAAGAAGTCGCCGTTGACCTCGCCTTCCGCCGTCCATTGGGCAGTGCTCTGAACGCCCGCGGGGCTGCCGAGGAACAGGTACGCCTTGCCGCGCGTGACGCCGCTGACGGGCATCATGCTGCCGACGATGACGTCGCCGTAGCCGTCGCCGTTGACATCGCCGGCGCCCGCCACCGCGATCCCGAACCTGAAATAGTCGCCCTCGCCAGTCGCCATCCAGTTGGCGGCGGTGCTGACCCCGGTCGGTCCGCCGAGGAACACGCAGGCCCGGCCGCACTCGATCCCGCCATTCGGGTAATAGGGGGCGCCGACGATCACGTCGCTGTAGCCGTCGCCGTTGACGTCCCCGGCACTGGCGACTGCGCTGCCGAACTGCTCGTAGTTCTCCTCTCCGGCCGCCATCCAGGCGGCGTTGGTCGGAGGCCGTTCGGCGCCGCCGTGGTAACAGTAGGCTTTGCCGCGCGAGGTGCCGCCGCCCGGGGCCTGATAGGCGCCGACGAGGACGTCGGCATAGCCGTCGCCGTTGACGTCGCCGGCGCCGACGACGGCCTGGCCGAAAAACTGGCCGCTGGCCTCGCCGGCCGCCGTCCAGTTAGTGGCCGATTGCACACCCCCGGTGCTTCCAAAAAAGGCGTAGGCATATCCGTTCGAGGCCTGGTAGGCGCCGACGATGACGTCGCTGTAGCCGTCGCCATTGAGGTCGCCGGCGCCGGCAACGGCGTGGCCGAAGGCGCCGTTGTCGAGCGTGCCGCAGGCGCTCCATTGGGCGGCAGCCTGGACGCCGCCCGTGCCGCCCAGAAACACATAGGCCTTCCCGCGCCCCAGACCGCCGCCGGGATCCAGCCGCGCGCCGACGAGCACGTCGCTGTAGCCGTCGCCGTTGACGTCGCCGGCGCCGGCCACCGCGTCGCCGAAATAGCTGTTGTCCGTTTCGCCCAGCGCGGTCCAGTTGGTGGCGCTCTGCATGCCCGCTGCGCCGCCGAGGAAGACATAGGCCTTGCCGCGGTCAATCCCGCCGCCATTCGCGTAGATCGCGCCGACGAGCACGTCGCTGTAGCCGTCGCCGTTGACGTCACCGGCGCCGGCCACGGCATTGCCCAGGCGGTCGCCCGCGGCCTCGCCAGTCGTTGTCCAGTTGGTGCCGGCCTGGACGCCGCCGGGCGCGCCCAGAAACACGTAGGCCCGCCCGCGTTCCGCGGTGTAGCCGGCGCCCCCGACCAGCAAATCGGCGTAGCCGTCGCCGTTGACGTCGCCGGCGCCGGCCACGGCGGCGCCAAACCAGTTCGAGTCGCTCTCGCCGACCGCCGTCCAGTGCGCGTTGCTCTGCAGGCCGGCGGCGCCGCCGAGATAGAGATACGCCTTGCCGCGCTTGACGCCGCCGCCCGCATAACCGTAGGCGCCGACGAGGACATCGCCAAACCCGTCGCCGTTGACGTCGCCGGCGCCGGCGACCGCGCTGCCGAAATTGTTGGAATCGGCCTCGCCTGTCGCCGTCCAGGCGGCCGCATTCGACAGGCCGCCGGGGCCGCCGAGGAACACATACGCCCGGCCGCGCTGGACGCCGGCGCCGGCATAGTTGTAGGCGCCGACGATGGCATCGGCATAGCCGTCGCCGTTGACATCGCCGGCCCCGGCCAGGGAATACCCGAAATAGTTCTGGTTGGCCTCGCCATTGGCCGTCCAATTCGGGATCGTGGCCAGGGGATCAATCGTCACCGGGAACCGGGCGCCGGCAGTCTCGCAGACGATCAGCAGCCGGTCGGCCCGCGCGCCGGGCTGGAACCGCGCCGGCAACGCGCGGCCGGCGGCGTCGAAGACGTGCAGGGCGCCATAGTCGAGGCAGACCGCGCCGGCGGCGTCCAGGAAGCGCACGGCTTGCCCGCCGGCCGCTACCGCGGCGCGCGCGCCGCCGGTGATCTCGAGGGCCACGGCGAGGCGGTTCTCGCCGGAGGCCGCACCGCCGCTACACCCGCGGCCGTCTGGCATCTGGCGTCCGTCGTCCCTGCTTCGCCGAAGCGGCTTCGCAGGGCAAGC
>CAZEVX010000041.1:0-12937 GCA_964515705.1 uncultured Verrucomicrobiota bacterium | reverse complement strand
GCGCGGCAGGCGGACGTGCAGGCCCTGCCCGGGATGAAAGGCCCGGCCGCCGGCTGTGTTGCCGACGATCGCGCGCTGGTCCCGGTCCACGGCTTCGAGCGCCGCCGGGTGCGGAAGGGCCGGCGTATCCGCCCGCGCCGGACTGGGAAGCGCGGCGGCCATGGCCGGCGCCAAGGAGAACAGCATCCCCCCAAAACATAACAGGGACCTGGCGCTCATGGTTCACCGCCTTTTCCGCGGTCGCGGAGTCTGTCCGATCGCCCTCTGACTGTAGGTGCCCGGCCCTGCCGGACAACTGTCTTAACCGATGGGCGATGCATCGCCCGCCAGTGGCGGGCTCCTACATGTCCCGACGCCGGTGTTTTGTGTAGGAGCCCGCCCCCTGCCTTCGCGGCGCGGCGACGGCCCGGCGGACGACCTGCTCATGCATCGGTTGTGCCCTAAGCCGTGGACGCGCGGAGCGCGTCCCTCCGCGGAAGGCCAGAGGCCAGACGTCAGACGCCGGAGACCAGACGCCAGACGCCGGAGGCCAGACGTCAGACGCCGGAGGCCAGACGCCAGAGGTCAGAGGCGCGGCTCCAGCGCGCCATATGATCGCCTCCTTCGGAGGGCCACGCCCGCCACGGCGGGCACGCTCCCGTGTGGCCGCCGCCCTCTTTCCTCTTGCCCTTCGCCCTTTCCCCTCCGCCTCTTGCCTCTTCCCTCTACAGCCCCAGCGGCACCTCGACCAGCGCGTAGCCGCTGCCGGACAACAGGATACGCCACAGCCTCCCGCCGTCCTGGCGCACCGCCGGGTCGGCTTTCCCGTCGCCGTCGTAATCCCCCGGCACCGGGTTCCAGCCGAGGCCGCCCAGCAGCCGAGGCAGCGTCAGCGGCGCATACCCGCCGCTCGAGAGCAGGATCTGCCAGGAGCCGTCGGCCCGTGTATACACTGCCGGGTCGGCCAGCCGGTCGCCGTCGTAATCGGCCGCGGCCGCGCTCTTGCCCGACCCGCCCAGGAACCCGGGCAGGGTCAGAGGCGCATAGCCGCCGGACGACAGCTTCAGTTTCCAGGTGCCGTCCCGTTCCTGGTAGAGGCAGTAGTCGGCCTTCGCGTCCCCGTCGTAATCCCCCGGGCTGGGCTTGCCGCCCAGCGCGTCCAGAAACGCGCGCCGGTGCAGCAGCGCGTAGCCGCCGGCCGATGGCATCAGCTTCCAGTCGCCCGTGCCCCCCTGGTAGACCGCCGGGTCGGTCAGCCGGTCGCCGTCGTAATCGGCCGGGGCCGCCAGCCAGCCCGGGCCGCCCAGCAGGCCGGAGAGCGACAGCCGGGCGTAGCCGCTGCCGGATAGGAGCACGAACCAGGACCCGCTCTGTTCGTCGTACATCGCCGGGTCGGCCTTGCCGTCGCCATCAAAGTCGCCGCCCAGCGTGCCGGCGGTCGCGGCGGGCACGGGCTTGACCTGGAACGAGCGCCGCACGGTGGGCGCCACCGCCCAGGTGGCGTTGCCGGCCTGATCGGCCGCCACGGTGACCGTACCCGTCCCGCGGAACGCCAGGGTGTTGTGGTAGGACAGGCTGGCCGGCCCGCTGACGACGGAGAAGGCGACCGGCAGGCCCGAGGAGGCCAGCGCCGAGAGCGGCAGCGTGGCGGTCACGATCTGGTCCGGGATGGCCGCGAAGTTGATGGCCTGGGCCTTCTTGAGCCCCGTGCCGGCCAGGCAGAGGCGGTAGGGGTTGGTCCCGGAATCGTTGGCGATACTCACCGTGCACGTGAACACGCCGGCGGCGCCCGGCGCGAAGATTACGCCGAGGTTCGAGGCGCTGCCGCCGGTCACCGCGGCGGGCGGTTTCGTGAGCCGGAACGCGGCCTGCCCGGCGCCGGAGGTGCTGACCCCCGAGATCGTCAGGACGGTCCCGAGCGCGCTATTGGTGATCTTGAGCCAGTTGGTGACGGCGGTCCCGAGCGTGCGCGCGGGGAAATCGGTGCCCTTGGTCCTGTCGGGCGCCGCGCCGCTGGCGATCGCGGCGCCGTTGACGCCCAGGACCGACATCGCGGGACGGCTCAGCAGGGCCTTGGCGAGGTAGGCGGAGAGCTTGCCGCCCGCCTCGGCGAAATCGCCGCCGGCATAGAGCGTGCCGGCGCCGTCCAGAACCAGGGCGTAGATATACGATCCGTAGGCGGGATAGTCCTCCACCCGTTTGCCCATGCCGGACCCGAGCGTGGACCAGGCGGCGCCGTCCCACTTGGCGATGCGGTTGGCGGTGCTCCAATTCGCCTGCGTAAAACTGCCGCCGACGTAGACCGCGCCGGCGCCGTCCGCGGCCAGGGCGTGGATATAGCCGCCGTTCATGCCGGAGAATCCGAGGTCGATCCAGTTTGTCCCATCCCACTTGGCGAACAACGACGGTCCGCCATCGAACGAGCCGCCGGCGTAGAGTGTCCCGGCGCTGTCGAAGGCCAGGGCATAGACGGCCTCGCCGCCGCCGCCGGAACCCAAACCATTGGTCATGTTCGACCAGGAGGAACCGTCCCAGCGCGCGATGTTCTTGGCGCTGGTGCCGCCCGCCATCCAAAATTGGCCGCCGACATACAGCGTGCCGCCCGTGTCCACGGCGAGCGCATGGACATAGGATTGTGGGATCACGCCGCCAATGCCGGCGCCGAGCGGCGACCAGGCAGTCCCGTTCCAAGCGGCAATGTTGCTGGCGGTATTGCCGCCGGCGTTGGTGAAATAGCCGCCGGCGTAGAGCGCGCCTCCGGCGCCCAGCGCCAGCGCCGAGACGTAATAGGAATGATCGCCGCGGATGCCGGACCCGAGCGCCGCCCAGGCGGCGCCATCCCACTTGGCCACGTGGTAGGCGGCCAGGCTCCCGATATTGGTGAAGACGCCGCCGGCGTAGAGGTGCCCGTTGCCGCCGTCCACCAGCAGCGTCTTGACCGTATTGTCCATGCCGGCGCCGAGGTTGGTCCAGGCGCTGCCGGTCCATCGGGCCACCCGGTTGGCGACGACGCTGCCCGCGGTCGTGAACTCGCCGCCGGCATAGAGCGTGCCGGCGCCGCCGTCCGCCAGCGCGTAGACCGTGCCGTTCATGCCGGGGCCGAGCGTGGACCACGCGCCGCCGCTCCAGCGGGCGATGTAGTTGGCGCCGCGGTCGCCCGCAACGGTGAACGTGCCGCCGGCGAAAACCGTGCCCGATGTATCGACGGCCAGGGCATACACGTCATCGCCGCTCGGATCGTACCCAATGCCGGACCCCAGCGTGTGCCAGGCGCTGCCGTCCCAGCGCGCGATGCGGTTGGCGTTGGTCCCGCCCGCCCAGGAAAACTGGCCGCCGACATACAGGTTGCCGGCGCCGTCCGATGCCAGCGCTTGGGCCGGCTCGTTGCCATCCCACCCCACGCCCGCCCCGAGCGCGTTCCAGGCGCTGCCGTCCCAGCGGGCAATGTTGCGCGCGGCGACGCCGCCGGCCGTTCCGAATGACCCGCCGGCATAGAGCTGCCCGGCATGCATGGTCAGTGCGCGGACGCCCCCATTCATACCCGTGCCGAGCGGGACCCAAACGCTGCCGTCCCACCGGGCAATGTAATTGACGGCGAGCGTGCCCGCGTTGGTAAAATAGCCGCCCGCCACAAGGTTGCCCGAGCCATCCTTGGCCAGAGCCGTGACATGATGCGAGGAATACGTCCCCAATCCGGCCCCCAACGCGGACCAGGCGCTGCCGTTCCAGCGCGCGATGTGAAAGACGGCCGTGCCGCCCGCATTGGTGAATGAGCCGCCGGCGTACAGGGTGCTGCCGTCGACGAGCAGCGAATCAACCTCGCCGCCGCTCAATCCGGCGCCGAGCGCCGACCAGGCGCTGCCGTTCCACTTGGCCACCCCCTTGGCTGAAACCCCACCGGCCGTCGTGAACACGCCGCCGGCATAGAGATGGCCCGCGCCGTCCACCGCCAATGCATACACATATTCGTTCAGACCGGACCCAAGCGCCGACCACGCACTGCCGTTCCACCTGGCCACCCGGTTGGCGAAGACCGTGCCCATGATGGTGAATTCCCCGCCGGCGTATAGCGTCCCGCTGTTCGTGTCAACGGCCAGCGCCAAGACGCCTCCATTGGCCCCCGGCAGGCCGCCCATGCTGACCCAGTCGGCATCGCTGAACGTCGGGTCCACGCGGATGGGGTAGTCGGCCCCGGCATCGTCCACGCGCACCGCCAGGCGGGCAGGGGACAGCACCTCGAGGCGCGCCTCGAGCGCGCGGCCGGCGGCGTCAGTCACGCGCAGCCGCGTGTAGGCCAGCTCGCGGTTCGGCCCGTCCAACCGCAGCCGCGCGCCGTCGGGCGCCGGCTCGGCCCTGGCCCCTTCCAGCGCCAGGTCGAGGCGCAGTTCGCCTTCCCCCGCCGGCCGCGTCGTCAGGACAAAATCCTGGCGGATACCGTCCATGCCGACGCCAAACTCCTCGACCAGCCCCGGCCGCGTCCAGCGGGCGATGGCGCCGTCCACCGAGACCGCGCCTGCATCCGGCAGGCGGACGAGTCCATTCTGCCGCCCGACGGCGTCGGCCTTGAGCGCCAGGCGCCCGCCCTCCTCGCCCTCGGCCGTCGAGGTCAGCCGGAGCCCCGCGGCCGTGACCTCGCCCTCGATCCGCTGGTAGGCGCAATGCAACCGCGCGCCGTTTTCGTTAGCCGTCACGCTCAGCGCGGGACCGGCGTCGCGCCGCTCTCCGCGCGCGCCCGGGACGGCAACCGCAACCAGGACCATCCCTGTAATCCAGGTAACGCTCAAGCGGTAGGCAGAATTCATAGGCGCCTCTGCTGTTTTCGTTGTGGCCGCCGCCGTCTTTCCTCTTGCCTCTTTCCTCTTCCCTCTTGCCCTACAGCCCCAGCGGCACCTCGACCGGCGCGTAGCCAGCGCTCGACAGCAGGAAACGCCACAGGCTGCCGTCCGTCTTGCGCACCGCGGGATCGGCCTTGCCGTCGCCGTCGTAGTCGCCCGGCACCGGATTCCACCCAGGGCCGCCGAGCAGCCGCGGCAGCGTCAGCGGCGCGTGCCCGGTCCCCGACAGCCGCACCGTCCAGGTTCCGTCGGCGCGCGTGTAGACCGCCGGGTCGGCCCGGCCGTCGCCGTCGAAATCGCCCGGCACCGGCGACTGGCCCGGCCCGCCCAGAAACCCCGTGAGCATCAGGCATCCGGCACGGTCGGACGTCAGCCGGAAGGCCCAGGCGCCGGCGGATTCCTGGTAGACGGCATGGTCGGCCTGGCCGTCGCCGTCGTAGTCGGCCGAGCATGCCGTCCAGCCGGCGGCGCCGAGGAAGGCCGGGCCCTGTTGCACGGCGTAGCCGCTGGCCGACGCCATCACTTTCCAGGCGGCGCCGGCCGGCGGGGGCCCGGCCGGCGCGCCGGCCGCCAGCCCGGCGGCCAGCAGCCCGACGCACCGGAACATGCGCCGGACAGCGGCCCGGTCCGACGGTGGTCGCGCTAGCGGGGAAGGGAGACGTAACCGGCGGGCAACAGCGAGGGGCACGCGGGCCATGGCAACCTCCTCGTCCGGGCGTGGCAAGCGGGTCGCAGGCTTTCCGGCTTCAGCGCGACACATGACGCCCCATCGCGGCGCCAGGCAAGCGCCTGATTCGGCCGCCAACGCGTTCCGCTCAATGTATATACAGATAAAAAATAGGCCGAGGGCGGGCGGTTGTCAAATACGAAAATGCGCAGCAACCGGGTCACGTCCCCCGTACAAATAAGATTGTCTATTGACAATCTTATTTGCACAAACGATGGGGATGCCATGGCTCGATGTTGGTGCCGGGCTCGCGCCTCAGGCGCGCGGGGCGCCGCGCGCGCGGCGGTAGCGCAGGGGGGTGGTGCCGGTCAGGCGCTTGAAGTGCTTGATGAAATAGCTCTGGTCGCAGGGCGCACCCGGTGGTTGCTGGGCGGGGCGGAGCAGTCCCTTGCGGTCACAGCGGGCCGGCATCGGACTCGCTCATGGCCGACGGCGGAGGCGCGCGCCGCCCTGGACGGACGGTTTCGAGGCGCAGGCGCAGCGGCCGATAGCTCGGGCCCCAGTCCAGGTCCGTTCCCTGGCGATACCCGAAGACGGCCATGCCAAGCGGCGCGGCGATCGAGAGGCGGGTGTGGCCGTCGGAAGCCGCCGGCAGGCTGATGCGGAATCGGGCGAACTGTCCGGTGTCGTGGAAACGCAGCGCCACGGTCGTGCCCAGGGCGGCCACGTCGGGCGGCAGCGCCGCATCGGGGCAAATGCGCGCGCCGTTCAATTCCTCGAGCAGCAGCCGCGCGTAATCGGCGGTCAGTCCCCGCAAGCGGGCCAGATCGGCGATGATGTCCCGGACGGCGGCCAGGTCGGACTGTCGGACCCACAGCCTAGCAGGAGTGCTGTTCATGGGGTGGCCTCGCGGAGGATGCGGCGGCGTCCCTAACCGGAGCGCCGTCGCGGGGTTCGGGGTCGGACGCCGGCGCGGCCGCGGGCCGGCCGGGCCCGGCGTCCGGCGCCGGATCGCGGATCAGATCCCAGGCGTTCCAGGGATCGCGCCGCAGGGTTAACAGGCTGAGCAGCAGGCGTCGCATGGCGGGGGGCCTCAAGGGGGAGGGCATCCGGGTTCGGCCGCGGCGTCCGGCATGGCGGCAGCGGGCCACCCGGCTTCCGTCGGCCGCGGCTCGAGGACGTCCAGCACGGCGGCCGGGGACCGGCACGCCAGCAGCGCGGCGCGAATATCGGCGCGGGTCATACGGCGCGCGATGCGGGCCAGGGTTTCCAGGTACTCGTCGTGGAAGCCTTCCGGCGTGATCAGCAGGAAGACGTACCGCGTGAGCGTTCCGTCGGCGCTTCCAAAATCCACGCCGTCGGGACAGATCGCCATGGCGCCCAGGATTCCCAGTAGGCCGGGCACGACGATGTGGGGAAACGCCGTGGCATGGTTCACCGCCGTGGGCAGGGCGCGTTCGCGGTCCAGGGCGCGGTCCAGCAGGTCGTCGCGGCGGTCGCCGGGAATCTGGTTATGCTGGGCCAGGACGTCCAGCAGCCGCGCCAGGAGCGCGCGCCGGTCGCGCGGACGCATGCCGGTCTGGATCAATTGACCCCAGAACACGTGCCGCAGGTTTGCCGGCGCGCGCGGGCGCGACAGCAGCAACAGCAGGGGCGTGTCCAGCGCCCGGGCGAGCCGGTCCGGGATCGAGCCGGGGAAAAAGGCCGCGTGCCGCAGCGGGTTCGGTGCGCCCAGCACCAGCAGGTCTCCGGGGCGCAGCAGGCGGCGAATGCCGCTCACGGGGTCCGTCCCGGCACTGACGGCGACGGCAGGCGGGACCCCGAACAGCCGCGTGCCGATCGCCGTCGGATCGGTCGGGGCCTCGCGCTCGTCCGGCGGCGCGGCGGGATCGGACGCGGCGATGCGCACCGCGTGGACCGGCACCCCATGGGCGGCCGCGACGGCCCGCGCCACCCAGAAGAGGTGCAGCGTATGGGGGCCGCCGGCCGTCGCCAGGACTACGCGCCGGACGCCGTCCAGACGCGCCTGGCGGATAATCACCGCCGGCGTGTCCAGCGCCCGCGCGCTGGCGAACAGGCGCGGCAGGGCGTCCGGCCCGGCCTCGGGCCAATCCGCGATCAGCATTTCCAGTGGCCGCCCGCGCAGCGCCGCCTTCAGGTCCGCCACCCAGCCGCAAGGCCGCGGCCAGGCCGCATGCGCCGGCCGCGTGTCGGGCGGGTCGGCCGGCACACGAATGGTTTCCGCCGGCGCCCGTCGGAAGGCCGTCAGCACGCCGGCGTAATACCGGACCACCGGCGCGCGCGTGTCGCTGGAGACCAGGGCCGCCAGCAGCGTATTGGCGTGGGTGACATGACGCATGATCCGCTCCAAACCCATTCGGGCGGCCGTCCGGGGCCGCGAGGACAGGCTCCCATGGGTCCGCCCGCGAAGCATGTCAAACTCCTCCCCTAGAGACGCGCCTCGCCGGCCGGTGCTCAGCCCGGGGCCGGGTGGCGGGCGGCTTCCGGCTGATCCAGCACCGCCTCGACCCGCAGGCAACGCTGGCCGCCGGGGGTCTGCCAGGCGATGTCCTGGCCCTTGCGGCAGCCCAGCAGCGCCATGCCCAGCGGCGCCAGCACGTTGACACGCGCCCGCTCGGCGTCGGCCTCTTCCGGCCAGGCGATCGTGAAGGTCATCCGTTCCCCCGTACCCAGGTCCAGGACGCGGACCGTGGAATTCATGGTCGCCACGTCCGGCGGGACGGCCGCCGGGGCCACGAGCGTGGCGCGTTCGAGCTCACGCTTCAGGAGCGCCAGCGCCGCGCGGTCGGCGCCGTTGGCATCGCGCGGCGGCGCGGCGATCAGCTGCCGCAGCCGCTCCGCGTCCTCCGACGTCAGGCAAATCGGCGGGTTGTTCATGGGATCGCCTTTCCGTGGGGGCGGCGCCGGCCGCGGCGCGGCGGCCCGGCCAAGGGCGCCGGAAGCACGCCGGGGATGATCCGTTTCCCAGGCTGCCGACACCCAGACCGCCGACCCGCCCCACCACCGCAGAATGACATCCGGTCGCCGCATGACATGGTGGCTCCTTGCGGGATAGAGGAGAGCAAGACGCGTGCCAAGCGGGCGCCCCGCGAAACCGGGGCGCCGCCGGGCGGCGGCGGCGCCGGCGGACGGCGGATCATGGGGTGAAATTCCCCGAGTGGGGCATTATTCCCCGGAGGGCGGCGGGATCGTCGCGGCGGCCCGGAGCTTCGCGCGCAGCGTCTTGCGGTCGATGCCCAGGATGGCGGCGGCGCGGCTCTTGTTGCCGTTGACGCCGGCCAGCACGGCGCGCACGTGCGCGGCTTCGGCTTCGGCCAGCGTGCGGCGCGGCGGCGTGGCGTCCCGCCCCGCCGGGCGCAGCGCCGGCGGCAGGTCTGGCGCCCCGATCACCTCGCGGTCGGCCATCACGACGAGGCGGTGGACCAGGTTTTCCAGCTCGCGGACATTGCCCGGCCAGTGGTAGGCGCGCAGCCGCCGCAGGGCGCGATCGTCGAAGCGCGGCGCGGGCTTGCCCATGGCGGCGGCGAAGGTCTCGGTGAAGTGCCGGAGCAGGAGGTCGAGGTCGCCGCCGCGGTCGCGCAGCGGCGGCAGCTCGATCGGCAGCACGTGAATCCGGTAATAGAGGTCGGCCCGGAACGCCCCGGACCGCACCATGGCCGGCAGGTCCCGGTTGGTGGCGGCCAGCACACGGACATTGACCTTGACCGGCTGGCGCGCCCCGATCATGAAGACTTCCTGGTCCTGCAGCGCGCGCAGCAACGCGGCCTGCATGGCCAGCGGCATTTCCGCGATCTCGTCCAGGAACAGGCTCCCCTTGTCGGCCGCCTGGAACAGGCCGGGCCGGGTTTCGGCGGCGCCCGTGAAGGCACCCTTGCGGTAACCGAACAGCTCGCTTTCCAACAGGCCGGCCGGAATGCCGGCGCAGTTGACGGGCAGCAGCGGGCCGGCCGCCCGCGCGCTGCGGTAATGAATCGCCCGCGCGACCAACTCCTTGCCGGTGCCGCTTTCCCCGGAGATCAACACCGGCGCGGCGCTGCGGGCCGCGCGCTCGATGTCCCGGTAGAGGGCCTGCATCCCGGGGGCATTGCCCAGCAACCCGAAGTCGGCCGGCGCCCGCAGGCGTTGCGGGGCGCGGCCGGCGCGGCGCCGCCGCACGGCGTCCAGCGCGCGCCGCACGGCGCTCAGGAGTTCGGCGTCGGTGAACGGTTTGGCCAGGTAGCTGTCCGCGCCGAGGCGCATGGCCTCGACCGCTCCGGGAATCGAGGCGTAGCCCGTTACCACGATCAGTTCCGTGTCTCGATACTGGTCGCGCACGTGGCGCAGCAGGTCCAGGCCGGTGGCCCGCGGCATGCGCTGGTCGGTGATCACCAGGTCGGGCGGCGCGATCTCCAGGGCGCGAATCGCCTCCTCGACGCCCGGGACCGTGACCACCCGGTAGCCGGCGGCGGTCAGGTGGCGCTCGATGACTTCGAGCATGGCCGGGGAATCGTCCACCACCAGGATGCGATCGGGGTTCCGGATCATGGGGGGCGCTCCGGGCCGGTGGCGGGGCGCGCAGCCGGCAGCCACAGGCGCACGCGGGTGCCCTGCCCGACGGTGCTCTCGACGGCGATCGTGCCCCCGTGCGCGCGCACGATGCCGTGGACCACGGAAAGGCCCAGCCCCACCCCCTGGTCCACGTCCTTGGTCGTGAAAAAGGGATCGAACACGCGGGGCAGATCCTCGGCCGCGATGCCCTGGCCGGTGTCGGCGACGGTCAGCGCCACGCCGTCCCGTTCCGGGCGGGCCACCAGCCGTAACACCCCGCCGTCGGGCATGGCCTGGATCGCGTTGCGCACCAGGTTGGCCAGCACCTGTCGCAACTGCGCGGCGTCGCCCGCCACGCAGGGCAGGCCGGGAGCCAGGCGGCGTTCGACGGTGACCGCGCCGTCTTCGCAGGGCAGGGCCCAGCGCACGAGACCGTCGGCGATGAGCGCCGGGATCGACACCGGCTCGCGGCGGGGACGGGACGGGCGCGCGAAGGTCAGCAGGCCGCGGATGATGTCGCGCGCCTGGAGGGCCGCCATCTCGATCTTGCGCAGGTCGCGCGCCGCGCGGTCCGGCAGCCGGGCGGTTTTCCGGAGCAGCTGGGCGAATCCCAGGATGG
Source organism: uncultured Verrucomicrobiota bacterium (assembly GCA_964515705.1). Taxonomy (GTDB): domain Bacteria; phylum Verrucomicrobiota; class Kiritimatiellia; order JAAZAB01; family JAAZAB01; genus CAZEVX01. The sequence continues at coordinate 2,289 of CAZEVX010000041.1, read as the reverse complement.
CGCCGAGAGGCTCGTTCAGCTCGTGCGCCACGCCGGCGGCCAGCTTGCCGAGCGTCGCCAGCCGGTCGGCGTGGTGCAACTGCTGCTGCAGGGTCTCGTGGGCTTCGCGGACCTCGCGGGCTTCGATGGTCAGCGCCACCTGGCGCGCGAGCTCGTCGAGCAGGTCCTGTTCTTCGCGCAGGAAGGGCGACGCGGTGCGGCGGCGCCGCGCGGCCGGACAGACCATGCGGATCGCGCCCCGCCGGCGCCCCTGGACGATCAGCGGCGCCGTCTGGGCGGCCCCCTCGGGGCAGGCCTCCGCGCTGCGGTACGTGCAGCCGTCGAACGCCAGTTCCGCCCACGTCCGCTCGGGGTGCTGCCAGGCCGAGGAAATCGTGGCGGCGATTGCGCGCAACAGCTCGGGCAGCGGGCGGTCGCCCTGCCGGCAGATCTGTGCCACGCGGTAGAGGCAGGTCAACTCCTTGAGCCGCTCGCGGAGAACCTGTGCCGTGCGGGTGGGGCGTCGCGCCGTCATGCGGTCCGTCTCCTGTCCGCGGCCGCCGCGCAGCAGACCGCTAATCCAGTCTAGCCCGGGACCCGCACCGCGTCAATCTCCCCGCGCGCCCGCGGGGGGACGGTGCCGGGCCCGCGCCTCAGGCGCGCGGGGCGCCGCGCGCGCGGCGGTAGCGCAGGGGGGTGGTGCCGGTCAGGCGCTTGAAGTGCTTGATGAAATAGCTCTGGTCGCAGAAGCCCAGCTCGTAGGCGATCTCGGAGCAGCTCTTCGTCGAGCGGCCCAGCAGCTGGCGCGCCTTCTGAACGCGCAGGTGCATGACGTGCTCGAGGCAGGTCTTACCGGTGGCCTGCTTGACGAGGTGGCTGACCCGGAAGACGCTCAGGCCGGCGTGCGCGGCGACCTCCGCCAGGCGCACGGGCTTGGCGTAGTCCCGCGCCAGGAACTCCAGGATGCGGGCGACGGCGGGGTTGTAGACGTTGAAGCCGCGGGCGTAGATGCCGTCCATGAAGTCGTCGAGGGCCTGCATCAGGACGTGGGCCAGGGTCTCGAAGTCGGGGGCGGCGATCAGGCGCTGCATCCAGCCGTGGTTGCGCTCGATCAGCGGCTCGAGCAGCGGGCTGTCCTCGACGGCGGCGCGCGTCAGGTAGCCCATCATCTCGATCGCCCGCGCCCGCAGCACCGGCAGTTTCGGCGAGAACAAGAACATCGCGCCGAGCATTTCGTTCAGCACGCGGCGCGCGCCGTTCTGGTCGCCGGCGCGGATCAGGGACAGCAGCATGCGCTCCTTGTCGATCGGGTAGGCCGCCGGGCCCTGCTGCTTCTGCTGGGCGATGGCCTCGGCGATTTGGCGCTGCTGCGCGGCCTTGAGGCGGTTGGCCTCCAGCAGCCGCGGCGTCCAGCCGCTGGTTTCGTAAAAGGCGCGCTCGAGGAAGACGGCCGCCGCGCGGATGCGGGCGGGCGGCCAGACCGGCACGCGCGCCAGGCGGCGCCGGGCGGCAGGCGAGTCCAACCCCGGCGCTGCCAGGGCCTCGCGCGCGGTCTCGAGCGGCTCGCCGGCCGGGCGCACCACGCCCCCCAGCAGCCCGCCCCGCACGGTCTCGCCGTCCACCAGCGCCACCGCCCAGCTCACCAGCCCCGGCAGCGGATAGAAGACGTAGGGTTCCCCCCAGTGCAGCGCCTCCTGGAGCGCGTAGGCGCGCGTCTCGGCGGGCACCGGCGGGAACCCCGCCGCCGCGCCGCCCCCCGCCGGGTCCGGCGCGCCGCTGGCCGTGATCCAGGCCGGGCGCAGGCCGTAGGCCCGCCGGTACCGGCGCCCGACCGCCGCCATCACACGCTGGGAAAGGATCGTCATAAATCCGGCACCCGACCCGCGCAAAATCACGCGAAAAATGCGGAACGAACTTATCTGGCGGCAAGATCGTCATAAAAGCAAGCATATTTTGACTATCTTTCGGGCGCGCTTGCGGTAGGGTATCCCCCCAGTGAACCCGAAACCCCGGGCGGTCGGCCCCGCGCCGGCTCCCGGCAGCAGGAGACCGACATGAACGTGTTGGAGCAGATCACCGAGGCCCTGATCAAGGGCAAAGCCAAGGATACCCGCGAGCTCGTCGAGCAGGCGATCAAGGGCGGTCAGAAGCCGGCCGACATCCTCAACAAGGGGCTGCTCAACGGGATGAGCATCATCGGCGAGCGCTTCAAGAAGAACGAAGTCTACGTCCCCGAAGTCCTGATCGCCGCCCGCGCGATGAAGGCGGGCATGGAGCTGCTTCGTCCCCGGCTCGTCAGCAGCGGTGTCA
>CAZEVX010000040.1:8266-17404 GCA_964515705.1 uncultured Verrucomicrobiota bacterium | reverse complement strand
AAGGAACGCATGCACGCTGACCGACGGGAGGACGTGGAGGGCGAGGCTCCCGCCTGCGCGGCGCGTCAAGCCGCCGCTACGGCGCGCAGGGTGCCGAGCCGTAGGTGCACGGTCTGGCGCCTGACTGGGCAAAAGGGGAAGGCGCAACTCCCGCAGTTTTTGGTGGTCAGGCGGACCTTGACAAGCGCGCAGCGGACCGGTTATGCTGTCCCCAACTGGGGCCGGTTTGTGCCGGTAGCCAGGCAGGGCGCCGGCGCGCGGCCGAAAGGAGGACCTATGGTGGAAACGAAGATCGGTCGGATCACGCACTACTTCGGCCATCTCGGGGTGGGCGCGATCGAGTTGACCGACGGCGACCTGGCCGTCGGCGAGACCATCCGCGTCAAGGGCCACACCAGCGATTTCACCCAGGTCGTGGAATCGCTCCAGATCGAGCATGCCAGCGTGCCGCGGGGAACGCGCGGGCAGAACGTCGGCACCAAGCTGAAAACCCACGCCCGGGTGCACGACATGGTGTTCAAGGTGACCCCGGACGGAACGATCCCCGCGGCAGGCGGGACGCCAATCGAAGAAAGGATCGCATGAAAACCCAGCAACTGACCCTGTGCCTGGCCAACCGGCGCGGCGCCCTGGCGGACGCGGTGCGGCTCTTGAGCGCCCAGAAGATCAACATCCAAGCCATGTCGGTCGCCGACACCGTGGATACCGGCCTGGTGCGGATCGTCACCGACCGCCCCGCTGCGGCGGCCAGCGCGCTGGCCAAGGCCAAGGTGCCGTTCACGGTCCAGGAGGTCGCGATCGTGTGCCTCAAGGACCGGGTGGGTGCCCTGGCGGACTTGACCGCGAAACTCGCGAAGGCCGGCGTCAATATCCATTACGTCTACGGCTCGGCCTGTTCGTGCGGGTGCGATTGCGAGTCGCGCCTGGTGGTCGGCGCCGACAACCTCAAGAAGGTTCTGGCGCTGGCGCAGTAGGACCGCGCGGCGCGCACCAGGACCGCTCCGGCCGACCGCACGCACCCCTGGCCGAGGGCCGCCTTCGCCAGGGCCGTCCGCAAAGCGTCAGGGGCAGGATACGGCGGGTCATACGCCCAGTCTAGTGGGGTGCGTCTACCGCGGCGTTACATTCGGCGCCGTCCGGAGGTCGGCGCCCACCATCGAACAGGGCAGGTCGGGTGGCCCGCGACCTCCGGGCGCGGGCCGTGTCTGGTGTCAAGGGACGTCTGACGCACTCCACTGGCGCGCGGGGCGGCCGGCGGCAATCGGGAATGGCGCGGATTGGGAGGAGAACCCGGCATGCCGGTACACAACGTGGAAATCGCCGCCGCCCTGGCCCGGTTGGCCGACCTGCTCGAGATCGAGGGCGCCAATCCGTTCCGGGTGCGGGCCTACCGCAATGCGGCGCGGCTGGTCGAAACCCTGCCGCGCAGCGTGGCCGACATGGTGGCCGCCGGGGAAGACGTGTCGGGCTTGCCGGGGATCGGCGCCGCGCTGGCGGCCAAGCTGAAGGACATGGTCGCGACCGGCCGCCTGGAGGCGTTGGAGAAGGAGCAGCAGCGGGTCCCGGCGACGCTCAGCGACCTGATGGCCATCCCGGGCATCGGCCCGCGGCGCGTGCGCGCGATCTACGAACGCTTGAAGATCAGCGATCGGGTAGCGCTCGAACAGGCGGCGCGCGACGGACGACTCCGGAAACTGGAGGGATTCGGCGAGAAGATCGAGGCCAAAATCCTGGATCACCTGCAGCGCCAGGGGCCGAGCGGACGCCGCCTGTTGCTGATGACGGCCGAGCAACTGGTGGAGTCGCTGCTGGCGGCCGTGCGGGGCGCCCCCGGCGTGCGGCAGGTCACCGTGGCCGGCAGCTTCCGGCGCCGGCTGGAGACGGTCGGCGACGTGGACCTCCTGGCCGTGGCGGCCGACAGTGCCGAGCCAATGCGCCGGTTCGCGGAGCACGAGGACGTGGCGCGGGTGCTGGCCCGCGGCGCGACGCGCTCGGCGGTGGTGCTGCGCGCCGGCCTGCAGGTGGACCTGCGGGTGGTGCCGGAGTCCGCCTATGGCGCGGCGCTGCACTATTTCACCGGCTCAAAGGCGCACAACATCGCCGTCCGCGCGCGGGGCGTCAAGGCCGGGCTCAAGATCAACGAGTACGGCGTGTTCCGCGGCGAGCAGCGCCTGGGCGGCGCCACGGAGGCCGAGGTGTTCGGCGCCGTCGGTCTGCCCTTCATCGAGCCCGAGTTGCGGGAAAACCAGGGCGAAATCGAGGCCGCCGAGCGTGGCGCCCTGCCGCGGCTGGTGACGCTCGCGGACCTGCGCGGCGACCTGCAGGCGCACACCGACGCCACCGACGGGCGCGATGCCTTGGAAACCATGGCCGAGGCCGCCCGCGCCCGCGGCTACGCCTACCTGGCGATCACCGACCATTCCAAGCGCATGACCGTGGCCCGCGGCCTGAATGCCACCCGCCTGAAGCAGCAAGGCCGGGAGATCGACCGCCTCAACGACCGCCAGCACGGTTTCCGCCTGCTGAAGGCGGTCGAGGTGGACATCCTCGAAGATGGCGGCCTCGACCTCTCCGACGACGTCCTCAAGGACCTTGACCTCGTGGTCGCCGCCGTGCACCACCGCTTCACCCTCTCGCGCGAGCAACAGACCGAACGCATCGTGCGGGCGCTCGACAACCCCTGCGTCCACATCCTGGCGCATCCGACCGGACGGCTGATCGGCGAGCGCGATCCCTACGATCTGGACCTGGAACGCGTGCTGCGCGCGGCCGCGGAGCGCGGCTGCGCCGTCGAACTGAACGCCCACCCGACACGCCTCGACCTGACCGACGCCGGCTGCCGTCTAGCCCGCGAACTGGGCGTCAAGGTGGCGATCTCGACCGACGCCCACAGCGCCTCGGACCTGGCCCTGATGCGCTTCGGCGTCGGCCAGGCGCGGCGCGGCTGGCTGGGCGCGGACGACGTGCTCAACACGCGGCCTTGGGAGGCGGCGCGCGCGCTGCTGCGCCGCGCCTGAGGTTGCCGGCGGGGGAAGACCCATGATCCTGCAAGTGCTCGGTATGCTGCTGCTGGCGGCGGGACTTAGCCTGGGATACTGGCAATGGAGCCTGCTCGACGGCAAGACGATCGTCCTGGGCCGCGTCACCGCCCTGCCGGAGAGCCGCAACAGCAAGGGCGGCGTCTCCTACGGAATTGTGGCGGAGTTCCGGGCCGGCGCCGGGCGCGCCGGCACCTACCGCTCGAGTTGGAAGTCCACGCATCCGGGGTACCGGGTCGGCGACCCGATCAAGCTCTACTATGACCGCGCCCGTCCGGAGGACTGCGGTCTGTGCACGCCCGGGGCGCGCTTCGGGGCGGCGTTGGCGCTGGCGCTGGCCGGCCTGGCGCTGCTGGCCTGGCGTTGGGGGTATACCCTGCTGGAGACCTGGATGGCGGCTCGCTACCCGGCGCCGCCCGGCACCTGAAGGGCGGGCGGCCGCGAGCAGCGAGATGGTGCGACCCGGGGGGGGCTGGACCGCGCCGGGGTGGGGCGCGCTACAGGTAGGCGTTCAGCTTGGCGCTCAGGTCGGCCTTGCGCATGGCGCCGACCATCTGTTCCTGGACGACCCCGTTCTTGAAGACCAGCAGCGTCGGGATCGAGCGGATGTGAAACCTGGCGGCCAGGTCCTGGTTTTCATCCACGTTGACCTTGCCGATGGTCAGGCGACCGGACAATTCGCCCGCCAGTTCCTCGAGTACCGGGGCGATCATGCGGCACGGTCCGCACCAGTCGGCCCAGAAATCGACCAGCACCGGCCCGGTCGCCTTGCCGACGCGCTCTTCCCAGTTGGCGGCCGTCAGATGGACGATGGCATCAGAGGACATGTGGCGCTCCTAGAGTCGGGGCCGCCCCGGGCGGGCGGCGGGGTTGCGGGACCACTTATTGCACCATGAGGGAGGCCGGCATGGGCCACTGGACGCCGGTTGCCTGGACGACCATGACGTAGACCAGGGCGGCGACGCACAGCATCGCCGCCAGCGAAAGGATGGCGCTGGCAAGATCGTGCGCCGGCTCCTCGGCAACGGGCCCCGCCGGCGCCGCCGCCGGTTCTTGGTCCGCCGCCGGCTTGGCGGCCGGGCGTTCGACCGCGACCGTGCGCGGGGCGGCCGGCCCTTCCGTGCGCTTGATCTTGATCGTTTTCCGCTGGGTAATCGGGGCGGCGACGCCGAGGTCGGGCGGCAGCTCGATCTTGGACGTTTCGGACTTGCGGGCCGCCTCGACCGTGGTTTCCGGGGTTGCCGGCCCGACGGTCTCGTCCAGGCCTGCCACGGTCGCGGGCCGCTTGAGTCGGATAGTCCGCGGCTGCGGGGCGGCGGCCGGCGGCGCCTCCGCGGGGGGGGGTGGAGTCTCCGTGGCCGCGAGCGGGATGCGCGTGGTTGCCGGCTTAACCGGCGGCGCCTGGCGGGCAATCGTCGGCGCCTCGCTTGGCGGCGGGGCGGCCCGCAGCGGCGCCATGACGCCGACGGGCGCGGTGGGCGGCCGCTTGAGGCGGATGGTTTGGGGGATCGGTCCGCCGAGCGTCGGGATGCCGGGGACCGGCCCGGTGATATGCTTGCGCTCGGTCGGCGACTTGGCCGCGGACGGTGACTCGATCACGATCCGCGCCGTGGCGCGCTTGGACGATGGGCCGGCGCCCAGGGCGTCGTCGGGCCGCAACGTGACGGGTGCGGTGGGCGGCCGCTTGAGGCGGATGGTCTGGGGGATCGGCCCCGTTGTCTTGCGGGACTCGCCGCCCGCGCCCGGCAGCCTCGCCAAGTCCAGGGGAATGCGCGCGGTCTGCTTTTTCAGGTCGTCGGCAGACGCATCGCTGCCTGCCGAGCCCGGTTTCAAGGTTGCATCGTCAGCCATAACAGCGGTTCCCCCGTGCGGCCGCCGCCGGGATCACATGGCCATCATGTCCTTTTCCTTGGCGTCGAGGGCCTGATCCATGCGGCGGATGTAGTCGTCGGTGAAACTCTGGATGTCCTTGAGGCCGCGGGTCTTGTCGTCCTCGGTGATGCGGCTGTTCTTGAGCAGCACCTTGACATGCTCGTTGGCCTCCTGCCGGATGCTGCGGATGGCGACGCGCGCCTTCTCGGTCATCTGGCGGGCGATCTTCGAGAGCTCGTGCCGGCGCTCCTCGCTGAGTTCGGGGATTGGTACGCGGATGACGCGCCCGTCGTTGATGGGCGTCACGCCGAGGTTGGCGGCCAGGATGGCTTTTTCGATCGCCGCCAGGGCCGTCGGGTCATAGGCGTTGATGACGATCAGGCGCACGTCGGGCGTGGCGATGTTGGCGATCTCCCGCAGGCGCACCTGGGCGCCGTAGTAGGGCACGGCCAGGTGGTCCACGAGGCTGGCGGAGGCCTTGCCGGTGCGCAGCCCATCGAACTGCTGCTGGAGAAAGTCCAGCGACTTGGCCATCTTGTCCTCGGTCTCGAGCAGAACGTCATCCAAGGAATCCATGGGTGCGGTTCCTCATCCGTTGCGGACCAACGTGCCGACCGGCCGGCCGGCGAGCACGGCCTCGATGGTCCCCGGTTTGAAAAAGTCGAACACAATGATAGGCAGATTATTGTCCATGCACAATGAAAAAGCGGCCGAGTCCATGACCTTGAGCGAGTTCCGCAGCGCCTCGCGGAAGGAAAGCGTGCGGTAACGGCGCGCGGTGCGGTCGGCCAGCGGATCGGCGCTGTAGACGCCGTCAACCTTGGTGGCTTTCAGCAGCACATCGGCGCCGATCTCGTTGGCCCGCAGGGCGGCAGCGCTGTCGGTCGTGAAGTAGGGGTTGCCCGTGCCGCCGCCAAAAATGACCACGCGCCCTTTCTCGAGGTGCCGGATGGCGCGGCGCCGGATGAAAGGCTCGGCGATCTGCTTCATCTCGATGGCCGTCTGGACGCGGGTCTCGACCCCGAGTTTCTCGAGGGCGTCCTGCAGCGCCAGGGCGTTGACGATCGTGGCCAGCATGCCCATGTGGTCGCCGGTGGTCCGGTCGATGCCGTCGGCCTGCCCGCGACCGCCCCGGAAGATGTTACCGCCGCCGATGACGATCGCGATCTGGACGCCCATGGCCCGCGCGGCCTTGATGCGCGCGGCGACGGTGCGGACAACGGCCGGGTCCAGGCTGGTGGATGACCCGCGGCCGCGCATGGCCTCCCCGCTGAGCTTGAGGAGCACCCGGCGATAACGGCTAGCGGCGACCGGCGGCTTCTTCATGGCGCGGCCCTCGGCGGTTGCCCGCATCCTATGGGATCGGCGCGCGGGAGTCAAAAACAATCGCCGCCGGATCACGGCCGGCTGACGCCCAGCCGGAGCGCCGGCAAGATGTCGCGCTCCAGGGTCGGGGACAGGTCGAACAGCACGAACCCGGCGGCGCCGGCTTGGCGCGCGCCGAGAATCTGAAGGATCGTCTGGTCGGGGGCGAGCTGACTCTCGGCGGCCGTCACGCCCAACCCGGGGTACACGCGGCCGGCGGCGCGCGGCAAGGCCAGTTGCGGCCGCAGGTAGGCCTCGAAGGCGCCGGCCGCCGCGGTGTAGTTCATCGGGCAGACGAAATCCACCAGGTCCTCCCGGAGCCATAGGCCCCAGTCCTGGCCGATGGAGTCGATCGAGCTTGCCGGGTCGGGGAAGACGGCCGCCGAGACCTTCAACCGCGGACCCGCGCGCCGGGCGGCCGTGCGCACTGCCCGCACGAAGTCCGTGATGCGGGCAGCGCGCCACGCGCGATAGCGGGCAGCCTGCGCGCCGCTGACGGCGCCGGCCGGCCAGTCGGGGACCGGGGCGCCGAGCGCCTGCTCGAAACGGCGGCGGCAGCCGGCGCAGTAGCAGGACTGGGCGTCCGGGTAGCGGATGTAATCCAGGTGGATGCCGGCGATCCCCGGGCAGGCCAGCGCCTCGGCGACGGCGTCGAGTTCGAGACGGACGTTGTCCGGGTGCGAGGGGCAGAGCCAGGCGACCTCGCGGCCGTCGGCCGCCCGCTGCAACCGGCCCGCCTGCCGCAGCGTGGCCACCAGCGACGCCGGGGCGCGCGCCAGGGTCCAGCAAACCTTCCAGGGATGCACCTCGATCCCGGCGGCGCGCGCGGCGGCGACGCATTGCGTCAGCTGGTCGCCATAGCGCGCGGCAAGGTCGGAGCGTGGCGCCACCCGGCTCTCGGTATGGGCCAGGCCGGTCCACAGCACATTGGGAAACACGGCGGTCATGCCGGCCTCGGCCAGCAGGCGGCAGGTTTGCGTCCAGTTGCCGGGATACAGGCCGAAGCCGGAATGGTCCCAGACACCGCGGAACTCGCCGGGTTTCGGGCGCTGGACGCGGGCGTAGGCCTCGGTCAGGGTGGCCGCCAGGCGGCGCTCCTGCTCGAGCGCGTCCGCCGGGCGGCGCTCCTCCAGCGCGCGGGCCATGGCGTCGGCTTCGCCGCGGGCACGCGCCAGCAGTCCGCCGATCAGGGCCTCGTCGCGGGTGCCTTGTGCCAGGCGCGCGATGCCGGTATCCGCGTCTTCCCAGCGGTGGAATGGGCCGATGCGCCCGGCGCGGGCGGCGGCTGTGCGCGCGGCATCCTGCCAGGCCGAGGGCCGCACGGCGCCGAGCAGGGCCACCAGCAGGCGCTGCTTGTTGGCGGCGTCGTCATCCAGCAGCACGTGGGTCATCCAGAACCCGCGCGGTGACTGCAGCCAGGCGGGATCGGACGAGACCTGCCCGGCCGCGTTGCGCCACCAGGCGATCACCCGCGCCTTGGGATCGGACGGGTAGGCGGGCAGGATATTGGATGAGTCTTGGCGCACCACCTCCGGCACCCCGCGCGGCGCCTGCGCCGTGAACTGGAAGGCGCTCCACTGGCCGGGCGCCCGCTGGGCCCGGTATTGGCCCAGTCGAACCCCCAGGAGTTCGGCCAGGCGCGGTTCGGCCCCGTAACAGACGAGCAGAATGCCCCCGCGCTTGACGAACGCTTCCAGCGCCCGCAGTTCCCGGTCGGGCGGAAACGCATTGTAGGGCAGGATCGCCAGGTCGGCCTGCTTCAGGCGTCCGGCAGCCACGCCGTCGTCGTCCGTCAGGCCATGGGCGATGCCCTGCGCGTTCAGCCAGCGGCTCCAGCGCAGGGCCACGCTGCGGGCATAGGCCCGTTCGCCGTCGGCGGAGAGGGACAGCGTGCCCTGCACGATCATCAGGGCGCTGCGCCGCGCGCGCAGCCCGTGCATGACGACCGCCGCCGACGGATCGAGGCCGCGTGTCAGGCTGAAACGCACGGCGCGGATGGCATCCCAGCCGTCGGGCTGTCCCTCGATGCCGGCCTCTGGCAGCGCCAGCGCCAGGGTTTGCCGGCCGGCCTCCGGCAGCGGGGTCAGCCAGACATACCAGCCCGCGCCGCTCTTGAAATAGAGGCCCAGAGTGCGGATGGCCGCCGGCCTTGTGCAGGTCAGGTCCAGTTCGAGCCGGTCGTACGGCCGCAGGTCGAGCGCCGCGGCGCGGTCCCAGTACAGGCGGTCAAGGCCGGGGTCGAAGGGGCCGGCAAAAAGCACGCCGGCCGGCGGCGCGGGCGAAAGCGCGGCGGCCGGGGTGCCGGGGCCGGGTATCCACGCCTTCGCCGCGGCCTCGGCCCGCCCGGCGGCGAAGAGGTCCAATTCCCGGGTGCGGTCGCCCGGCGCCGCCATCGCCAGCGCGGCCAGCGCCGGGGCGAGGCACGCCGCGCGGCCGGCGCGCCGTCGGGCGGCGCCGATGCCCGGCTCGGTGTCTTGTCCGCGGCGGATCATCATGGCCATGCGCGCAGTTCGATCGGCCCGGAATCGGCCAAGACGCGTTCGAGTTGCACTATGGGTCAGGTGTGCTATGGTCTGCAACGTTTTTTTCTGCGCCGCCGGACGGTATCCGGCCGCGCGGCCGGACCTGGGGAGGGCGGCATGGGCAAGCGACGCTGCGTGTTTTTCGACCGCGATGGGATCGTCAATGCCGAGCCCGGGCCGGGCCGCTACGTCCTGGCATGGAAGGAGTTTTGTCTGCTGCCGGCCTTTGTCGCCGCGCTCGCGATCGTCCGACGGCGCGGCTACGAGGCGGCCATCGCCACCAACCAGCGCTGCGTGGCCCGCGGTCTCGTCCGTCTCGAGACGATCCGCGCCATCCACCG
>CAZEVX010000040.1:0-8256 GCA_964515705.1 uncultured Verrucomicrobiota bacterium | reverse complement strand
GGAACGCTTGCGGAAGGAGGCCGGTTTGGACCTGCTGGACATCGCCGTGTGCCCCCACGACAAGGATGTCTGCGTCTGCCGCAAGCCGGCTCCCGGCCTGCTGCACCGTCTGGCGCGGCGCCACGGGATCGACTTGGCCGCGTCCTGGATGGTCGGCGACAAGGAAACCGATGTCGAGGCCGGACGCCGCGCCGGGTGCCGCACGATCCGCGTCAGCGCCGCTGCCGATCGGTCATCCGCCGACTGGCGCGTGGCGTCCATGGACGAGCTCCCGGCGCTGCTCGAACGCGTGCTGGACCCCGGCGCGGAGGGCAGCCGCGGGGATGCCGGAAGACCGTCCGGGCCCGGGCGGTGACCGTAGGCGCCGCCCGATCAATCCTCGAGGCCGCGGAACCATTCCACGAGGAAGGCCAGCAGGCTGGACCCGACCAGCGCGGCCAGGAAAGCGATGGCCGTCTTTTTGACCAGCCCGCGCGAGGCCTCGAGCAGCGCGGGCTCGCCGAACTTGATGATGTCGAGGTCCTTGATCAGGGTGTCGGCGAACTGGGCCGCGTCCGGCGAAGGCCCGCTGACGGGCGCCACGGTGGCGGTGCCGTTCGTCACGGCGCCATTCGTGGCCGCGGCCTTGGATTCCAGGGCGCGTTCGACGTCCTGGAAGAACCGGGTCGAGGTCCTAGCCGCGCCCAGCATCTGGTCGGCGTTGAAGAGGTACGACTTGACGGCGGTGTATTCCTTGTTCTCCTCCTGGCCCTTGAGCTGGATATCGGAAAGCCGCTGGAGCGTCTCGCGGGACAGTCCCTGGCCGGCGAGCCGTTGCCAGAGCGGCTGGTCGTCCACCACCTTGGCGACGGTGATCAGCGGCGCGACGGCCGCCGCGCGCTCCGCTAATTGCCGGACGCCGCCTTCCTTCAGGGCGACGTCCGACTGGGCGGCCTTCAGCAGCGTGCGGACCTGGTTCAGGGAGCGGGCGATGTTGTTCTTGTGGATGCCGGCGAAATACTCGGCAATCCATTCCGCCACGATCATCACGGCCCGCGTCGGGGAGGCGTCCCGCGCCACGATGCGGATGATGTCGGACTTGGGCGGGCGCATGATGTCCACGTGCCGCCGCAGGACGAGGCCGGCGTCCGCGCCGCTCGCGGCGTCCAGACGCTGGGCCACGCGCTCGGCGACGAAGGCGGACTGGATGCGCTGCAGGTGCGAGATGATGCTGGTCTCGAAGAGGTCCCGGTTGTCGATCCGGTTTTCGGCCGTCAACACCGGAATCACCTGCAGCAGGCCCTCGGCCTGGTAGGTGCGCGGGCTCAACCACGCGGCGACCGCCATGCCGGCCGTGGCGGCGGCCGTGACGATCGCGATCTTGCCGCGGTGATGCCAGACCATGCGCAGCGCCTGCCGCAGGGTCATGATGTCCTCGTCCGGCGACCGGGTGGCGGGCCGGCTCGCCGCGGGAGCAGGGGAGGGCGGGAGGGTGCTCATCAACGGCTCCATGGTAGCATAACACAACGACGCGCTTGCCCCCATGGTAGCGGGCACGGCCGGCGAGGCAATACATTTTCGTCCGGGCTTTCCGCTTGCGGCGCGGCGAGCGGGGCTGCTATAAGAACCACGACCGCGGGAGAAGAAAGGATCGTCGCCATGTCCTTGTGCCAGCGCTACGGCTTGCGGCGCGTGCTCAACGCCTACGACAAGGCCACCCCCCTGGGCGGCGCCCGGCTGTCGCCGGCGGTGGCCGCCGCCGTGGCGGAGTCGCTCGGGGAATGCCTGTTCATCGAGGACCTGCAGCGGGCCGCCGGCCGCGCGATCGCCGAGGCCACGGGGGCGGAGTGGGGATGCGTCACGGCCTGTGCGGCGGCGGGGATCACCCTGGGCGTGGCGGCGGCGATGACCGGCGCGGACCTTGGCCGCATCGCCCAGTTGCCTGATCCCGCCGGCCTGCGCCGCCGAGTGGTCCTGCCGAAGGGGCATGCCATCCATTTCGGCGCGCCGGTGGCGCAGTTGATTCGACTGGCCGGCGCCGCCGTGACCGAGGCCGGGGACGCCAACGTCTGCCGGCCCTGGCATGTGCGCCATGCCCTGGCGGGCGGCGACGTCGCCGCCGTGGTGGCGGTCGAGTCGTACCACACCGCCGGCTACGGCGGCGTGTCGCTGCCCGATCTGATCGCCCTGGCCCGCGAGGCCGGCGTGCCCTTGATCCTCGACGCCGCCACGCAGGAACTGCGGCTGCGCGAACTCGTGGCGCTCGGGCCCGATCTGGTCGTTTGCAGCGCCCATAAGTACCTGGGAGCGTCGACGGCCGGCGTGGTCGCCGGGCGGCGCCCCCTGGTCGAGGCGCTGCTGCTCCAGAACGGCGGCATCGGGCGCGGCATGAAGGTCGGCAAGGAGGGGATCGTCGGCGTGCTGGCGGCGTTCGCGGCCCCGCCCTGGACCGACATCGCCGGCTGGGCGGCCGCCGAACTGCGCAAGGCGCGGCGGCTGCTCGCGCTCCTGGACGGGTTGCCGGGAACCCGTGTAGCCGAGGACCCCGACCCCAACGGCTGCCCGTTCGTCCGCGTCCGCCTGACGCTCGAGGCCGGCACGGCGCGGCTGACGCCCGATGCCTTGCGGGAGCGGCTGGCGGAAGGCGACCCGGCGGTGATCGTGCGTCAGTATCCCGCCGACCGCCGCAGCGTCTATCTCAACGCCACCGAGTTGCGGGACGACGAGGTGGACCTCGTCGCCCGGGCCGTCCGCGGCCTGCTGCGGGCGTGACCGGGCGCGCATGGTTGGCGCGCCCGTGGTATGCTGCGCATGATGAATACCCCGATCAAGATCGGATTGGCGGGCGCGCGCTTCGCGGCCCGGTTCCACCTCGCGTCCTACCGGCAGCTCGGCGGCGTCGCCGTCGAGGTGGTCGGCGTCTATTCCCAGTCGGCTGACAGCCGCCAGGCGTTTGCCCGGCAGCACGGCCTGCGGGCGTTCGACACCTTCGACGACCTGGCGCGGGCGGTGGACGTCGTGGACCTTTGCGTGCCCGGCGCGCTGCACGAGCCGTTCGCGGTGCGCGCCTGCCAACTCGGCCGGCATGCCATCGTCGAAAAACCCTTCACCGGCGCCTATGGTCCTGGCGCGCCGGACTGGCGCGGCAACGCCGCCGACAAGCGCGGCCTGCTCGACCAGGCGCTCGGCTCGACGCGCCGCATGCTCGCGGCCGCGCGCGCTGCCGGCGTGCGCCTGTTTTACGCCGAAAACTGGGTCTATGCCCCGGCGCTCCAAAAGGAAGTCGACATCCTGCGCGCCACCCGCGGGCAGCTCCTCTGGATTCACGCCGAGGAAAGCCACAGCGGCAGTGTCAGCACCGCCTATGGCGACTGGCGCCTCTCGGGCGGCGGCTCGCTGGTCGGCAAGGGCTGCCACCCGCTGACCGCCGCCCTCTACCTCAAGCGCCTCGAGGGCTTGGCGCGGGGCGGAGCGGCCATCCGGCCGCGCACGGTGAGTTGCCGTACCCACGAGATCACGCGCCTGCCGGGCTTCGAGAGCCGCGGCCACTTGCGGACCGAGTACCGCGACGTCGAAGACTTTGTCCAGGTCCACGTGGTCTTCGAGGATGGCATGGTGGCCGACGTCTTTTCTTGCGAACTGGTCATGGGCGGCGTCCACAACTGGCTCGACGTCTATGCCAACAACCACCGCATGCGCTGCAACATCAACCCGATCGACGCCAACGTGCTCTATAACCCCGTCGAGGGCCAGCTCGCCCAGGTCTATCTCAACGAGAAACTGGGAACCAAGCAGGGCTGGAGTTTCCCGGCCCCCGACGAGAACTGGATGTCGGGTTACCCCCAGGAACTCCGGGACTTCATGGAGTGCCTGCGCGACGGTCGCGAGCCGCAGAGCGACGCCGCCCTCGCCGCCGATACCGTCAGCACGCTCTACGCCGCCTACGTCTCGGCCCAGGACCGCGGCCGCGAAACCGAGATCCCGTGGCTGTAGCCGCCGCCGGGCGCCTGGTCCGACACGGTAATATCAAGGGCCGTCCCGGACCCATACGCGCGGCGCCGCCCATATTGTTTTGCCGCCTCAGCGGAATCTGCGGGTGAGTTTGGGCTCGGGTAGTTTGCCAAGCGTATGAAACAGAGCCGCGTTGAGCACGGGGAAGGCCCGGAAGCCGTAGGATCGTCTGGTGACCACGCGGGCTTTGCCGCGCACCCGCGCCCGGGGCTTGAGCAGCCGCCAGCGTGTTTTCTTCAGGCGCTGGCCGCGAGCCTGGCCCCTGAGCGCGTCGCCTTCGGCGCGACGCACCAAATCGACCGCTTTGTTCAACAGCGCCGTCAGGTGAAAGCGGTCCGGAATCCGCACCGCTTGGCTCAGGTCTTTGCGCACCACCGCCGGGTACGGCCGCCACATGTCACTGACGACCACGCGGATGCCGTGCTCCGGACACGCCACCCGGCGCGGCGCGTAAAACAGTCGCGTCACAATCCGCCACAATCCCACATGCCGCCACTCCCGTCGCGCCCGGTGATCGTACGTCGGCGCCGGCCGCTCGCAGATCGAACACCGACCCCGCCGTTGTCCATGGGCTTTGATCTCCACCCGCAACTCGGGCTCACCCGGTCCCTCCACCAGTCGTACGTCGGCATAACAGAAGCCGGGAATCGGTGGCGTTCGGTTCAGCAAAGTCTTAACCTTCGCTTGCATGGCTGGCCTTCGGGGGTTGTCTCATCCGATGCCGATCGCGGACAAGCCGTGACGGGTATCCGGCCCGTGGCCGCGATCCGCTGGGCGCTGGCGGCGGCGCTGCTGGGGGCCGCCGGGCCGGGGCCGGCGGCCGCGCCGGAGCCGTTGCGGCCGCCGCTCTGCGCCCGGCCGCCGCTGCTGGACGGCAACCTGGACGATCCGGTCTGGTCGGACGCCGCCAGGATCGACCACCTCTATCGGCTTCACAGCGACACGCCCGCGCCGGAGACCACGCTGTACCTCGCGCGGGACCCGGCCTGGCTGTACGTCGGCGCGCGCTGCCGGAATCCGCGGATGCCGCAGGTGGACCAGCTCGTCTTCGAGCCGGACGGCCCGGTGCAGACGGACGACTCGCTGGAACTCCTGCTGCGCCCGTCCTCCGCCGCCGGGGCGGTCCATGCCCACTTCGCCCTGAACTTCGCCAACGTCGGGAAAGAGCAGCTCTGCACCGAGGCCGGGGGGCGGGACCCCGGCTGGAATCCGCCCTGGCGCACGATGACGCGGCGGCAGGCCGACGGCTGGACGGCGGAGCTGGCGATCCCGTTGTTCAGTCTGGGAAAGGGCGACCTGAGCGACCTGCGCATCAACGTGGCGCGCACCCTGATGGACGTCGAGCGGGACGCCTACGGCGCCAAGCAGCGCGAGCAGCCGCGGATCAGCATGCTCGCGCCCGGCAACCGCGGCAGCCCGCATCAGCCGTCCAACTTCGTGGCGCTGGCGGGCCTGGGCGGCAGCCGGCCGGCCGTCCCGTTCGCGCCCCGCATCGCGGCCGCGGCCCTGGACGGCCTGGTGCGGAAGGAGGGGCGCACGTGCTACGCGCTGACGGTGAAGGTGGAGGCGGCGACGCCGGTGGCCGGCCGGGCGCTGGCGTGCGTGGAGGAGGACGACGGGCACGGCCCCGCCGAGGTCATGGCCGTGCCGGTGGAGGTGCGCGGCGCGGCGGACCTGGAACTCGCCGTGCCGGCCGGCGACTTGCGCCGCCGCCGGGTGCGGGTGCTGCTGCGCGATCCGGCCGACGGCAACCTGCTGGCGCAGCGCCTGGTGCCCGACACCTCCGCGCTCGAGGCGATCCGCCGGGCCTTCGCCGGGCGCAGCTACTACACCACGGAGGAGGCCGCGGACCTGCGCGTGGACCTGGGACTCCCGCCGGACACGCTGGCACGGGCGGTCCTGACGGTCGAGGCCGGGGGGCGGACCGTGGGGACATGGACCGGGCCGCGGACGGCGATGACGCTGCCGGTGCCGCTCCGGGACCTGGCGCCGGGCGAGCAGGCCGTCACCGTGCGCCTGCGCGCGGACGAGCGCGACGTGGCGGCGCGGACGGTCACGGTGGTGCGGCTGGCCCCGCGCCCGGGCCGCGAGATCAAGGCGGATTTTGCGCGGGGCGTGCTGCTGAAGGACGGCCGCCCGGTCGTCCCGGTGGGAATCTACGCCAGCACGCTCGCGCGGCCGCGCGGCATGGTCGGCAGCGACCCGGGCGACGCCGCGCTGTTCCACTTTCTGGGGCAGGAGATCGGGCTTGACCTGATCGTCGCGCGGGACGCGACCAATGCCAACCCGCGGG
Organism: uncultured Verrucomicrobiota bacterium; assembly: GCA_964515705.1. Taxonomy (GTDB): domain Bacteria; phylum Verrucomicrobiota; class Kiritimatiellia; order JAAZAB01; family JAAZAB01; genus CAZEVX01. The sequence goes on along the minus strand of CAZEVX010000040.1, from coordinate 1,973 downwards.
CGTTCCTGGAGCTGGCGGCGGAGCACGGTCTGGATTGCGCGGTCGGCAACGCGCGGGTGCCGCTGCCGGTCGGCTGGACGCGCGGGCAACCCCTGCCGGAGGCGTCGGACGCGGGACTGCCGGACCGGCTGGCGCACCAGCGCCGGTGGTTCGAGACCCTGCGTCCCCGGATCGCGGCCGACACCGAGTACCTGCGCGAGGGCCGCAACGTGCTCGCCTATTACAACGGGGACGAGCCGAATCTGATCAATGCGGAGGAACGCCTCGCGGTGGTCGAATGGTACTGGCGGACCGTGCGGCCGCTGGACCCGTATCGCCCGCAATTCGCGGTGTATTCGCAGCAGATCCCCGCCGGCGACCGCTGGACGCGCTGGAGCGACATCCTGGCCTTCGACATCTACCCGCGCCCGTATCTCGGCGGCCTGCTGAGCGAGCCGGGGCTGTACACCGCCTGTTATGCCCACGCGCTGCGCGAGCGCTGCCGGCGCGACCACAAGATCATGTGGTTCGTGCCGCTGGCCAACATGCTGGACCTCGGGCGCACGCCCATCGGCCTGTCGCGCGCCCACATGCTGTGCCAGGCCTATACCGCCCTGATCTACGGCGCGCGCGGGCTGCTGTATTTCGCCCTGAGCAACGTGGTCGGCGCGGATGCCTGGGCGGCGCTGCGCGACATCGGCGCGCAGGTGCGCGCCCTGACGCCCGCGCTGGCCAACGGCGAGGTGGACCAGGCCGTGGCCTACGCGCCGGACGAGTTCCGCCCGGCCGAGCGCCGGTTCCCGATGGTGAACGCGGCGCTGTTCCGCTACCCGGACGGCGCCTACGCGCTGCTGGCGGTCAACATCCGGTCCGGCGCCGTTGACGCGCGCTTCACGGTCGCGGGCCTGCGGGAGGGCGCCCCGCTGTTCGGCGCCGATGGCGGCCGGCGCCTGGCCGTGGCGGAGGGCCGCTTTGCCGAGACCTTCGAGCCCTATGGCGTGCGCGCCTGGCGGCTGACCCTCGCGGAAACCACGGCGCCGATCGCCGTGGGCGTCGAGGCGGCGGCGCGGCCCGGCGAGCGGGAACCGGCCCGGGACATTCAGGACACGGTCCGCCGGCTGGGAGCGGGCGCGAACGGCGTCGCCAATCCGTGCTTCGAGCGGCAAACCAACCCCGGCGTGCCGGATTTCTACCGGCCGTTCTGCTGGGAAACCCTCGACCCGTTCTGGGGCCAGCCGCGCTCCGGCCATTACGTGGATGCGGCCGTGCCGTGGAACGGGCATCCCTCCTTCCGGCTGCTCAAGCGCGCGCCGGCCGCGGACGGGTTCGGCACGCGCGGGCTCTACGGCTCGAGCTACCCGCCGGCGTCCGACCGTCCGGCGCGCATGACGTTCTCGGTTTATGCCCGCGGCGACCGGGAAGGCGCCCGGCTCTGGGTCCGGGTGGGCGAGGCCGACGCCCCGTGCCTTGAAACCACGTTCGCGCTTACGCCGGAATGGGCGCGCTACCGCGCCATCTTGACGCTGCCGGCGCGCGCCGGACGGCACCCGGACCAGCTGCGGGTGCCCCTGCTGCTGGTCCCGGCGACGGCGGACGCGCCGGTCTGGGTCAGCGGGCTGCAACTGGAACCCGGCGACACCCCCACGGACTTCCGGGATGATTCCGGCGGGGGGCCGGCGCCGGCCGGCCGGGCGCCCTGACCCGCGCCGAGCAGGCCGCGCCCCAAAGTTTTTGTTTTTCTGTTGCCACGCGCGCCGGGTATGGGGTATAAAGCCCCGCAATGGCGCGGCCTCTCGGCGCAAGCGAAAGGACAGTTCATGCGCAACACCCTGATCGTAGTCCTGGCGGCGGTGGTCCTGGCCGGCGCGGCGGCGACCGCCCCGGCGGTCAACGAGCAGCGCGGCGGGCTGATGGGCTTTATTGCCGGCTGCTGTTTCGGCATGCGGGCGGGGGCGGCCTACAACGATGGCAAGGAAATCCACTGGCGCGAGTGG
>CAZEVX010000039.1:0-17578 GCA_964515705.1 uncultured Verrucomicrobiota bacterium | reverse complement strand
ATCTGGATCTGGTTGATGCCGGCCATCTCGTACTCGATCGGGTCCTCGACGGTGATGATGCGCTGCTCGATGGAGTTGATCGTGTGCAGGCAGGCATAGAGCGTGGTGGACTTGCCCGAGCCCGTCGGCCCGGTGACCAGCAGGATGCCGTTGGGCTTGCGGATCAGCTTGCGGATCACGCCCTCGTCGCGCGGGTTCATGCCGAGGCTCTCGAGGCCGATCAGCCCGCTCTTGCGGGTCAGCAGCCGCAGGCTGACGCTCTCGCCGTAGACGGTCGGGATCGTCGACACGCGGATATCGAGGTCTTCGCCGTGGATCGCCAGGCCGATGCGGCCGTCCTGCGGCAGGCGCTTCTCGGCGATGTCCATGTTGGCCATGACCTTGAGGCGCGAGACGATCGCCGCCTGGAAGCGCTTGAGCTGCGGCGGCATCGAGGTCTGGTGCAGCACCCCGTCGACGCGGTAGCGGATGCGCAGCTCGTCCTCCATGGGCTCGAAATGAATGTCCGTGGCGCGGTCCTTGTACGCCTCCCAGATGACCTGGTTGACGAACTTGACGATCGAGGCCTCCTGGTCGAGCTGGCTCAGGTCGGCCTTGACCAGCGGGCCCTCCTCGACGGCGGCCTCGCTGCCCTTGTCGGCGATCAGGCGCTCCATGGTGTCGGCGCCCACGCCGTACAAGCGGTTGATCGCCTTGGCGATCTCGGCGGCCGGGCTGAGGGTCAGGCGGATGCGCATCCCGGCCGCCAGCCGGAGGGCGTCGGCCAGGCCGGAGTTGAACGGATCGTTGGCGGCGACGCGCAGGACGCCGTTCTCGACCGACAGCGGGATGACGTTGTGCTGGAAGACGACCTTGGCCGGCAGCCGGGCGAGCACCGCCGGCTCGATCGCCACGTCATTCAGGCGCAGAAACGGGCAGCCCAGCACCCGGCCGACCGCCTCGAGGTAGGCCTCCTCGGCCGCATAGCCCGACTCGACCACGCGCCGGGTGATCGGCGCGGCGGGGGCCTCGGGTGGCGGCTCCAGCAGGGCGCGCACCTGCTCGTCGCTGAACAGCGCCGTGCGCTTCAGGATCGTCGCCAATCGCGTGGAGGCGGGTGCTGGCATGGGACTCCATCCGGAGACGCGGCGGTCCGGTGGGCGAACCGGCTGCCCGGCCAGCCCGTTGCGGAAAACTCTACGCCGCGGCCGGCCCCCTGTCAACGCCGCCGACACGCGGCCCGTCACGGCCGCAGGCCGCGGGCGCAGCGCGCGGGGATATCGCGCCGCCGGAAATAGGCGGTGTTCGGGCCCGGTCCGCCCTCAATCCGCGAGGGGGCCGGGGCATGCCAGAGGTGCAGGGCGCGGGCTTCGCGGATGAGCGAGCGCCCGCGCACGCCGGCCAGGTGCAGGCGCAGGGCAAAATCGTCGTCCTCGAGGCCCCAGCCCTCGAAGGCCTCGTCGAAGCCGTTGACTCGCTCGACGTCCTCGCGGAAGATCGAAAAATGGCAGCCAAGGATTTTGGGCTTGTGGCGCTTGGCCAGGCCCAACCGGCGCAGCCAGCGCTGGCGCTGGAACTGCCGGTGCGCCGGGCCGAGCGCGGAGCGGTCGGCCCGTTCCCAGAGCACGTCCAGGCAGCGGGGATGGAGTTCGCGATCGAGGGCGGTGGCCGTATCGGCCTCGTCCAGCAGGGCGCGGCTGGCCGCCAGAAACCAGCCGCGGCGCGCGGCGGCCACGTGCGCGGCCATGGTGTCCGGCATCACCAGGATGTCGCCGTCCAGGGAGAGCAGGTAGTCGCCGGTCGCCCGGCGCAGGGCCTGGTTGCGGGCGGCGGCCAGGCGGTAGCCGCGGTCTTCCTGCCAGGTATAGACCACGGGGAACGGGCACTCGCGGAAGGCCGCCCGCATGCGCGCCACGGCGTCCGGCGCGGACCCGTCGTCCGACACGACCACCTCGTCCGGGCAGCGCGTCCCGATCGCCAGCGCGCGCAGACAGGCGGCCAGCATGGCCGGCCGGTTGTAGACGGTGATGATGACCGTGGTGGTCACAGGTCCTCGAGCACGATGGCCGCCGCGCGCTCGGCGCCTTGAAGGTCGCCCAGCGCCCGGCGCACGCGGTCCAGGCCGCGCCGCTGGGCGTCCCGCTCCGGGCCGTCCGCGAGCAGCGGCAGCAGCGCCGCCGCCAGGGCCTCCGGCCGCGCACGCCCCTGGATAAACTCGGGGCAGATTTCCATTCCGGCAACCAGGTTGACCATTCCCAGGTACGGCACACGGATCAGCAGGCGCCCGGCGGCATAGGTCGCCCAGGCCACCCGGTACACGACCGCCATCGGGCAGCCCATCAGCGCCGCCTCGATCGTCGCCGTGCCGGAGGCCACCCAGGCCGCGCGCGCCTGGCGCAGCACCTCGCGCGTCTGTCCGGCCACCACCGCCGCCCGCGCCGGTCCGCCGCCGAGCCGTGCCAGCCGGGCGCGCACCCACCCGGCCCCCTCGTCGTCGGGCGCCGCCACCAGGAACCCGGCGCCCGGCCGCGCCTGCGCGACGCGCGCGGCAGCCGCCCAGAGCACCGGCAGGATGCGCTCGACTTCATGATAGCGGCTGCCGGGCAGCAAGGCAATCCTTGGTTCGCCCGGCCACGGCAGGGGCGTCTCGGGCGCGGCGCGCGCCGCCGCGCAGGCCGCCGCCAGCGGATGGCCGACAAAGTCCGCGCGCAGGCCGGTGCCGCGGAAGAGTTCCGGCTCGAACGGGAAAATCGCCAGCAGCTGGTCCACCGTGCGCGCCATGCGCGGGATGCGCCCGCGGTTCCAGGCCCAGACCTGCGGGCAGATGTAGTATAGGACCTTCAGGCCCAGGGCATGGGCCGCGGCGGCGAACCGCAGGTTGAACCCGGGATAGTCCACCAGCAGCACCGCCGCCGGCCGGCGCGCGCGCGCCAGCTCGAGCGTTTGGGCGAAGACGCGCCGGAAAAACCGGTAGCGCCGCAGGACGTCCGTCAGCCCGACCACCGCCATGTCGCGCACGTGGGCGTGCAGGACGACGCCTTCCGCCCGCAGGGCGTCGCCGCCGATGCCGAACCAGGCGATCTCCGGGCGGCGTCGGCGCACGGCGCGCACCAGCCGCGCGGCGTGCTGGTCGCCGGAATGCTCGCCGGCAATCACCAGGATCGAGGGAGCGTTCATGGCACCGGATGGGTTGAGCCGCGATGCGGGCAGCGGACCGTCAGGCCGGCGGCTGACCGCGGATGCGCCGGCAGATGTCCGCCGCCAGGCGCAGGGCCGCGGCGGCCTGCGGCCCGCCGACCACCGGCGCCCCGTGCGCCCGCACGCAGTCCACGAAGGCCGCCAACTCGCGGCGCAGCGGTTCGCCTTTCTCGATCGGCACCCGGACGCGCTCGATGCGCGCGCCGGTCTTGCGGTAGAGCTCGCCGGCCTGCTTCTGGTAGTCCAGGGAAATGTAGGTGTCGGGCTGGAACACCCGGATCTTGCGCAGCGGCTCCGGGCTGATGCGGCTGGTGGTCACGTTGGCCACGCAGCCGTTCTCGAACTCGAGGCGCACGTTGGCGATGTCCTCGCCCGGGCTCAAGATCGGCACCCCCACCGCGCGGATGTCCCGCACCGGCGACCGCACCAGGTGCAGGATGATCTCCAGGTCGTGAATCATCAAGTCGAGCACCACGCTGACCTCCGTGCCGCGCGGCGGCTGCCCGAAGCGCGCCGGCGGATAGGGCTGCAGCCGGTGGGCCTCGATGAAGCGCGGCTGCGTCAGAACGCTCTCCAAAAACGCCATCACCGGGTTGAATCGCTCGACGTGCCCGACCTGCAAAATCGCCCCGCGCCGCTCGGCGGCGGCCACCATCGCCTCGGCCTCGGCCGTCGTGGCGGCAATCGGCTTCTCGACGAGCAGATGCACCCCGCGCTCGAGAAACGGCTGGGCGGCCTCGAAGTGCTTGTCGGCCGGCACCACGATGCTGGCCGCTTCCACCATCTCCGCCAGCGCCGCCAGGTCCGGCACCGCCCGCGTGCGGTAGCGCGCCGCGATCTCCTCCGCCCGTTCCCGGTTGATGTCGTAGACCCCCGTCAACGCCGCCCCGGGCAGCTCGGCATAGTGGCGGGCATGCCACTGGCCGAGGCTGCCGACCCCGACGACCCCAACGCGCAATGGAGCGGAACTCATAGGGAAGTCCTGTATTCCAAACGGCCAATCTCCCGTGTTCAAGAACATGAAGACAGACAGCCGCGCGTCACGGCTCCGCGACGGACGGAAGCCCGCACACAGCAGCCGCTGGCTGGGCCTCCTCATGCTCGCCATCCAGGACCAGCACCCCCTGCCGCGGTGTGCTCCTTACAGAATCGAGGTGATCTGCCATCGTTCCCCGGCAAGCCACGTACAGGTATTCGCGATTGCGCAAGTGGCTGACCTTGCCGACCTTCTTGCCATCCGGATTGAAGATGCCAATCTGCGCGCCGACATAGCGCTTGTAGTCGTGTTCCACCACGGCACAGCGCCCGGAGCCATGCCAAAGCGACCGCAGCAGCGCCTCCATGTCGCTCCGGCTGATGTATCCCTCGTTATTGAAGGATACGATCAGAACCGGGGCCTGCACGGAATCCAAGAGCGTCCGAAACGCCTCCGCAAATTGCGGCCGCGAGTTGAAGACGCTCCGTCGCTCGCGGCAGTCAACCCGCTTGCAGGCCACGCCATAGACTTCCGGCTTGTCCCAGCGGACTAGGGATTCCCAAATGTGATAGTTTCCAAGGTAGGAGTGCTGGTTATACGGCGGGTCGAGGTAAGCGATATCTCCCCTGAGCCGGCGGGTTGCGTCGAGCGCATCCAACATGTGAGCCTCGCCCTTCCCATACCGTGCCCGAGGCAGGACATCGGGCATCCGCAACGCGAGGTCATGAAAAGCGCGCGGCGCCCAATTCTTCAGGTAGGCCATCTGGAGTCCCGTCGTGGAATCCACCCTGTCGGCCGCCTCCATCAGCGACACTAGCAGCACTGCCTGAAGCTCGGGCGATAGCGACAGTGCCTCGATTCGATCCCGGATGGCATCGATTCTCTCCCCGTTTTTGGGCTGAAAGAAGCGCGAGCGCACGCAAAACGTCTCCGTGAAATAGCCCGGCGTGCCTGGCAGACCATTCAACTCCCGCAGCAGGCGTTCGGCGTCTTCCTGGACATCCTCGCGGTCGGCCTGAACGTAGCACCTTGCAAGAGTTGCCGCATAGGCATTGTGATCGTTCGATAGCACCCGGTATCCGGCGCGTTTTAGCGCATGGCCGACACGCGACGTGCCGGAGAAGAGGTCAATCATGGTCCGTGCATCACTGAAGCGCCGGACGACGTCGAGGATTTGCGGAATGAGAGTGCGCTTAGAGCCGATATACTTGATCACGATGTTCCGCCGCCCACGGCTGTCAACCCGGTTGCTTATTTCCCTGGGTGGTCCCCGGTTCCTTGGCATTCGAACCCTGAATGCCAGCCCTGTCCTCCTCCGCCCCCACCGCCACCACCGCCAGGCCGGCGGCGTCGGCCGCCCGCATCACGGCCTCGCGCTCGAGCAGGATCGCACGGCCGGCTTCGAGCGCCAGGGCCCCGGCGCGGATCTTGCGCAGCACGGCAATCGTGCGCGGGCCGATCACCGGGATGTCGAAGCGCAGGTCGTGCCCGCGGCGCGCGAGCTTGACGGCCACCGCGCCCGGCCCGCCCAGGCGCCCGGCCCGCAGCAGCGTGGCGTCGGTGCCCTCGAAGGCCTCGACGGCCAGGATCACGCCGTCCTTGACGACCACCGTCTGCCCGATCTCCATGGCGGAGGTCGCCGCGGCCGCCCGCCGCCCGAGCGCCATGTCGGCCTGCTCCCGGTCCGTCGGCCCGCGGCGCGTCAGGACGCCGGCCGCCGGCATGGCGCCCTCCATGAAGCGGTAGGCCGGCAGGAGCTCGACGCCGGCCGCGCGCAGGTCGTCGGCCACGGCCCCGAACAGCGTATGGGCGTTGCGCACCGGCAGCCGCGCCAGCAGCGCCAGCGCCCGCCGGTCGGGGCGCAGCCGGAACACGTTGGAAGGCGCCAGTTGCCCGGCCATCACCGCCTGGGTCACCCCGGCCGCCTGGAGGGCGTCGAGCATGGCCTGCAACTGGCCGACCTTCAGCCAGGTGACGGCGTCGGCCAGCCGCGCGATGGCGCGCTCGGTTTCGCCGCAAAAGGCCACGGCCACGATGCGCCCGACGCCCTGGCGGCGGGCGCCCGCCGCCAGTTCGAGCGGGTAGGTTCCGCGGCCGGCGATCAGACCCAACTGGCTCGGAATGGAATCCGCCATGGCACCGTGTCTCCCGCCTGCCGCGCCGCCCGCCGCAAGGAACCGCACGGCCGTGGGGCATGTATACCCCCAAGGACCGGGCGAATGAAGCCAAATGTTGACCGCGGCCCAACTCCGGGCTTGCCTCGCCGCCGGGCGCGGTCCTATTCTGCCGTCACATCGAGAGGAATGCCGATGGCCGACCTGGTCAACATGTTTTCCTGGTCCATCTCGGCGCGCGAGGATTTCGAGGAATGCCCGCGCCGCCGCTTCTGGTCCAAGTACGCGATGTGGAACGGCTGGAACCCCGCGGCGGCGCCGCTGACGCGAACGGCCTATCGCCTGGGCAAGATGGACAACCGTTTCTCGCTCCAGGGCCGCGCGGTCGAGACCGCCGTGCTCTGGGCCCTGCGCCAGGTGCGCGCCGGCCAGGCGGTCACGGCCGACCAGGCCTACGAGGCGGCCGCGCGGCCGCTGCTCAACCTGTGCTGGACGGAGTCCCGCCAGAAGCGCTACCTCGCCCAGCCCAAGCAGTGCTGCTGCCTGCACGAGCATTATTATCCCGGCCACCACCGCACCCCGGAGCCGGAGATGATCGCCCACATGGCGGTCCTGATCAAGACTTGCCTGGCACACTTCATCGCCAACGTGCTGCCGCGGTTGCAGGACGTCAAGCCGGAGGAGGAAATCCCCGTCGCCCCGGGCGGCCGGGGCGATCCCGAATCGTTCCTCTTCGAGGAGATCAAGGTCTACGCCATCCCCGATTACGTCTACCGCCGCGACGGCATCCTTCACATCCACGACTGGAAAGCCGGCCAGCCCAAGCCGGCCCACCAGGACCAGGTGCGCCTCTATGGGCTCTGGGCGCACACCAAGCACGCCGCCGCCCCCGGCGCCATCCACGGGCACCTGGAATACCTGGCGGTCGGCCTGTCCCAGGGGATGATCCTGGCCGAGCCCGACCTCGAGCAGGCGCGCGCCCTGGTGCGCCAGTCCGTCGCCGCCATGGCCGAATACCTCGTGAACGGCGACCTGCGCAAGAACCAGCCGTTGCCCAAGGAGGACTGGGAACTCTCGGCCGACGCCGAGACCTGCCGGCGCTGCAACTTCTTCGAGCTCTGCAAGGACGAGCTCGAGGCCGGCTGATCCGCGCGCGGCGCCCCCGGCGCGCGCCCGGCCGGGGGACCGGGCCTGCACCGTACCGGGTGTTTCGGCGCCCCCTGTAGGCCGACGGCGGAACCGGACCTTCTACAGTCCCAGCCGGGCGCGCACGGCGGCCGCATCGAGGCCGGACACGCGCACGCGCTTGCGGCGGCCCGCCAGGCCGCCGACGAGCGTCACCTGCCGTTCGGGCACACCGAGGGTCTCCGCCAGGAACGCCGCGAGCGCCGCGTTGGCCTTGCCGTCCACCGGCGGCGCCCGCAGCCGAATCTTGAGCGCATCCCCGTGCAGGCCTTGCACGGCGTCGCGGCTGGCGCGCGGCACCACCTGCACGATCAGCGTCACGCCATCCGCATGGTCAGCCATCCAGGCCATCAGTGTCTCCTCATCCGCGGTCGACCCCGCCGTTATCTGAGACGATAGACCCAGAGATGCCGCCGGTCATGCACCAGGGTTTCCGGCCAACCGTCGTCGTTGACGTCGGCGACCAGGCAATCCGCGCCGCCATATTGCCCGAACGCCATGCTGGCAACCGGCTCGAATATCACCACGCCACGGCCTCCTGGTCGGCGGCCCACTCGCGCAACGCCTCGGTCATCGCCCGCCGGTTGGCCGGCGACACGGCGTCGGACCCCTCGTGCGAGGACCCGTACGGGCAGCCCCCTGACCGGCCAGCCCGCCCTGGTGGTTGGGGACCGGCCGGCGCTGGTCCAACCGTGGCCGACGCGCCAATCATGGGTTGCTGACGGCACTCGACAATCGTAATCCTATCGTTATGATCGTCAATTTGATTGTTTTTTGCCGCTCGATGTTCTGTGGCATGACACCGTGGCGGTCCGCTTGGCCGCACCGCGGGAGAACACTCCATGACATGGCATCCGCGCGATGGCTTTGGGCGGGCGCGCCGGTCTCTGGTCCTGGGATGCCTCGGCGCCCTGACAATGGTCGCCGGCGGGGACCCGGTCGGCGGCCCCGCGCCCCGTTCGGACGGCTGTCGCCTGCATGTGGGATTCGAGGCCTACCACGACGGGCTGGTCGGCCCGCTCAACGCCGGTGTCGTGACCCTCGGGTTCGATCCGTTCGCCCGCCCAGACCAGGCGGCTGTCCGGATTCTGCGCGACCCGTCGGCGGCGTTCGACGGCACGCGCTGCGGCGAGGTCCGCCGCCCCCCGGACGGCCGCGCGGACGGCCTGCGCCTGCAGCCGCGCTGCGACGCGCCCGGCATCGCCGGCGACACGGTCGCGGAAACAGTCTTCCGGCCGGCGGCCTCGGGCGCCCTGGACCTGGTCCGGTTTCCGGTCTGGACCGCCCGGACCGCCGAAACACGCCCCGCGGGCGTGTCGGTCTTCGCCGACGGCGCGGCGGCGGACGGGACCTATGACCTGACGGTCGAAGACGCCGCCGGAGACCACCCCGGGGTTGCGAGTGGACATGCTCAGTCTGCTTGGCTGCGGCTGGTCCTCCGCCGCCGTTCCGCCGAGGCGGCGGTGGACGTCTGGGCGGGACCGCCCGGCGCGGAACGGTTTGCCGGCCGATTCCGGGACATCGCCCCGGCGGTCCCGATCGCGCACGTCATCCTCGGCGGCGCCGGGCACGGGGCCGGCTGCTGGGACACCGTGCGGGTAGGCGGCGAGTTGCCGGCCGGCGCCGCTGTCGCCCCGGAGGAAACCAACCGCGCCGTGGGCGCCGAGGACGCCCCGCTGCCGTCTCCCCTCGAACTCGGCCGCGAGAAGCAGTTGCTTTTGGACGATGCCCTGGTGGAATCGGCCGAGGGGCTGCGGCGCGTGTTCGGCGCCGCCGTCAAGTCCCCCCGCAATCCCCTGCTGCCCCGGACCCGCCCCTGGGAAGCCGGGGCCAAGTACTGGCTGCCCATGACCGTGCTGGAACGCCGGCCGGCCGGCCCCCTGCGGCTCTGGTACGCGGTGTACGGCCGCGGTCGTGGAAAGAACGTCTATACCTGCCTGGCCGATTCCGACGACGGCCTGCAGTGGACGCTGCCGGACCTGGGATTGACCGACTTCCAGGGGTCGCGCGCCAACAACATCGTCCGCGAAGGCCGGGCCTTCCGCGTGCTGGGCGACCCGCAGGACCCCGATCCGGCCCGGCGTTACAAGGCCATCGCCAAGGAAGGCGGCGGGTTCCTGGCGCTGTTTTCGCCGGACGGCCTGCGCTGGAAAGCGACGCCGCCGGTACTGACGCAGGCCTACGACGCCACGGCGGTCTATCGCGATCCCGTGGCCAGCCGCTGGATCGCCTCCTGCAAGATATTTCTCGACGGCAAGCGCGCGCGCGGCTACGCCGAGAGCCGCGACTTCTTGGCCTGGAGCGACACCGTCCTGATGCTGGCGGCGGATGCGCGGGACCCGGCGGCCGACCAGCTCTATTCCCTGGCCATCTTCCGCTACGAGAGCCTTTACCTTGGCCTGCTGAAGGTCTATCACACCGACACCGACCGCTGCGATCTCCAACTGGCCTTCAGCCGCCATGCCCGCCGCTGGGAACGCCCGCACCGCGCCGCCTTTCTCTCGAACGGCGCGCAGCCGGCCGATTGGGACTTCGGCAACCTGGACGACGTCGGCGCGCCGGTCCGCCGCGGCAACGCCCTCTGGTTTTACTACGGCGGGCGCCAGGCGCGCCACGAGGAAGCCCGCGCCGAGACGCAGGGGAACCTCGGCCTGGCCACGCTGCGGCTGGACGGCTTCGCCGCCCTGGAGCCGACCGGCGACGACGGCGTCCTGATCACGCGGCCGGTGATCCTCAAGGGCGCGACCCTCTGTCTGAACGCCGACGCCCGGGACGGCGAGATTCGCGTCGAACTCCTCGAGGAGCGGCGCGTCTCACGGGCGCTGGACAATCCCGACCAGCCGATCTATCCTTTCCTCCTCAACGCCTGCCGCCCGATCACCGGCGACCGCGTGCGCCACGCGGTCCACTGGGAGTCGGCCAAGGACTTCGCGCCGCTCGATGGCCGGCCGGTGCGCCTGCGGATCTATCTGAAACGGGCGGCGCTCTATGCCTTCTGGATCGAATAGCCCGCGCCCCGCCGCCGCCCGCGGCCATCGCCCCATGACCAAGCGCGAACGCTGCCTCCGGGCTCTGCGCAACGCGCCGCTGGACGGCCTGGTCTGGGCGCCGAATCTCGATTACTAGCTCAAGGTCAACCAGGCCGAAGGCACGCTGCCAGCCAAGTACCGCGGCCTGTCGCGCAACGACGCCGTCCGCGCCGGCCGGCGGCCAATGGCCGTCCTCGGCGGTGACCGCGCGCCAGGCGGCGGGGTCGTCGGCGAACCGGTTGTGCTCGGACAGGCACAGGAACTGGTGGCCGCGTTGCCGGCAGGCTGCCGCCGCCTGCTCGGGGAACCCGCGCCCGTCCGACCAGTAACCGTGGGCGTGCAACCGGCCCCGGCACCAGGTCCCGCGGCTGTTGGCCCGCCCCCGCCGGTCGTCCGGATGGTGTTCCGGCGGGTCACGTCCAGAACTGCCGGTCGAGGTTGCGGTAGCCGATGGCTTCCGAGACGTGCTCCGGCCGGATGTCCGGCGCGGCCTCGAGGTCGGCGATCGTGCGGGCCACCTTGAGGATGCGGTCGTAGGCCCGGGCGCTGAAGTGCAGTTCGGCGATCGCCATTTTCAGGAGCCCCTGGCACTCCGGCGCCAGCGCGGCATGCTTCTGCAGTTCGCGCGCCCGCATGCCGGCGTTGCAGCGCACCCTGCGCAAGCCCTTGAAGCGCGCCTGCTGCCGGGCGCGCGCCGCCGTCACGCGCCGCCGGATGGTTTCCGAGGGGTCCCCGCCGGCGGCCGCCGCCAGGTCCTGGTAACGCACCGACGGCACCTCGATGTGCAGGTCGATGCGATCGAGCAGCGGCCCGGAAATGCGGTTGCGGTAGGTCTGGATCTGCAGCGGCGTGCAGCGGCAGGTGCGCTTGGCGTCCCCGTAGTAGCCGCACGGGCAGGGATTCATGGCGGCCACCAGCATGAAGTCGCAGGGGAAGGTCAGGCTGGCCGCGGCGCGCGCGATCGTCACGGCGCCCTCCTCGAGCGGCTGGCGCAGGACCTCGAGCACGTTGCGGTGGAACTCCGGCAACTCGTCCATGAACAGCACCCCGCGGTGCGCCAGGCTGACCTCGCCCGGCATGGGGTGCGCCCCGCCGCCGAGCAGCCCGGCGTCGGAGACGGTGTGGTGCGGGGCGCGGAACGGCCGCCGCGTGACCAGCGCCTGGCGCGGCGGCAAGACCCCGGCGATGCTGTGGATGCGCGTGGTCTCGAGCGCTTCCTCGAGCGTCAGCTGCGGTAGGATCGAGGGCACGCGCCGCGCGAGCATCGTCTTGCCGGTGCCCGGCGGACCGATCATCAGCAGGTTGTGCCCGCCCGCCACGGCCACTTCGATGGCGCGCTTGGCATGCTCCTGGCCCTTGACCTCGGCGAAATCCTCGTCATAGGCCTGGCGGGTCTCGAACACCCCGGCGGCATCCACGCGGTGCGGCCGGTGCGGCAGCCGGCCGGCCACCAGCTCGGCAGCCTCGCGCAGGGTCGCGACCGGGTAGACCTCGATGCCCTCGACCACGCCGGCCTCATCGGCGTTGTCGCGCGGCACGAGGATCGCCGGCCGGCCGGCGTCGCGCATTGCCAGGGTGATCGGCAGCACCCCGCGCACGCGCCGCACCTCGCCGCTCAACGCCAGTTCCCCCACCAGCGCGAACCGCTCGAGCTGCTCGCGCGGCACGTCCCCGGCCGTCGCCAGCACCCCGAAGGCGATCGGCAGGTCGAAGTTCGGGCCTTCCTTGCGGATGTGGGCCGGCGCCAGGTTGACCGTCAACCGTTCCTGCGGCATGCCAAAGCCGGAGTTGAGGATCGCCGTCTGGACGCGGTCCTTGCTCTCCTTGACCGCCGCGTCCGGCAATCCCACGATCACGGTCTGCGGGTCGCCCGGGCCGGTGTTGACCTCGATCTCGACCGGATAGGCCTCCACGCCATAGACCGCGCCGGAATGAACAGTCGCCAGCATAGGACGCGCTTGCGGGGGTCCACGGATCGGTTTGCGCCGGTAGCATCCTATCCCGGCCCGGTCCCCTTGTCCAGCGCGGGCTCTTCCACGGCCGTCCCGGCCTCCTCGTGGCCCGAAGGACCGGTAGGGCGAGCTCTCCGAGCGAGCCGCGCCCGGCGCATCGCGCCGGCTCTACCTTGCCGTCCCGGCCTCCCAGCCGCCACCCTCGCAACACATTCATCCCCGGATCATCCAACGTTACCATGGCCGCGGCATCCCGCGGTCCGCGTCTCAACGACGATCTTGAAAGGACACGCCCATGATCCATCGCCGGAACCGGACCCGGCCCGCGGCGGCGCGCAAGCTGGCGAGCCGTGGCTTATCGTCGCGCCATTCGAGACAGGGACCCTGTGGCCGGCCGGACGTCCTGTCCGCCCGCCCGGCCCCCGCGCAAACCGTTTGACACCCCCACGCAAAGCGGGTATCACACGGGCGCGCGAGGAGGCGCGGATGGCGGCCTATCCGACACCCTACTACCTGATCGACGAACGGGCGCTGCGGCGCAACCTGGAGATCATCCGGCGCGTGCGCGCGTCCTCCGGCGCCAGGGTGCTGCTGGCCCTGAAATGCTTCGCGGCCTGGTCGGTCTTCGGGCGGATGCGGCGCTACCTCGACGGCACCACCAGCAGCGGGCTCTACGAGGCGCGCCTGGGCCGCGAGACCTTCGGCGGCGAGGTCCACGCCTACAGTGTCGGCTTCACCCGCGCCGAGGTGCGCGCCGCGCGGCGCGTGGCGGACACGATCATCTTCAACTCGTGCTCCCAGCTCGAGGCCTTTGGGGACGAGGTCCGCGGGATGAACGTCGGCCTGCGCGTCAACCCGGGCTTCAGCTATTCCCATTACGACCTGGCCGATCCCGCCCGGCGCCACTCGCGGCTGGGCGTGCGCGGCCGCCGGGCGCTGGCGGCGGCCGCCGGGCGGATTCGCGGGATCATGGTCCACTGCAACTGCGAGAACGGGTCGTTCGCGGCCTTCGCCCGCTACCTGGCGCGGCTCGGCCGCGACTACGGCGCGTTGCTCGAGCGCCTGGAGTGGGTCAGCCTCGGCGGCGGCCTGGCGTTCACACGGCCGGGCTACCCTGTGGCGGCATTCGCCGCGGCGCTGCGGGCCTTCGCCCGGCGGTTCGGCGTGCAGGTCTATCTCGAGCCCGGCGACGCGGCCGTCACCGGGGCCGCCGAACTGGTCGCCACGGTGCTCGACGTCGTGCGCAACGGCGCCGCGATCGCGATCGTGGATGCCTCGATCGAGGCCCACATGCTCGACCACCTCGTCTACCGCACGCAAGCCCGGGTGGCCTGGCCGCGGCCCGGCCGGCACCCGGTGATCCTCGCCGGCCGTTCCTGCCTGGCCGGCGACGTCTTCGGGCGCTACCGCCTGGCGCGCCGGCTGCGGCCGGGCGACACCGTGCGCTTCGCCGACGCCGCCGGTTACACGATGGTCAAAAAGAACTGGTTCAACGGCCTGCCGATGCCCGCCATCCGCGTGCGGCGGCTCGACGGGACCCTCCAGACCATCCGCGCCTTCGGCTACCGCGATTTCAAGGCCAGCCTGTCCTGACGCCCGCCCCCAGGAGACCGCCCCATGAAACAGAACGTCCTGATCATCGGCGCCGGCGGCGTGGCGCACGTTGCCGCCCACAAGGCCGCCCTGCACAACGATGAGCTCGGCGACCTCTGCATCGCCTCGCGCACGGTCGCCAAGGCCGAGGCGATCCTCGCGAGCGTCCGGCGCAAGGGGCACGTCAAGGACGCGTCCCGCAAGCTCCAGGCGCGCCCGCTCGACGCCCTCGACGTCCCGGCCACCGCGCGGCTGATCCGCGAGACGGGCTCGCAGATCGTCATCAACCTCGGCAGCGCCTTCGTCAACATGGCCGTGCTCGAGGCCTGCCTCGAGACCGGCGCCGCCTACCTCGACACCGCCATCCACGAGGAGCCCGACAAGGTCTGCGAGACGCCGCCCTGGTACGCCAACTACGAGTGGAAACGCCGCGACCGCTGCCGGGCCAAGGGCCTGACGGCCATCCTCGGCGCGGGGTTCGATCCCGGCGTGGTCAACGCCTACTGCGCCCTGGCGGCCCGGCGGCACTTCGACACCCTCGACACGCTCGACATCCTGGACGTCAACGCCGGGCGGCACGGCAAGTATTTCGCCACCAACTTCGACCCGGAAATCAACTTCCGCGAGTTCATCAAGGTCTGGACCTGGATTGACCGCCAGTGGCGGGAATACCCCACCCACTCCGTCAAGCGCGTCTACGAGTTCCCGGTCGTCGGCCGGCAGCCGGTCTACCTCAACGGGCACGACGAACTGCATTCGCTCTCGCGGAACATCGAGGCCAACAGCATCCGCTTCTGGATGGGGTTCGGCGACCACTACATCAACGTCTTCACCGTTTTACGCACGCTGGGGTTGCTCTCGCACCTGCCGGTGACGCTCTCGACCGGCCAGCAGGTCGTCCCGCTCAAGGTCGTCAAGGCGTTGCTGCCGGACCCCAAGACGCTGGCGCCGGGCTACACCGGCAAGACCTGCATCGGCGTCTTCGCGCGGGGGACGAAGGACGGCAAGCCGCGCGAGCTGCTGATCTACCAGGTCTCGGACCACGCCGCCTGCTACGCGGAAGTCGAGTCCCAGGCCATCAGCTACACCGCCGGGGTGCCGCCGGTGGCCGCCGCCCGGCTGGTGGCGCGCGGCGCGTGGGACCCCGGCACGATGGTGAACGTCGAGGAACTCGATCCCGAGCCGTTCCTCGCGCTGCTCGACACGATGGGACTGCCGACCGAGTTCCGGGAGATCCGGCCGGGCAGCAAGGCATCCTTCGACGGCACGGTGCGCGACCTGGACGCCGAACTGGCGGCCTCGACCGCCGCGGTCACGGTCTCGGCCGCGAACCCGATGATCGCCCTGGCGCCGCCCCGCCCTCGCAAGCAGGCGTGATCTGGGCGCGCGCTTCAGGCGCGCCCGGCGCCCCGGCGCCGCAGCGCCCGCTGGCAGGCGGTCGTCAGGCGCAGGGTCTCGAGCCCGTCGGCGTAGGTGCAGGGATTGGCGCTCCAGTCGCCGGAGACGACTTGGGCCAGGAAGCGGTCGTCCTCGTAAGCGAAGATCGGACGCGGGTCCTGCTCGAAGCGGAGCGGCCCGGCGCGGCCGGCCGGCCCCGGCCGGTTGTCGAGCGGGTCGCGGGCGGAGCGCGCGTTGGGGTCCTCGATCACCAGGCAGCCCTGGCTCAGCAGCAGGCGGTACAGGCGTTTTTCCCCGCTGATCACGATCTCGTTGCGCCAACCGTCGCCGACCCAGGTGTGCAGGTGCGTGCCCAGAATGCCGCTGGCGAAGCGGAACAGCACCCCGAGCGTCTCGTCAATCGTGTAGCGGCCGCGCCGCGGCCGGACGGGATTATGGGCCGCGCCCCAGACCGCCTCGACCTCGCCGAACAGGTGGCGCAGCAGGTCGAAATTGTGCGTCGCCTGGTCGGCCAGCGCGCCGCCCGACTTGGCCTGGTCGTAGAACCAGGCCGGCAGCGAGCGCGTCAGGCTCACGCCGCATCCGTACAACGACTGGACCAGGTGAATGCGGTCGTCCTGCATGGCTTCCCGCAGGCGCGCCACGATCGGTGTCATCCGGAAGACATAGCCGATCTGGACGCGCGCCCGGCGGCGCGCCAGCGCCCGCGCAATCGCCGCGCCGGCCGCCACCCGGCGCTCGACGGGCTTTTCGCAAAAGACGGGCACGCCGCGCGCGGCGCACTCCAGCAGCGGCTCCCGCCGCACGCCGGGCGGCGTGCAGAGCCAGACGGCGTCGGGCTTGATCCGGTCCAGCATGCGCCGGTAATCGGCGAAGGGCGTTCCGCCGAACTCGGTCTGGCGCCGGACCAGGTTCGCGCGCTTGATGTCCGCCAGGCCGGCGATCGCCACGTCGGCGCGCGTCTTCAGGTACCGCAGGTGCGCACCGGAAATGTTGCCCGTCCCGATCATCGCGACCTTGATCATGGACGCGCCTCCTGCAACAGGGCCCGTAGGTAGGCCACGGTCGCCAGGATGTCCCGCGCCTGCTCGGGCCCGCGAATCTCGCGCTCGATGATGAACTCTCCGCCAAACCCGATCTCGCCCAATCGCCGCACGAACTCCGGAAACCGCACCCGGCCTTCGCCGGCCTTGACCTCGCGCCCGAGCGCCATCGGGTCGGTCGGATACAGGCCGTCCTTGGCGTGGATGTTGCGCACCCACGGCCCGAAGACGTCCAAAGCGTCAATCGGGTTGCCCTTGCCGTAGAGGATCAGGTTGGCCGGGTCGAGGTTGATCCCCAGGTTGTCCAGCCCCACGGCCTGAATCAGGCGCAGGAGCGTCACGGGGGTCTCCTGGCCGGTCTCGAACCAGAACTCCAGGCCGCGTCCCTTCAGCGACCGCGCCACTTGCCGGGCGGCAATCACGGTCTCCTGGAACATCGGGTCGAGCGGGGACTCCGGAATGAACCCCAGGTGCGTGATCACCGCCCGCACCCCCAGCGCCGCCGCGAAGTCCCCGGCCTGGATCAGTTCCTGAATACGCTGGTGGCGGTAGGCGGCGGGAATCAGCCCGAGCGTCAGCGGGCCGGTCGTCAGGTTCCAGTCGGCCGGACCGCTGTACCCGGCCCAGAAGGCGGTGATGCGCACCTGCTCCCGCTGCGCCTCGGCGCGCACCTGCCGCGCCAGGGCCTCTGTCCAGAGCGCCGGGGTCCAGCTCGACAACTGGCAGACGCGCACGCCGTATTCGCGCAGCAGGGCGAAACAGGGTTGATCCGCCTTCAGGCTCGCCAGGACCCCGATCGCATTGTTCATGGCGGGAAGGCTCCGCATGGCCGGCGACAATGGGCGACGTGCCGGGAGTCTACACGGGCAGCTGATGGCAGGAAAGCAATAATGTGGAAATGAGGGACAGCCCTTAACTATTCAATCCGGCATGACGAGGATGGCGCCGAGACAAGCGCGGTTGCATCGGTTCCGGGACGGCACAGCGTACCGGCGCCCGACCAAGTCCTTTTGCGCCCATGGATGGCGGAGGAACGTCGCCCCAGGGCCTGTCGCCGGATTTGCGGGAGTTGCGCTTGTCCGCGGTCACTCCCGGCGCGATCCGTGCACGG
>CAZEVX010000038.1:17822-18141 GCA_964515705.1 uncultured Verrucomicrobiota bacterium | reverse complement strand
CGAACTCGCTGTTGGTGCCGTAGGTGATATCGCAGGCGTACTGGGCGCGGCGTTCGGCGGGCGACATGCTGTTCTGGATGCAGCCTACGGTCAGGCCGAGGAAGGTGAACACGGCGCCCATCCACTGCGAGTCGCGCAGGGCGAGGTAGTCGTTGACGGTGACCAGTTGGCAGTTCCGGCCGCTGAGGGCATTGAGGTACAGCGGCATCGTGGCCACCAGGGTCTTGCCCTCGCCGGTGGCCATCTCGGCGATGTTGCCGCGGTGCAGGGCGATGGCGCCGAGGATCTGCACATCGAACGGCACCATATCCCAGGTCAG
>CAZEVX010000038.1:1373-17812 GCA_964515705.1 uncultured Verrucomicrobiota bacterium | reverse complement strand
CCAGCTCGTGATCGCAGACGCTGATCGTGCGGCCGCAGAGCCGCCGGCAGGCGTTCTTGACGACGGCAAACGCCTCGGGCAGCAGGCTCTCGAGCGGCGCCCCGCGCGCCAGGCGCTCCCGGAACTCGGCGGTCTTGGCCGGCAGCGCCGACTCCGGCAACGCCTGGAGCTCGGCCTCGAGCCGGTTGATCTCCGCCACCAGCGGGCGGAGCCGGCGGAGATCGCGCTGGTGCTTGGTGCCGACGATCTTGTGCAAGAGCCACTGCATGGCCGGCGACTGTAGCAGGCGCGCGCCGGGGTGTCAAAATCGAACTGGCGTTCCTTGTACCGCCTCAGAAGGTGTGAAATAATTAATCTGGACGCCGCGTGCGGGCACGCGGCCTACAGTTTTCCTGGACGTTTTGCCCATTGTTGTAGGCCCGGTGCCCACACCGGGCGATTATTTCACAGCTTCTGAGGCCGTGCGATTCGTATTGTGCGATTGCCTCGGATGGCCGGCACGGCTATCCTGCTGCCCGATGCGGCCAGGGCCGGCGAATCCAGCTATCCGGCGCGCCGCCGCGGGAGCGCGCCCCCATGTCCATCCGGCGTTTCATGCTGACGGGCGTGCTGTTGCTGGCCGCGGGTGCGCTCGGACTGCGCCTGGCGTTTTTCGCGCTGAGCACCGCGCGCGTGCCGGCCTCCTCCGACGAAGTCCTTTCGATCCTGCAGGCCGAAAAACTGATGGCGGACGGCCGCCCGCCCCTGCTGGTCCTGGCGAACCCCTACCAGTTTCCGGTGGAAACCTACGCGCACCTGCCGCTGGTGCGCCTGCTGCCCCGGACGGCCCTGGGCGCCCGGCTGGTCCCGTTCCTGTTGAGCCTGGCGGCGACGGCGCTGTTCCTGGCGGCGCTGCTCCGGGCGGCGCCGCGGCGCGACGCCTGGCCGGGCCTGCTGCTGATCCTGATCCCGCCGGCCTACCTGTTGATGATCGGGTCGGCCTATTTCATCCCCCAGCACAGCTCCTTTGCCCTGCTCGGCGCCCTGGCGCTGGCGCTGGCGTTCGGCCTGCCCGGCGCCCGGCGCCCGGGCCGTGCCGCGCTGGCGGCGGGGTTCAGCGCCGGGCTGGCCGTCAGCAACCACCTGCTGGCCTGGCCGCTGCTGGTCATGCTCGGCCTGTACGCCGCGTTCCGCCCGGCCGGCGCGCGGGGCGGGGCGGCGGTCCCGGCCGCCTTTGCGCTCGGCGCCGCCGCGGGACTGCTGCCCCTGGCGCTGGCCCTCGCGCTGCATCCCGGCGCCTATTCCGGCGACGTCTCCGGGATCGTCTCGCCGGCCCTGGCGCTGCGGCGCGCCTGGGGCATGGGCCTGAACGGCGCCCTCTCGGGCGTCATGGGCATTTCCCCGTGCCTGTTCCCGGACGGCCGCGCGCGGCTCTGGTGGGCGCCGCATGCCAACGCCGCCTTCGCGGCCGCCTGGCTGGCCCTGATGCTCGCCGCCGCCGGCCTGTGCGCCTGGCGCGGCGCGCGCCGCTGGCGCGCCGCCGGGCGCGTGTCCCTGGAGGCCCCGGACGTGGTTATCGGCATCGCCTGGTTGACGTTCGCGTCCTACTGTTTCAGCGCCCGGTCGCTGTCGCACACGTTCCGCTATCTCCTCCCGGCCGCCTGGATGGTCCCGTTCGCGGTCGCGTTCCTGTACGGCCAGGCGCCGCGCCCGGCGCGCCGGGCGCTCGGCGCCGCGGCCGTGTTGCTGGCGGGATTCCACGCGGCGGCCGGCCTGGCGCTGATGCGCGCCTGGGCACAACCGGGATTCGCCGTCCGGGCCGCCGACCTGGTCGACCTGCGCCCGGCGCTGCGCGCGCTGGACGCGCGCGGCATCCGGCACGCCGTCGCCTCCTACTGGCTGGCCTACCGCGTGACCTTCGAGTCCGGCGGACGCGTACTCTGCTGCCAGCCGTGGAACGAACGCTTCCCGGGCTGGGGCGTGCCCTTCAAGGACCGCGTGGACGCCGCCGCCGACACCGCCTACCTGACCGCCCCGCGCCTGCGGTTCGACACCCGCCGGTTCGAGGCCGATCTCGCCGCCATGGGCGTGGCCGCCCGGCGCGACGACCTCGGCGACGTGGCGCTCTTTACGGAGTTCCGCGCCCCGGCCGCCCTTCGCGGGGCGCCGCTGCCCCCGGCGGCCTGGCGCGCCGCCGCCAGCCACAACGGCGCGCGCGCCGGCGCCCTGCTGGACGGCGATGACCAGTCCGTCTGGCGCACGGACCGGCCGCAGGCCGCCGGCCTGTGGATCGAGTTGCGCGCGGACGCGCCGCCGCCGGTCGCCGCCCTGGCGCTCGCCTATCCCGTGGGCGCGGCGTTGGCCCCGCGCCGCCTGGCGCTCGAGACCTGGTCGGCCGACGGCCGGCCGCTTCCCGGCGGCGCGCCGGACGCCGTCTCCTGGGAACCGTTCGCGTTCCGCCACGGCCACCCGGTGTACGGCGCGGTGCGCCAGGTGTTCCGGGTCCCGCCCGCGCCCCGCGCCCGCCTGCGCCTGAGCGTTGTCGAGCCGACCCCGGGCAGCCCCTGGGCGATCGGCGAGATCGAGGTCTGCGGGCCGCCGCCCTGACGGCGGACGGCCCCGCCCGGCCGCGGCCGGTCAGGCGCCCAGGAACAGCCGGCGGAGGTTGCCGCGGTTGACCTGCTCCTGCAGCGCGGGCGGCACCTTGGCCGCCTCAAACAGGCGCTCGTAGAAGGCGACGAAGGGAGGAAACCGGTCGGGCGCGTCGTTGAAATAGGTGCCGTCCGTGCCGAAACAGAGCTTGGCGATGCTGGTGTCGATCAGGACGCCATCGGGGGCGAACATCTCGGCCCACATGCGGATGGCGCGGCGGTAGGCGGTGCCGCCGGAGAGGTCGGCATAGATGTTCGGGCACGACCAGCAGACTTTCCAGGCTTCCTCCCACCACGGGTTGGAAAAGTGCGCCATCAGGATCTTGAGGTCGGCGAAGCGTCGCGAGAGCGTGCAGAGTTCCATGGCGCGCATGTGCTCGATATGCACCGGGCGTTCCTCGCGAGGCTCGAACCGCATCAGGTAGCCGGTGTGGAAGACCGCCGGCGCCCCGCGGCGTTCGAGCGTCTCGTAGAGCGGCCAGTAGCGCTCGTCCGAATAGGGCGCCGCGGGCTTGATGAACTTCACGCCGCGGCAGCCGGCCGCGAGCCCCTCCTCGATCTCGCGCACGCCGCAGCGGTCGATGTCCACCCGTTGCACGGGAATCACGAAGTCGCCGAAGCGCCGGACGGCCTCCAGGCACGTCGCGAGGTCCTGGATCAGCACAATGGCCTCGATGCCGCGGTCGCGGCAGTGCGCGACATACTCGCGCGGATCGCGCGGCCAGCGCGCGGGATCGCCATGGGCGTGGGCATCGATGCGCATGATGGGGCCTCCGACATGGCAGCGGACAACGGGCGATGGCCGTGGCGCGCGTGAGGATGCCTTATCCCATACGGCCGCGCGCGTCAACCGGATTCCTCGCTGTCGGCGAACAGCCCATCGGCGTAGCGGGGCTCGTCCGGCACGGGGGTGCTCTGAGGATCGGCCGGCACGCCAGGGCGTGCGCAAGGATCGCTCATCGCATGTCCGTTACCGCTCATTTGCCGCTCATTGCCGCTCATTATCGCTCGCTTGCCGCAAATTTACCGCTCATTGCCGCTCATATACCGCTCATTTGCCGCTCATATACCGCTCATTGCCGCTCATGCCGCTCATATATCGCTCATAACGTGTGAAATGAGCAGTGACGAAATGATTACACCGGACGCCGCGTGAGGCTTGCCCGCCGCGGGTGGGGCGCGCGGCCTTCAGTTTTCCACGGGGTTCAATGATCGTTGTCGGCCCGGTGGCATCACCGGGCGAGTATTTCACCCGTTCTCACGGGTCCCGGGGGGGTCGGCGGGTTGGAGGAGCCGCCCTACCCTGCACGCCTCCCAGGCGGCCGCCTGCGCCGGAGTCAGGCGCACGGCATACCGCGCCGGGCCAACCAGCGTCCTGCGGCAGCCGGGCAGGACCAGCGTGGCGGTCAAGCCGCGCGGGATGGAGACCGCGACGCGGGCGCCGCCGGCCGATCGCCGCCAGGCGCAGCGGACCAGGCCCTGCGGCGCGCGGACGGCGCCGCGCGCCCAGGCCAGGCCGCAGGGCTCGGGCCGGATCACGACGCGCCGCATGGCGGGCGCCGCCGGCCGGATGCCCAGCAGGACATTGGCGACATGCGCCACAGGGTGCGCGCCCCAGGCATGGCAGCGGCTGCCGCCGTAGTCCGTGCGTTCGAGGCCCCAGAACTCCGGCGTGGTCGTGAGGTCGCGCGCCGCGAGCTCGTCGCCCCACCAGCGCCGGATGCAGGCGATCACTTCGCGCCCATGCCCGCCGTTCTTGAGGGCCTCGAAGACCCAGTGGGCCATCCAGATCTTCATGGCCGGTTGCGGGCGCGCCGCGAGCTCCCGCACGGGCTCGAGCAAGGCCGCGCGCCGGCCGGGAACGAGGTCGAGCAGGACTGCCCAGGCGCAGGACAGGGGGTCGTGGGGAAAGACATTGGACTTGTTCAGGATCAGCACGGGGGCCACCGGCCGCCCGGCGGCGTCGGCGCCGCCGACCAGCGCGCCGGCCTGGCGGTCATAGCCATGCTGCAAGATGTTGCGCCGCAGCCGGACGGCCGCCGCCCGCAGACGGCGGGCCGCCCCGGAATCGCCGGCGCGGACGTACAGCCGGGCGGCGCTCTCGAGCGCGGCGAGGTAATACAGGTTGAAGAGAGTCGGATACCAGACGCGGCTTTTCGGGGGAAACGGGGGCGACAGGCTGAGGTAAATCCAGAACCGCGGCTCGCGGGGATAGGCCAGCAGCCCGAGCGGCGTGCGACAGCGGCGCGCGAAGAACGCCAGGCAGCGGCGCACGGCCGGTTCCAGGCTCCGGAAGAGGTCGAGCCGGCCGCTCTGCACGGCCTCGTCGTCAAGACCCATGATCCAGAGCAGCGCGTAGTCCGGCATGGCATGGTTGTAGCCGATCGCCGGCGTCACGGCATAGGGCAGCCCTTCCGGATCGGCGTGCGCGCCGATCTGGCGCAGCGCGCGGCGGAAGAGCAGCGACTCGCCGACCAGGACTCGCGAGGCCGCGGACTGGAACACGGCATCCCCGCCCCACTGGGCTTGTTCGCGCCAGGGGCAATCCACGTGGGCGTCCAGCATGCAGCACTGCAACGTGCGCACGCTGGCCTCGTAGATGCGGGTCAGCCGCGCGTCCGAACAGGCAAAGGCAGCGCCGCGGTCGAGCGGATAGCCGACGGCCTGCGCCGCCAGCGCCAGCCGGAACCGGCGCCGCGCGCGCCGCACGGTCACCACCAGGAACCGGAACCCCAGGGGTGTGAACAGGTCGTGCCGGGTCATGCCTGGCCGCAGCACGACCCGCCCGCCGACGGCCATGCGGTCGCCGTGGCGGCTGGGCGGCTCGACCCGCGGCGCGCCGCCGGGCGCCTGCTCGCAGGCGATCACATCCACGATCTCGCCGCCGGCGGCGCCGGCCGCCGCCAGGCGGACGGCGGCGCAGAGCTCGTGCCCGAAATCCACGGCAACACTCACGAACTCGCCGCGGCGCCCCGGCAGGACCTCGAAGGATGCGCCGCCCGCGCCCGCCCGCAGCGCCGGCGCGCCGGGCGTCCAGGCGCGCCGTTCGCGGCAATGGAGGTCCACGACGTCCGGGGCTTCGGCCTCGTCCGGGGCGGAACGGCCGCGGGCGACGGACAGCAGACGCGCCGGCCGCTCGTCCCATTCGCGCAGCAGGGGGATGCCGCGCGGCTCGTAGGCCGGCCAGGGCATCTGGCCGGAGGGATAGCAGACCGGCGCGGCCCAGCCATCCGCCCGGTATTGCGGGAGAATCCAGCGGCCGTCGTCGAGGCGGGCGTCGACATGCTCCTGGAACCCCTGTTGCGCCGAGAGGCGCGTCAGCACGCGGCGATAGCCGGGCGCCACGCGCACCCGCCAGGCCGGACCGGTGGCCAGGTCCTCGGGCCCGGCCTGTCCGCCGAGGAGGAACCCCGCCCAGCCGCGGTGCAAGTACTGGAAATTGCTGATGCCCAGGCTGTGGACCAGGGCGGCCACGACGTTGCGGCCGGGCCGCAGCCAGGGAGCGATATCCAGCTCGTCGTAGGGCCAGGCATCCTGGAAGCCGCGCGCCGGACCGCGGCAGACGGGGGTGCCGTTGACCCACAGGCGGTAGCGGGCGTCGGCCGTCACCCGGACGGGGGCGCGCCGCGGGACGCGCGCCAGCCGGAATTCGCGCCTTGCCTGGATCCAGGCATTGACCACATCCACGCAGGGCGTACCGCACCAGATCCAGGCGGCGCCCCGGAAGACCTCCGACCGCGGCGGTTGTATCGCCCCCATGAGGGTCATGCTCGGCCTCCTTGCCTGCGCTCGAACTCCGCGACCAGCATCGTGAATACCCCGGCCTCCCGGACCTCGACGCGGCATTCCGCCCCCCGGCGCGTCGTCGGCAGCGGCCGCCGGTCCGGCGCCCGGTAGACGCGCCGGATACGGCAGCCCGACGGCGGCCGCAGCCGGACCTCGAGGCGCGCGACGGCCGGCATCTCGGCGACTTCCTCGAGCGGATGATAGGGGCCGCCGTCAATGCCCGGCGGCGAATGGATCGTCCGCACCAGCGTCTGCGGCCGGGACACGCCGGGCAGGGACTGGATCAACCCGACCAGCCAGCGGGCGGCCGCGCGCTGGCGCAAGAGGCACACTTCGACCGTGGGCGGCGCCGTCACGCGCACGGGCGCCGGGCCGGCATCCAGCCAGTCGAGCATGCGCCGCACCAGGCGGCGGTTGCTCTCCCCGCCGCGCAGGCGCTGTTGCGCGCCCGGCTCGCCGGCGCACACCAGCACGGCGCCGCGCCCGACGCGGCGCCGCCACACCACGGGCATGGGCAGGAGCCGGCCGCTGAATGATCCCAGCGCCCGCGCCAGGACCGCGGCGCCGCCGGCCAGGCGCGCGACTGGCGCCAACCCGGCCTCGAAGCGGACATCGGCGGACACCCAGGGCATCCGTTCGCGCCATTCCGGCGCCAGGAGGCGCGCCTCGCGCAGGCGCGGGTCGCGTCGGGCACCGACGCGGGCGCCCGTCAGGCGGGCCAGACCCGGGATACGCCGCTCCCGGCCGTCTTCGCGGCGCCGCCCACTCTCGCCGGTCACGAGCAGCCTCCCGCCGCCGCGCACGAACCCGTCGAGGGCGGCGCAGGCGGCATCGTTTAGGCACGCCGCCTCCGGCACGATCAGGGCGCGGTACCGGCGCAGGCGATCGGGTTCGAGTTGGAACTCGTGCACCACGCTCCAGAGCCGGTGGTCCCGGATCAGCGCCTGGGCCCATCCCTCGAAGGCGGCATCGTGCAGCGCCATCGCGCCATGGGGCGGGCGCCGGGGCGCGAGATCGCTGGACGGCTGACTGTGCACCAGGCCGATGCGCGCGACCGGCTCGGCGTCCGCCAGCCAGGGCTCGAACCGGCGCTGCTCGGCAAAGACCCGGCGCGTGAGCGCCAGCGAGGCGGGGTTCCAGGAGCCGTCCGGGCGGAAGCAGAGCGAGCTGCTGACCGCCAACCCCTGCATCCGCGCCGTCCACATCTCGGCGCGATGGCTGTCGAGGGCTTTGGGATTCCAGGGGTCACCGCCCTGAACCGCGTCCAGGAGGAGTTCCGGCCGGCGCCGGCTGGCGGCGGCGAAGGCCCGCGCGCGCCAGTCCACGGCCAGCATGCCCTCGCTGAACGCGAAGGCGTCGCACGTCAGGAAATCGGACCGCCGCGCCGCGTCCTCCCAGCGCTGGAGGTTGGGGACATGCCCCAGGCAATGGGCGTTATGCACGAAGACGAGGTCCGGGCGCACTGCCCGCAAGGCGGCCAGCAAGCGATCGGCATAGGCCGTGTATTGCCGGTAATGCCAGCGCACGTAGCGCGCGTAGTCGGGCCGGGACAACTGGCGCACGCCGGTGAAATCGAATCCGAACTCGGCGCGGAACGCGGCGTTGCAGCGCGGACAGACCCAGCCGTCGAAGGCCAGGCGGCCCAGGAAATCCACGTAATAGGCCTGGACCGGGTAGGCGCGCACCGTTTCGACCGCCTGGGCGATGGCGAACTCGGCATAGGGCCCGTGCAGGCAGGGGGCCCCGACCCGCAGGTCCCGGCGCGAGGCCGCCGCGGCGTGATCGAAGCCATCCACCGCCGCGGCGGCGTGGGCGTCGGGCATCCGGCGGCAGCACCAGTCGGGATGGTCCTGCGGCACGCGATAATCCATGAACTCGTAGATGCACAGCGGCACGATCCCGCGTTTTCGGCAGGCGTCCACCAGTTCGCCGAACAGGTCGCGGCCGCGGAGCGCCGAGTGCACATGCGCGCCGGGCACGCGGCTCGGGTAATAGCAGTTGCCCCGATGGCACTTGTTGTAACAATAGAAGGCCTGCACGTGGGCGCGTTGGAGCTCCCGCACCAGACGGCGCGGAGCGAACCGCGCGAGCAGCGGGGCGGCCAGGCCGCGCCGGATCAACCCCCGATATCCCGGCAACTGGTCGTAATCGGGCATGTGAAACCCGATCATCAGGCGGCGCGCGCAGGTCTCGATCCAGGATTGCCCCTGCGCTTGCTCCCGCCTGACGGTTGCCGGATTCATCGCAGCCGTTCCTCCAAGCCGAGTTCCAGTTCGCGCAGCAGGTCGCGCCGGAGGGTGCGCGGATCGCGCGCCTGGCGGCGCACGGCCTGCGCGAGGGCGCGCAGGCCGCGGCGCGTCCACTGGGCGCGGCCAGGCAGGCTGCATTCGCCGTCCGGGAACACGCGCCGGCCGGCCTCGAGCGGCGGGACGATCGCGCCCAGGGCCTCGAACACGGGCGCGACGTCCGGGCGCAGGGCGGGCCCGAAGAGGTGCCGGGCCAGCCCGCGGGCGTAGGCGCAAGGATCGGCCGCCGGGGCGCGGCTCCAGGCGCGGTCGCCGAAGACCGCCAGGCCCGTCGGCAACGCGCGCGGGTAAAACGGGTGATCGCCCCAGGCGCAGAGTTCGCCGCCGAGAATGCGCGCCCGGAGGGCGGGCGGCGCCGGCGGCGCGGCGGCGGGGTGCCAGCGCAGGAGCCGGGCATCCCGCACGGCGGAGTCGATATAGGTGTGGGGGTAATAGGAATTGACCACGGAAAAGCCCGCCTTGAGGAACTTGGCGAAACTGCAGCCGCGGATCGGGCCGATCGGCCAGGCGCGGTCGGCGATGCGCCAGAACTGGATCAGGATATCGCGCGGCAGGGGGACCGGCCGGGCGATATCAATGTAGTCGTTCCACATCATCAGGCGTTTGCCGTGGGCGGCCAGCAGGCGGCGCAGGCGGCGGATGGCGTCGTAGAACAGGCCGTGGACCGTGGCGTATCCGCGGCGGCGCATGGCGGCCCGGCAGACGGAGCAGCGGTCCCACGAGCGCTTGGCCAGCGGGACGATCGGACAATCGATCTCGTCCGCGCCGATGTGGACATAGGGCGCCGGGAACAGGGGCGCGATTTCGGCGATCAGGGTCTCGTAGAACCGGTAGGTGGCGGGATTCCCGATGCACACGATGCTTTCCGAAGGCCGCTTGCCGCTGCCGGACAAGGGGCTCGTCCCGGTCTGGCACAGGAGGTCGGGACGCGCGTGGAGGATCGGCATGGCGTGGCTCGGGAACTCGATTTCGGGGATCACCCGGACATGGCGCTCGGCGGCGGCGGCCACCACGGCGCGGAGATCGGCGCGGGTATAGACGCCGGCGTATTCGCGCTCGATGCGCGCCAGCTCCTCGAAGGCGCAGGGATGCGGCGTGATCGGGCTGCAGCACTGCTGATGATACATGCGGCGGTTCAGGGCCGGCATGGAAGGGAGCTCGACCGTCACCTGCTCGTTGTCGGTCAGGTGCAGGTGCAGAACGTTCAGCCGGCTGGCGGCCATGTCCTCGATCAGGCGCAGCAGGCGCGGCACGGGGATGAACTTGCGGGCGGGGTCCACCATCAGCCCGCGCCAGGGGACATCGGGCCAGTCGGCGATCTCGGCGGCGCCAAGCGTCCAGCGCGGGCCGTCGCGCCGCAGGAGATCGTCGAGCGCCCGGCCGCCGTACTGCAGGCCGGCGTCGTCCCGGGCGGCGATCGTGACGCCGGCGGGGCCGATGCGCAGGACAAACGATTCCGGGCGGTCCGCCGTTTCGGTCAGATGCCGCACCCGGCGCATCCGGACAGCCGCCGAGGGCCCGCCCGGCGTCAGCGGCAGGCCGGTGAGCCCGCGGAGGCGGTCGGCCAGTCGGGCCGCCTCGCGGTGCGCGCGGGGGTCCGGCCCGCCCCAGACCGTCGTGGAGCGGCCCAGCACGCAGCGGCCGTCGAGCGGGCGATAGGATTTAGGGCGCGGGTTAAGGCCCGCGCCGGCGGCCACTCCTGCGGAGTTGAAACTTTCCATATTGGGGTCAGCCCTTGAATATTGAATATGTTTATTAGCGCACGATCTTCCGGCGGCTTACGCGGTTGGCTGCAGCCGCACGTCCAGCACCAGGCGCGTGCGGGCGCCGAACGGGACCGAGGCCTCGGCGCGCGCGCCGTCGCCTGCGAGGCGCAGCGCCCGGCCGGACTCCGCGATGCGGGCGCCGCGCAAGCGGGCGCCGAGCGCGTGGAGTTCGAGCGGCACGCGGCCGGTCCCGTGCAGCACGACGCGCGCTCCGCCGCGGGTTGGCCGGATGGCCTCGACATAACCTTCCGGCGCGCGGGTAGTCACCGCCAGCGGGCCGCGCCAGGCGACCGTGCCCATGGCGCGTTCGCGGACGGCAACCGGGATACCATGGCGGCCGAGGCGCAGCCGGCAGGGCTTGACGTTACCTTCGGCGGTCCAGTCGGTATTGAGCAGGTGCACATGCCGCAGGCCCGACGGCGCCTGCCAGGCGGCGTAGGCCACTTCGCCGCTAGGATCCTCAAGGCGCACGGGGCCCCGGGCCTGCCCCGCCAGGAGGTGCAAGGTATCGCGCACGAGGTCCTGAAAGGCCGCGTGGCCGGGCCAGGCCCAGGCCGTGAGGAGCCAGACGCGGCCGCGTCCGCAGGCGTGCTCGACGAGCACCGGCGCGCCGGAGACCGCATCCGCCACGCGCACGCGGGCGCCGGCCAGGTCGAGCTCGGCCAGCCGCACGCCCGCGCGCCTGGTTCCGAGCGCATAGGCCGCGGCGCCGGACGCGATCACGGGATCGGGGGCGCCGGACCCGCGCCAGGCGGCGCGCCAGGCGCCGGGCGCGGTGGGCCCCTTGAGGCGCACGCCGCAGAGATCGCGGACGTCGCCGTCCCGCGCCAGGTTCAGGTCGGCGTCCGGCGCCAGGACGCCGCGGTCCTCGCGCCGGGAGAGGTGGGGCACCGCCAGGAAGAGCGTGCCGCCCTGTTCGGCGTAGCGGCGCAGCCGATGATAGAGGGCGTCGTCCATGCTGTTCCAGCCGAGGACCGCGAGGAACCGGTACCTGGCCAGGACCTCGTCGGGGGCGCTCCAGAGCGGGGTCAGATCGAAGGGCCCGTAGGGCGTGCCGGAGAACCAGTGGCGCAGGTGCTGGCCGTCCTGCCAGTAGGGCATGAAGACATCCAGCAGTTCGAGTCCGCGTTCGGGATCGCCCCGGAGCCACTCGGGGGTCGGCCCGGCGAACTTGCCCCAGACCCGTTCCATGGCCGCTTTCAGGCCGCAGAACTGGAGGGGGAACGACAGGATCTCGCAACTACCGCGGCCCTGGCCGACGGCGATCGGGATGTCCGGCGATCCCAGTCGCGGGTGGGTATGGGCAAACCGGTAAAACGCGCGGATCTGCTCGCGCAGCGCCGCCGGCTGCTCGCTGAAAAAGCCCTGCGGGCGGGACCCGAACGGCACACCGAAATGCCCGTCCTCGGAGACGGCCAGGTTGCCGCCGGACAGGTAGGTGAAATACCAGTTCAGGTAATTGAGGCCCAGCTTGCAGAAATCGTCGGGCACCTTGGCCCAGTAGGTGGCGTTATGAATGCCCCAGCGGGTCTTGGCGTGGGCGCGCGCCGCGCCGCGCGTGGCGGCCAGCAAATGCGTGGCGTGCAGGGCCATGGTCTCGGCGGCGACCACCTCGATTCCGGCTTCGAGGTCGTAGGCCGCGAGCGCCGCCGCCTGGCCGCCCTGCCGCAGCGGCCCCTCGAGCGGCGGCTTCAGGCCGCGCACGGCCTCCACGTAACGGCGCGCGGCGGCGGTCATGGTATTGTCGGCCGGCGCCAGGGGAGCGTCGGCGCGCGGGGCGCCGCCGTAAATCCAGCGCGAGTACTCGTGGCAATGGGTGCTGAAGAACCAATCGCCGCCCGTTTCCCGGAGGCCGCGGCAATACTCCCAGAAGTCCGGCCGCGGGTTGAGGTGATCCATGCCGTACCCCGGAAAATCGTGGGCGCCGATGACCGAAAAGGCCAGGCGCCGGTCCTTCAGCAGCCGGCCCCAGCGGCGCCAGTCGTCGGGCGTGGAAGCCGTACAATGGTCGCACCAGCCGGTCGAGGTTTCCGGGCGGAACAGCAGCCAGTTGCAGAGCTGGGTATCGGCGCACTCCTCGATGACCGCGTCCATCTCGCGGGACTCGTCGGCGCGGACGATTTGCAGCGAGGCGCCGACCAGCCACGGCGCGGGTTCCGGCGCCAGGGCATAGACCGGCACCGCCACGCGCGCCCGTTCGCGCCCTTCCGTCAGCAGGCGCACGACCGCCGGGTCCGGGCTTCGGCCGGCGCGGAAGGTGAAGCGGTGCAACCCGGCCGGCAGCGACCCGGGGACCGCCGGCAGCTCCGTGTTGCTGCCGGACAGCCGCACGCCCGCATGCGGGCGCAGGCAGCGGAAGACCAGGTCGAAGGGTTGGCCGGCCAGGACCCAGCCCGGCCGGGCGGCGGCCTCGCCGTCGCGCTCGAAGGTTTCGCGCAACTGGGCGGAGCTGATGGTGAGCAAGGCGTCGGCGGCCATGTTACGGACTTCGAGCCGGTTGCATCCCGCGCGCAGGGCGGCGGCGGGCACGGGCAGGCGCACGAACTCGACCCACTGTGTTTCGCGCCAGGCATTTTCGGGTTTACGGAAATAGACCGGCGGCAGCGGCAGGGGCTGGCCGTTGAGGGCGACGCCCACCGGGCGGTAGTCGGTTTTTTCCATGTGCCAGACCTCGAAGGACGGGGCCAGCGACAGGCGCAGTTCCAGGGTCAGGCGCGACCGGCACGCCGGCG
Organism: uncultured Verrucomicrobiota bacterium; assembly: GCA_964515705.1. Classification (GTDB taxonomy): domain Bacteria; phylum Verrucomicrobiota; class Kiritimatiellia; order JAAZAB01; family JAAZAB01; genus CAZEVX01. The sequence goes on along the minus strand of CAZEVX010000038.1, from coordinate 4,592 downwards.
ACGTGCGCGGCGCGCGCGGCAGCCGGAACCCGGCCGTCACGCGGCGTCCGGGCCGCACCCAGGCGGCCGCCAGGGTATTGTGCCGGCCATAGCGGGCGGCGCCGCGGAAATCATCAGGGGCCAGGCGGACGTCGAGGCCGCCGGGGGCGGCGGGGGCATGGACCTTGTAGGGGCCGGCGTCGCCCAGCATGGCGGCGATCGCCTGGCCGGCGTATTTCGGGCCGACCGCCCAGCGCAGCGTGCCCTGGCGCGCGAGGTCGCCGAGCCGGAAGGCGACCTCGCGCTGGACCGTGGTCAGGATCACGCGGGTACGCGGTCCGCCTTCGAGATCGAGGAGCACGCCGTCGGTGCTGTTGTTGGTGCGGGAGCGCCAGGTGGCGCCGGGCAGCGGGACCCAGTGCTCGGCGGCGACGAAATGGTTGTAATTGCGCGGATGCAAGTGGACCAGCCGGCGCAACCGGCCGCCTTCGAGGCGCACGGCGCCGTCCCAGCACCACTCGAACAGGCCGGCGTCGAGGTAGGCGGTGATGCCGCCCCACTCGATGCGCACCTGGTATGGCCTCATGGTTTGTGGATTGCGGTCTGGCATGGCGTTCTCCGATAGTCGGCGCTGCGGCCGGCCGCTGCGACGCCCCGCCGGAACGGGATCAGCCGGGCGGCAGGTAGACCTCGACGGGCACCCGGTCGGGTTCGCGCCAGGCCAGCGAACAGCGCACGCGGTCGCGCGGGGTCATGCGTATTCCGCCACCACCATGGCATGGACGTCGAAGCGGCCGAGCGTGACGCGGACATCGCGGCCGCGGCGCGCCAGGCGCAGCGGCGCGCGCGACGGGGCCTGATACACCCGGCGGATCGTCCGGCCGGGCGGCGGGCGGAAGGTGAGGACGGCGCCCGTCACGGGGGGCATGGCCTCGACCTCGTCGAAGCGCATCAGTTCCGGCGTCAGGCGCGGGCCGCCGCCGACGCCGCTGCCGTCGCTGCGCGAGACGCCCGTGACCCAGTTCACCAGGTTGACGACCAGGTGGTCGCACCCGGCCTGGGTATGGGCGAAGAGTTCGACCGTTGCCGGGGCCTCGAGGGACACCGGCGCGGCGCGGGCGACGGCGCGCTCGGCCAGGACCCGCATCAAGCGGTGTTGGGCGCTGAATCCCCAGAGCCGGAAGTTGGCGCCCGGCAGGCCGGCCACGTAGGTCACGGTCCCCTTCCCCGCCCGGCGCCGCACGAGCGCCGGCAACCCCGTGTCCTCGAAGGGAAAGATCAGCCCTCGCTCGCCATGGCGCCGCGCCCAGGCGGCCTCGACGACGACGCCGGCATCGACGCGGACCGGCCAATGGCCGACATTGAAATGCACGAAGGCCGCTTCGTAGGGGCGCCGCATGCAGGGCGCGCGCCGCGACGGGATCAGGCGCGCCGGGGCGCAGTCGGCGGGCCCCGCCAGGTGCACGCCGAGCAGGTCGGCCAGCGCCAGGTCGGCGCGCGGGTTGCCGTGTTCGTCGAAGCGCGAGCTATCCCCGGTGGCGATCAGGGCGCCGCCGGCGCGCACGAAGCGTTCGAGCGCCGCGCACTGCGCGGCGCTCAAGCACCCGGCATGCGGCAGGATCAGCACGCGAAACCGCCGCAGGGCCTCGTCCGTGAGCTGGTAATCCTGGACCACGTCCCAGAGCTGGTGGGCCATGATGAGGGACTGGACCCACCCCTTGAACTCGAGGGCATGGAGCGGGCGCCCGTAATCCACGCGGTAGACCGAGGGCGGCTCGTCCTGGCCATCGGGCGGCCGGTTGAGGATCGTATTTTGGCTGCGCACCAGGCCGATCGTCGCGCGGAACTGCATGTCGCGCAGCCAGGGCTCGAACGGCTTCTGCTCGGCATAGACGTCGCGGACGAGCGCCAGGATCGCCGGGTCCAGCGTGCCGTCCAGGTCCGGCATGATGGACGTGCAATTGGTCACGTTGACCGACCGCGCCGTCCAGAGTTCGGCCCGGTAGGAGTCGCGGGCCTTGGGACTGGCGGCGTCGCATCCGATGCTCAAGCCCGTATCCAGGAGCGCTTCGGAGGGCAAGCGCCGGCTCGCCCCGGCATACGAGCGCAGCGTCCAGCTCAGTTGCAGGGCGCCGGCCCGCAGGTGGAACAGGTCGCCGCTGACGTAATCGCAGAGCCGCTGGGCCGTCTCGTAGGTTTGCAGGTTGGGCCCGTCGGTGACCAGATGGGCGTTGTGCAGAAAGACGAGGTCCGGGCGCACCGCGCGCAGGGCGGCCAGCAGCCGCTCGGTATACGCGACGTATTCCTGGATTTTCCAGCGCAGGTAGGCGACGTACCGCCCATGATCGAGGGCCTTGACCCCGCGGAACGGCGCGCCCAGCTCGGCTTCGAGCGCCGCGCCGCAGCCGTGGGGACACTGCCAGTTATCATGGCCGAAGAATCCGAGAAAGTCCATGTAGAGCGCGCGCACGGCCGGGTACTGGGTGACCGTTTCGACCAGTTGCGCGATCATGTAGTCGCCATAGGGCCCCCGCAGGCAGGGCCCGCCGATCCGCGATCCCTGGATGGCGTCGGTGATATCCACCGCGCCGACCGGCGGAATACGGTGGCACCACTCCGGCTTATCGCGGATGACGCGATGGTCGGAACACTCGTAGACGCAGCCCGGCACGATGCCGGCCGTCTCGCAGGCGTCCACGAGTTCGCCGAAGAAATCGCGGCCTTTCATGGCCGAGTGCACGTGGCTGCCGGGCACGCGGCTCGGGTGGTAGGAGTTGCCCATGTGGCACTTGCTATAGAACCAGAACATCTGCACATGGGCGGCTTTCAGGGCGCGCACCCAGGCGCGGGCGTCGAAGCGGTCGAAAATCGCCGGCGGGGCGCCGGGCGTGTCCGGCAACTGATCCGTGTCCGGGACGTGCAAGCCAACCATTAAGCGGCGGGTATGGGTCCGCAGCCAGTCCGCGCCGGCAGCGGGTGCGGCCGCGGGCTGGGCAGATTCTTGCGGCATGGACGATCGGCCGGGCGACCGGCGCTGGGCTGGTAATGGCATATGGTTCCTCGCTGTTTTCAATGGCTACGCTTCGCGACACCGATGAGCACGCCCGGTGTGGGCACCGGGCCTACAAAGGCATGCAGGCGGAGCACGCCCGGTGTGGGCACCGGGCCTACAAAGGTATCCAGGCTGAGCACGCCCGGTGTGGGCACCGGGCCTACAAAGGCATGCAGGCGGAGCACGCC
>CAZEVX010000038.1:0-1273 GCA_964515705.1 uncultured Verrucomicrobiota bacterium | reverse complement strand
CCTACAAAGGTATCCAGGCTGAGCACGCCCGGTGTGGGCACCGGGCCTACAAAGGTATCCAGGCACTTCAGGGACATCCGTCGGCGGGTTTCTGTAGGCCGCGTGCCACACCGGAGGCGGGCAAGCCTCACGCGGCGTTGATGGATGTCGTTGGACATAACCCCTCTTACTTGGCCACCGGAAATATCGAGGACACTGGCATTCTGGCGCCCTGCGGTATGTCGGGTTGTGAAGGACGGCCGCGCCGTCGAGCCCGTTAACCCCGCCGGCCTCCCTGGTGCTGCCGTGCGGACCTGCGAGACGGCGGGCTCAGCGGCGCCGCCGCGCGACGCCCCAGATCCGCCCGCGGGCGACCCGGCGGCGTCGGCGCCGGCAGCACGGCGGGGAACTGGTCGAAGCGGTTGGCGGGCGCCAGCCAGAAGGTTTCGCGGGCCGGCTGCGGCTGGAGCTTGAGCGCCCGCGCCTGCCGGCGCAAGGCGGCCGGGGTGGTGCGGAACAGCGTCATTTGCGAGCCCTGCGTGGCGAGAGCCTCGAGGCGTTTATGCTGAAAGTTGGCCACATCGATCACGACGCTGGGCAAATCGTCCATGCCGGGACCGACCCCCTTGTAGTAATACAGCACCGGCACGCGCCAGCGCGGGCCGAGCGCCGCCGCCACCGGCTGACCGGCGTGCCAGCAGGCGTCCAGCGTCACGCGGTGGGCGGCGCGGTGGTCGTTGTGCACATCCATGGGGCCGTGGGTGAAGACCGCGTCCGGCCGGAAGCGGCGCACGATCCGGATGAGGGCGTGCAGCAGCGGCTTGGAGGGCGCCAGCCCCATGTCCGGCTGGTCGAGGAAGAAGTGCTCGCGGACACCCAGCACCCGATCGCAGGCGCGCGCCTCGCGGCGCCGCAGCGCCTTGATCGTGGCCCGCAAGGCCGGGCTGGGATAGCCTTCCCCGCCGTCGGTCAGGGTGGCCATGCCGACCGTCGCGCCCCGGGCGACCGCGCGGGCGATCGTGCCGGCCATGCTCAGTTCGTCGTCGCTATGCGCGGCAAACACCAGCAAGCGTTCCACCGTGGCATCTCCTTGTTGGTTGGGTCGCTGTTTTTGGTGGCCAAGCAAGGGTGTCAACCCCATCCGGTAACGCCGCCCCGCCTCAGGCGGGGCACGCGGCCTACAGCACGCCGTTGCATACCAAACCCGGAGCGCCCCACGGTCGTTGTAGGCCCGGTGCGCTCACCGGGCGCGCTCAGCCTGGATGCCTTTGTAGGCCCGGTGCCCTCACCGGGC
>CAZEVX010000037.1:11264-18230 GCA_964515705.1 uncultured Verrucomicrobiota bacterium | reverse complement strand
CGTTTTTTTAAGGCCGCCTCCGGGCGGCAGCCGGGGTCGTATCCATGGATTCCACCACATCCGCCGCCGTGCGCCGGCGGGGCATGAACTGGCGCTTGACCAGCACGCCGCTGCTGATCGAGTGGCTGGTGTTCCTCGTGCTCTTCGCGGTGATGTACGCCGCCGGCCAGCGCGGCGTCAGCACCCGGCATTGCGCCTGGCTGGTCGGCATCTTCCAGGGCGTCTACATGGTGGCCAGCCTGGCGCTCGGTGTCGTCATCACGCGGCGCAACGCGCGCGCGCTGGTGTTCGCCGGGATCATCGTGCCGGTCCTATTCGGCGTGCAGAGCCTGCTGACGACGTCCTTTGCCGCCCTGGCCATCGGCATGACCGGGCTCGGGATCGGGCAGGCGCTGTTTTTCAACGCCTTCCAGGCGTTCATGCGCGGCCAATCGGCGCCGGGCGGCCTGGCGCGCTCGATCGGGCTCTACACCCTGGCCTGGAGCCTGGGCTGCGGCCTCGGCCCGCTGGCCTCGGGGCTGGTCTTCCGCCTGGGCTTATATCCCGTGGCGCTGCTGGCGGTGCTGCTCGGCGCCGCCATTTTCGCCATGCTGGCGGGCTACCGGCCGCGCCCGCCGGACCTGCCGTCGGCCGAGGAATGTGTCGAGCAGGGATCCGATCGGGCGCGGCCGGTGACGCCGGCGTACCTGGCGGCCGGCTGGATCATGATCTTTACCATCATGTTCGTGCAACGGCCGCTCTTGACCCTGCTGCCGGCCATTGGCGCGCAATCGGGCGTGTCCGCGTCCATGATGGGAACGATCCTGTTCCTCCACCTGCTGGTCCAGGCGCTGTTCGGGTGCTGGATGGCGCGCTATCGCGACCTGCTCTACCGCCGCACCCCCCTGGTGGCCGCGCACCTGGGCGCCGCCCTGCTGTTCGCGGTGTTGTGGCGCTGGCCGACGGTGATGCTGTATTATTGCGGACTGGGGCTGCTCGGGTTCTACGCCGGGTTCGTCTATTTCGCTTCCGTGTACTATGCCAGCAACTCCGGCCGACGTTCGTTCAACGTCGGCATCAACGAGTTCCTGGTCGGCCTCGGCTCGGTGCTCGGTCTGCTGGTGACGGACCTGGGCATCCGCCGCGCCGGCCAGGACCGCGCCATGTTTCTCGTCTGCGCCGCCGCCGTGCTGGCGGGACTGGCCCTGCAACTCGCCGCCTTGGCCGGCTGGACGGTCGTGCGCCGTTCGGGCGTTGTCCCGATCCCGGGCGGGCGCGGAGGAGCGGCGCGCGGGGAAACCGCATACCGAAAGGAATCGCCATGGCGCGCAACGTAAACGTAGCGACGATCTCCTACGGCAACAGCCCCAAGGAACTGTCCCGAGGTCTGGACGCGCTGCTCGGCATCTGGGAACAGTTGGTTGACCTGGCGGCGCTGGATGCACCCGACCTGATCCTGCTGCCCGAGCATTTTGCGACCACCGGGTTCTCGGCGCCGTTGGCCGAGATCGCCGAAGACCCGGCCGGCGCGGGCGGCCCGCAGACCGCGTTCCTGCGGCGCAAGGCGCGCCAGCACCGGGCCTGGATTTTTGCCTCCTATCCCCGCCGGGCTGAAATCCCGGGCGGTTTTTACAACAGCGCCGTGCTGGTCAACCGGGAGGGGACCATCGCCGGCATCTACGACAAAACCTTTCCCACCATCGGCGAGATGGAACAGAAGCGCATCCTGCCCGGCGCCGGCGCGCGGGTCTTCGAGACCGACTTCGGCCGCATCGGCGCCGGCATCTGTTTTGATTTCAACTTCCGGGAGCTATTTGCCGAGTACCGCCGGCTGGGGACGGACCTGTTCTGTTTCCTATCGGCCTTTCCGGCCGGGTTCCAGATCCCGGTGGCGGCCTACGAGTACCAGATGCACATGGCCAGCGCCATCTGCCTCCCCAAAGGCATGATCGTCAACCCGCTCGGCCGCGTGCTGGCGGCCGCCAACGGCCATGCCCCCGTGATCCAGGCCCGCCTGAACCTCGATTGCCGCGTGCTGCACATTGACTTCAACCGCCTGCCGGGCGCCGTGCCGGCCCTCAAGGAGCGTTACCGCCGCGAGGTGCGCGTCGAGGTCGCCGGCGACGAGGCCGTCTACCTGGTGACCTCGGAGCATCCGCGTGTCAGCGTGGCCGACATGATCCGGGAATTCTCCCTCGAACCGCTCGACGATTACCTGAACCGCGTGCGGGCGGCCCGGACCCGCGAACGCGCGGCGATCCAGGCGGCCCGCCCGGCGTGACACTGGCGTGCCGGCCACCGTAAGGACGACCACGGCATGCACACGATCCCCTTGCGCGACGGGTGGACCTGCCTCGACACGGCGCCCGGGGCCGGCGATCCGGCCGCCTTGACCCGCGGCGCGGGCGCCGGCTGGCAGCCCATCCCCGTGCCCGGCGACGTCAACGCCATGCTGCGGCGGACCGGACGTATCCCGGATCCGCACGTCGACGACCAGGCCCGGCAGGCGTACTGGATCAGCGGCCGCGACTGGTGGTTGCGCCTGGCCTTCGAGACGCCCACGGACGCGGCGCCCTGCACCGACCTCTGCCTCGACGGCGTGGACGGCCACGCCGACTTGTTCCTCAACGGCGAAGGACTTGGCTGCCTGAGAAACGCGTTCCGGCCGCACCGCGTCGAGGTCGGAGACCGTCTTGCGCGGTCGGGCGTCAACGTCCTGCTGCTGCGGTTCCGGGCGCTGGACACGGTGCTTGGCAGCCCGCGGGATCCGCGGACCGGCCGCTGGCCGGGCCGGCGCGTCCTGATGCGCAAGCCGCAGTTCTCCTTCGGCTGGGACTGGAGCCTGCCGCTGCCCTCCATCGGCATCCTGGGCGGGGTCCGGCTCGAACGCCATGCGGGCGCCCGCCTGCTCGATGTCGGGGTACAGCCGCGGGCGTCGGGGCGCGTGGATTTCTTTTTCCAGGTCACTCGGGCGGCGCGCGAGGCCGGCTATGAACTCGTCCTGCGTATCCGCGGACCGGGCGCCGCGCTCGAACAGCGCGTGCGGCGGCCCGGCCGCGTACAGTCCTATGGCAGCGTGCGGATTCCCGATCCCCGGCTCTGGTGGCCCAACGGCTTCGGCGCGCCGGCGCTCTACACCTACCGCGTCGAACTGCGGGTGGGTGGACAGGTCGTGGATGTGCGCGCCGGACGGTTCGGCCTGCGCGACATCCGGCTGCTGGAGGAGCCCTTCACCGCGGACGCCGGACCGGGATGCTCCTTCTGGTTGACGGTCAACGGCCGGCGCGTGTTCTGCAAGGGGGCCAACTGGGTGCCCCTCGAGATGTGGCCGGCCGAGGCGACGGACGGGGCGTATCGCTGGTATGTCACCCGCGCCGCCGATGCCCGGTTCAATATGCTGCGGGTCTGGGGCGGCGGCCTCTACGAGCGCGAGGCGTTTTACGATCTGTGCGACGCCCGCGGGTTGCTGGTCTGGCAGGACTTCATGTTTGCCAGCGGCGGGTACCCGGTCGATCTCTTGCGGGATGAAATCGCCGCCGAGGCCGATTATCAGATCCGCCGTCTGCGCAACCGCGCCTGCCTGGCCCTCTGGTGCGGATGCAACGAGGACATCTTCTCCTGGGCGCTGCCGGATGAGCGCGCCTTGGCCACGGCCGATACCGGCGAGCATGCCGATGCCGGCGGCGTCGCCGCCGGCGTCGCGGTCAACCGCCTGCGCGACGATCCCCAGATTTACACCCTGCTGCTGCGGGGACTGGTCAGCAAGTTGGGCTTCGGGGCGCCCTACATCGAAAGCAGTCCGCAATCGCACGACGATGTCGGCAACCTGCCGGAAAGCGGCAACAGCCACCTGTCCTGCTGGAAATACGCGCTCTTCCAGACGCCCGCCGCGGGGCCGGTGGACGACGCCCTGCTGGCCTCGGGGCGCCCCGTGTCCCTGGCGGCGATCGGCAGCCGGCCGGAGCGGTTCCGCGGGCATTTTGAAACCGTCTGCTCCTTCAACTCGGAGTTCTGCATCCAGGGGCCGGCTCCCCTGGCGACCCTGCGCCGGTTCCTGAGCCCGGCCCACCGCTGGCCGCCGGACGACGTCTGGACGTTTCATCTCCAGCGCGGGCACGCCCGGTTGCCGCACCACGAGCAGACGCGCTTGATCGCCGAGGCGCTCTTCGGGCCGATCCGCGGCCTCGAGGACTACGTCAAGTTCGGGCAGGCGGCGCACGCCGAGATGATGCGCGCCGAGTTCGAGAGCGCCCGCCGCGACCGTCCCAACAACGGCGGCACGCTGGTCTGGATGCTGAACGACTGCTGGCCCACCAGCAACTGGTCGGTGATGGACTATTTCCGGCGGCCGAAACCCGCCTATTATGCCGCGCGGCGCGCCTGCGCCCCGCGCCTGGCGATCATCATGGAGCGCGCCGGGCGCGTGGAGTGGTTCTGGTCCAACGACACCGCCGAGCCTTGCCAGGCCGAGATCGAGATCGGCCAGCAGCGGCTGGACGGGGGCATCGTTTGGTCGCGGACGGCGCGGGCGGCCGCCGGGCCCTGCGAGACCGTGCGCCTGTTCGCCCTGGAGCGCGCCGCGCTGGAACTCGGGCCGGGCGATTACCTCTTCGCCGCCGCGCGCGTCGCGGGCAGCGACCTGCCCCGCGCGGCGTATTTTCCCAACCTCTGGCGGAACGTGCCGTGGCCGCGGCCGCGCCTGGCGCTGACCCGGCTCGACGCGCGGCCGGCGGCCGGCGGGCGCTGGCGGTCGCGTTGGCGGGTAGGGGCGGACGTGTACGCGCGCGGCTGCCACCTCGTGCCGCCGGAGGAGGCCGCCCCGTTCTGGCTCGACGACAACTTCTTCGACCTCTGCCCTGGGGAGTCCCGCGAAGTGCTCCTGACCGCGGCCTGCTCGTTGGACGCCGCCGACATCCGCCTGGGCGACTGGCACAGCGAATGGCCGTGACGCGTGCGGCCGGCCGGGACGGGGAACGGACAACCGCGGTCCTCGGACGACCGGCAGTATGGAGCCCATCGAAAACCTGGGGCCGCGTCGGCCGCCGGAGCGCGGGCCTCTTGCCGGTTTCCTCACGCGCAACGGGTCCTTGGGGACCCGGCACACGCGGCCGGGGAGTCGAGTAGAGACTGGCGAGGCCGCGCTTCCTGTGGTAGAGTGCCGCCGATGAGAACGACCCGATACGCAGGGCCGATGGCGTGTCTCCTGGGCCTGGCCGCGGGCTTGGGCGCCGGCCTGGCAACCGCGGCGGACCTCGATATGGCGCCGCTGGTGTCCCGCGACACCGATGTCTTCGGGAACGCCCGCTGGCGGGCGCTCGGCCCGCTGTTCGAGCGCAGCACCGGAGCCTCGGGCGAGGTCTACTGGGCCGTGCGGCCGCTGACCAGCACCGTTCGCGAACCCGCGGCCGATCATTGCGAGTCGGACGGCGTCTGGCCGGTCTGGACCCGCGAACGCCTGAAGCGCGCGGCCGACTGGCGCTTCCTCGTTCTGGCGAACGGGTTCAACTACGACATCACGCAGGCCGGCGGCCGCTACAAGTTCATGGTCTTCCCGCTCTACTTCCAGGGGCGCGACGCCGGCGGCCGCAACTACCTGGCGGTCTTCCCGCTCGGCGGGACGATCCGTGATTTCCTCGGGCGCGACGCCATCTGGTTTGCGCTCTTCCCCCTGACCTACAACGACCGTGTCAACGAGGTCGAAACCCGCGCCTGGCTCTGGCCGGTGGTCTCGGTGACCGACGGCGGCGGCCATGACCGCTTCCGCGTGTTCCCGTTCTACGGGTATACCCGCTTCCGCCTGGACTACGACAAACGCTTTCTGCTCTGGCCGGTCTGGACCTCGGCGCGCTACCGGTATCCCGGCGCCAGCGGCAGCGGCTTCGTGTTGTTTCCGGTGATGGGCCACGTCCGGCTGACCGACCAGGAGACCTGGATGGGCCTGCCGCCGCTGTTCCGGTTCAGCCGCGGCGCCCAACAACGCGACGTCCATTGTCCCTGGCCGCTGGTGCAATGGAGCACGGGAACGGTCAACCGGCTGTATCTCTGGCCGTTCTGGGGACGCAAGGAGATCGCCGGCAACACGTCCGCGTTCGTGCTCTGGCCGCTGTACCGCGAAACGCAGCGCCGGCACGGGAACACGGCGCACGACCGCACCCTGATGGTCCCCGTCCTCCACGCCACGCACGACCGCCGGCGGGCGGCGGAGGGGGCGCCCTGGGTCACCGAGGGCCGCACCCTCAAGGTCTGGCCGTTCTTCAGCTATCGCCGGGAGGGCGATCGGTCGCGCCTGGGGGTGCCGAGCCTGTTCCCATTCGCGGACTACGCCCCCGTGGACCGCAACTATGCCGCCCTCTGGACCCTGTATGCGCGGTCGGCCTGCGGGCCGGTCCGCGAGGACGAGTGGTTCTGGGGCCTGGTCCGCTGGCGGCGCGGCGGCGGCGTCCGCCACCTGTCCTGCTTCCCGCTGTTCACGCTGGATCGCTCCGCGGACGCCGGGGGCACGGCCTGGTCGCTGCTCGGTGGGCTGGTGGCCAGCGAATGGGCTGGCGGCCGGCGCCGGGTTCGGCTAGGCTACGCCCTGACCTTCTGACGCCTGCGACCGCGGAGAGGCCTGTCATGCTGACGCGCGAACCGGAATTCCTGCCGCCGCCGTCCAATCGGCGCGCCGCGCTGGGACGCGCCGCGATGCTCGCCGCCCGCAATGCCGGGCGCGCCCTGCTGATGCTGGCCGAGGCCCTGGCCTGCCTGCCGCGGGCTTTCGGCCAGCGCTCGCGCCGCGCCGTGCTGCAGCAGCTCTACATCGCCGGGATCAAGAGCCTTGGCGTGATCTCCGTGGTGGCCATGTTCACCGGCATGATCCTGGCGCTCCAGACCGGGCTCGAACTGCGCAAGTTTGGGCAGGAGGTCAACATCGGGGCGGCGGTCATGATCTCGATGCTGCGCGAGATGGGGCCCTTCATGACCGCCCTGATCCTCTCCGCCAGCGTC
>CAZEVX010000037.1:7207-11254 GCA_964515705.1 uncultured Verrucomicrobiota bacterium | reverse complement strand
GGCCATCGCCGCCGAGCTCGGTACGATGACGGTCTCGGAGGAAATCGCCGCCCTCGAGGTCATGTCCATCTCGCCGGTCCGTTTCCTCGTGATGCCGCGGCTGCTGGCCATGATGATCATGACCCCGGTGCTGACGTTTTACGCCTGCATCCTGGGCGTGCTTGGCGGGGCGATTGTCGGGCAGACACAGCTGGGCGTCGCCGTCGGCCCCTACCTGGACAACGCCACCCGCTGGGCCGAAAACAAGGACCTCTACGTCGGCCTCTTCAAGGCCTTCGTCTTCGCCATCCTGATCACCACGATTTCCTGCCACCAGGGCTTCGCCACCGTTGAGGGCGCCGTCGGCGTCGGCCGCGCCACGCGCCGCAGCGTGATCCATGCCTTCCTGGCGATCCTGATCGTCGGCTATATCCTGACCCGGCTGTTTTACCAATGATCCGTTTCGACCAGGTCACCAAGTATTTCGGCGAGCGCCGCGTGCTCGACGCCGTGACCTTCGAGGTCGCGCGCGGGGAGACGTTCGTGATCGTCGGCTTTTCCGGGGCCGGCAAGAGCGTGACGCTCAAGCACATGATCCGCCTGCTGACCCCCGACGCCGGCCGCGTGTGGGTCGACGGCGAGGCCATCAGCGAGGCCGCCGGGCGCGCCCTGGCGCGCCTGCGCCAGCGGTTCGGCGTCCTGTTTCAGGGCGCGGCGCTGCTGGAGTGGCTGACGGTCTTCGAGAACGTGGCGCTGCCCCTGCGCGAAAAGACCGCCCTCGGCGAGGACGCCATCACGCAACGCGTCCGCGAGACCCTGCGCCAGGTCAACCTCGACGGCATTCAGGACGCCATGCCGGCGGAACTCTCCGGCGGCATGCGCAAGCGCGTCGGGCTGGCGCGCGCGATCGTCGAACGCCCGGACATCATCCTCTACGACGAGCCGACCTCCGGCTTGGACCCCGTGACCTCGCGGGCCATCGACCAGTTGATTGACCGCATGCGCCGCGACCTGGGCGTGACGAGCGTGGTGGTCACCCACGACCTCTTCAGCGCCCTGGCGATCGGGACGCGCATCGCCATGATCTACGAGGGGCGCATCCTCGAGGTCTCGACGCGTGGGAAAGGGCGGGTCATGCCGATCAATAAACGGCGCGAGTGGACGATGGAGGTGATGGTCGGCACCTTCCTGTTCGCGGTGCTGCTGGGGCTGTGCGCCTTCACCATCGTCCTCAGCCGGGAAAACATCTTCCGCGCGACCTACCCGCTCGAGGTGGTCTTCGAGGACGTCATGGGCCTGCGCGACGGCGATAACGTCGTCATGCGCGGCATGACCGTCGGCAAGGTCAAAAGCATGGCGCTCCAGGCCGATGGGGTGCGGGTGCTGGCGGCGCTTCAGCGCCCGGTGGTCCTGCGGGAGGGCTACCAGGCCGAGATCGTCTACTCGTCGGTGCTCGGCGGACGCTATCTGCAGATCGCCGAGGGGCCGCCCGGCGCGGCGCCGATCGCGCCGGATACGCCGCTCAATGGGAACCGGCCGCGCGACGTCATCGCGCTGGTATCCGATGTCACCGCCGACCTCAAGACGATTACGGCCGGCATCGCGGCGGGCGAGGGTACGCTCGGCAAGCTGGTGCGCGATGACGCCCTCTACACCGATGCCCGCGATGTGGTCGGCGACGTCAAGGCCGCTGTGCGGGAGCGCGGCTTGCTGCGCCACCTCGAAACGACGGCGTCCAACCTCGACGCGATCGTCGCCAAGATCAACCGCGGCGAGGGCACGCTCGGCCGGCTGGTCAACGACGACAGCCTCTACCTCGACGCCCGCCAACTCATCGGCGATATCCGGGCGACGCTCGACGACGTGCGCGAGACCTCGCCGATCGTCACGTTCTCGAGCATCTTCTTCGGCGCCTTCTGACGGCCGCCCGGCGGGCTGGCCGGTCAGAGTTCGGGGGAGGGCCCGCTGTAGTTCGGCGATTCGCGGAGAATCTTGACGTCGTGGGCGTGGGCTTCGCGCACCCCGGCCGCGGAGACGCGCACCAGGGCGCCATGGCGCTGCAGCTCGGGGAGCGTGCGGCAGCCGCAATACCCCAGGGCGGCGCGCAGCCCGCCGCAGAACTGCGTCAGCACCTTCTCAACGTTGCCGGAAAAGGGCACGATGCCCTCGACGCCCTGCGGAATCAGCTCGTCGTCGCGGGCCTCGGCCTGGCCGTAGCGCTCGCGGCTGCCGGCCCCGGCCTTCATGGCCGCCAGGCTGCCCATGCCGCGGTAGATCACGTAGTGGCGGCCCTGGTGGATGATTTTTTCCCCAGGGCTCTCCTGCGTGCCCGCCAGGACCGATCCCATCATCACGGTGTCGGCCCCGGCGGCGATGGCCTTGGGAACGTCGCCCGAGTAGCGGATGCCGCCGTCGGCGATGATCGGCAGGCGGCCGCGCAGCGCCCGCGCGCAACGGTAAATCGCCGAGATCTGCGGGATGCCGACACCCGCCACGACGCGCGTCGTGCAGATCGAGCCCGGCCCGATCCCGACCTTGACGGCGTCCGCTCCGGCCGCCGCCAGCGCCTCGGCCGCCTCCGCCGTGGCGACGTTGCCCGCGACGACGTCCAGGTCCGGGTGGTGCGCCTTGATCCAACGGCACATCTCCAGCACCCCGCGGCTGTGCCCGTGGGCCGTGTCGACCACCAGGACATCCGCGTCGCGTTCCGCCAGGGCGGCCGCGCGCTCGTGGTCGTTCGGCCCGACCGCCGCGCCGACCCGCAGCCGGTGCCGGGCGTCCCGGTTGATCAGCGGGGCCGCGTTTTCGATCAGCATGCTGACGTCCGAGAAACTGTACAGGCCGACCAGCCGCCCGCGCTCGACGAGCGGCAGCTTGCCGATCTTGTGGCGCTTCATCAGCCGGTAGGCGTCCGGCAGCGTCGTGTCCGGCGGCGCGCTGATCGCCGGCGTCGTCATGATCTCCGCCACCCGGGCGTCCGGGTCGTGGGCGAACTTCATGTCCGAGGCCGTGAGCATCCCGACCAGACGGTCCTCGGCGTCGAGGATCGGGAAGCCCGAAAAACTGAAGCCCTTTTCGGTCTTGCGGTCGCGCACCTGCCGCAGGGTCTGGTCGGCCCGGAACGTGATCGGGTGGCGGATCAGGCCGTTGAGGTAATGCTTGACGGCGTCGACCTCGCGCACCTGCTGCGCCACGTCCAGGTTCTTGTGGAGGATGCCGATCCCCCCGAGCATCGCCATGGCGATCGCCATGCGGCTTTCGGTGACCGTATCCATGGCCGCGCTGACGAACGGAATCGCCACCGCCACGCGGCGGGTCAGCCGGCTGGCGATCTCGGCGTCCTTCGGCAGGAAGTCGGCCAGACGCGGCACCAGCGAGACATCGTCGAACGTCAGCCCCTCGTGCGGCAGCGCCTGCAGCAGGGCATCCACGGCGCGGTCGTCGGTCGCCATCGTCGCGCTCCTTGCGGGCCGTTCAGCCGGCCGGGCCATCCAGGATTTTCCGAATCCGATGCGTTAGGGTTTCCGCGTCGAAAGGTTTCTGGAGGACGTCGGTGTCCGCCGCCAAGACGCCGATCTGGATGGCCGCCTGGGTCGAGTAGCCGGACATGAACAGCGACTTCAGGACCGGCCGCGCCTGGCGCAGTTGCCGCACCAGGTCGGCGCCGTTGAGGTCCGGCATGACGACGTCCGTCAGCACCAGGTCGATCGGCCGCGCGCAGCGCGCGCTGACGGCCAGCGCCTCGCGGCTGCTGTGCGCCGCCAGGATGCGGTACCCCAACTCGCCCAAAATCTGGCTGACCATCGTGACGATATTGGGCTCGTCGTCGACCACCAGGATCGTCTCGTGGCCGCGCAGCAGGGCGGCGCCCGACACCGTCGGCTGCCAGATCTCCCCGGTCTCGCGGCTGACCGGAAAGAGGATCTTGAAGGTCGTGCCCTTGCCAACCTCGGAGTAGACCGCGATGGAGCCGCCGCACTGCTTGACGATGCCATAGGTGGTCATCAGGCCCAGGCCGGTGCCCTTGCCGCGGGGTTTGGTCGTGAAAAACGGCTCGAACAGGTGCTC
>CAZEVX010000037.1:0-7197 GCA_964515705.1 uncultured Verrucomicrobiota bacterium | reverse complement strand
TTGTCGCTGACCTGCAGCCGGACATAGCGGCCGGGCGGCAGGTCGGGGAGCAGGGGACGGTCGCGCGCGTCGAGGTCGAGGAGCGCGGTCTCGATCAGCAGGACCCCGTCGCGGTTCATGGCGTCGCGGGCGTTGGCAACCAGGTTGATCAGCACTTGCTCCAGGCGCGAGACGTCCGCCTGGATGGGGTCGAGGACCGGCGCCAGGTGCAGGCGCAGGCGGATCGTTTCCCCGAGCGTGCGGATCAGGAACTGTTCCATGTGGCTGATGACGGTGTTCAAATTGACCCGCTGGGTTTCGACCTTCTGGCTGCGACTGAAATCGAGCAGTTGGCGGGTGAGGGTCGTGGCGCGCTCGGCGGCGGCCATGATTTCCTGGATGTCCTTGCGGCGCGGGTCGTCCTCGGGGGTCATTTTCAGGGTCAGGGAACTGTACCCCAGGATCGACGTCAGGACATTGTTGAAGTCATGGGCAATGCCGCCCGCCAGGCGGCCGATCGCCTCCATTTTCGAGGCTTGGTGCTGGTTCGTCTCCGCCTTCTTGAGGGCCTCGGCGGTCTCCCGTTGCTCCGTGATATCGCGCAGAATCAGCACCGCCCCGGTGGGCGCGTCGTGCTCGTCCTTGAGCGGGTAGGCGGACAGGCTGAAGTGCCCGCGGAGTCCCGGCAGCGCGCAATCGGGCAGCACGAAGGGCGAGGCGCGCACCGCGTCCGGCACCCGTCCCCGCATGGTCTCGGTCTCGATGTGTAGCACGGCGCGGTAATCCCGGCCCACCAGCGTGTCGCCGCCGCCGGCGGCAAAGCGGGCGGTCATCGCCTGGTTGGCCCGCAGGATGGCGCCCGTGCGGTCGAGGACGCACATGGCGTCGGCAATGGCGTCGAAGGATCGCTCCCACTGGCCCTGGGCCGCCACCAGGGCGCGTTCGACCGTACGGTACACCGAGGCGTCCTGCAGGTGCAGGACCACGGCCGGCCGGCCGGCATGGAGGCTGTGCGCGATCAGCACGATCTGGAAGGGCACGAGCCGCCCGTCCGTTCCCATCAGGGTGCCTTCCATGCGCGTCCAATCGCCGCGCAGCAGCTTGGCCAGGTCGTGCGCCCAGGCCGGCCGCGCCTCGGCGGGAATGAAGTCGGCGATCGGCGCTCCCTGGACGGACGACACCGGCAAACCGCAGACCTTGAGAAACGCCTCGTTGGCCTCGAGGATCAACCCCGCCGAATCCAACAGCAGGATGGCATCCGGCGAATGGAGGAAGACGTCCTGCTGCCAGGAGTCGGTCGTCGGTTCCGTTGAAACGCGGGCGCGCATGCGGATTTGCCGTTGAGTCTGGAGCAAGATCGGCGTATAGTACGACGCATGACGGGTTCTGTAAAGAACGAATCCGCTTGGAGATCGGGCGGCGCGCGGCCGCGCCGCCGGGCGGCGGGGCTGATTGCCGCGGCGTGCGGCTTGGCCCTGGCCGCCCGGTTGCCCGCCCAGGTGACGGTGACGCTGGCGCTGGATCCGCCTGTCGCCGTGACGTATGAGCATGTTGACGCCAAGGTGACGGTCGCGAATGAGTCCGGCCGCCTGTTGCGGCTGGGCGCCGATGCCGACAGTCCGGCGCGCCTGTTGCTGGAGGTCCGCCGGGATGGCGACCGGCAGATTGCGCGCCGCGCCGACGCGCCGGCGCTGCTGGCCGCCGCGGAGCTGGTGCCGGGCGAGCAACGCACCGTATCGGTCCCGCTGGAGCGCCACTTTGTTCTCGAGCGCGCGGGGCGGTACTGGGTGCGCGCCTCGGTCGCCATCGGGGAGACCGTCTATGCGGCGGCGCCGGCCGACCTGGAGGTGGCGGCCGGGTCGGAGATGCTGCGCCTGACGGCCGGGGTTCCCGGCGAGGCCGGCGGGCAGCGCACCTATGTGTTGACCGTGCTGCAGCGCGCGGGGGGCGAAGTGCTCTTCCTGCGCATCGAGGATGTCGACGGGCGCTGGCTGTACGGGCTGCATCCGCTGGGCCGGATCGTCCGCGTGCGCCCGCCGGACCTCCGGGTGGATGGGTCCGGCAACGCGCATGTCCTCTTTCAGACGATCGGCATGGCGTATGTGCATGCGGCCTTCACGCCGATGGGCGTGCCGCTGTTCCGCCGCCTGCTCACCGGAACCCGCGGCAAGGCGCGCCTCGAACTGCAGGCCGGCGGCCGCATCGCCGTGCCGGACGGCACGCCGCTGGCCGCTCCAACCGCGGCCGACACCAACGACCAGGAGTTGCTCGAACGGGGGCGGAAAAAGGTCGGCGGCGGCGGCCTGCTCGGCCGCTTCCAGCGGACCCCCAATGCCCCCGCCGCCCCGGCGCCGTAGATGGGGCAACCATGTAAGATGAACGCCGACTTGCGCAGCCGCATGGGATCGGGGTCGCTATCGGGGTCGAAAGGGCGGCGGACTGCCGATACCGACTTCGACCTCGGAACCGCATCTACCTGAGCAGCAATGTTATTTCATTGTATTTCGGGGGGGGGGGGGGTAATGTTGGTTGCGCTTGCAAGCGGCTTCTCAACGGCCTGCATCCATAGAAGGAATCCAATACCATGAACCGCATAGCGTCGGCGGCTTGCCTGCTCACCCTCGTCTGGACGACCGCGGCGCGGCCGGATGGCCCCTCGGCATGGCCGTCCGTCACGCTGCCGGTCACGGAGGCGGCGCCGTTGCTGGACGGGGCGTTGAACGATCCGTGCTGGTCGAAGGCCGCCGAACTGACGCGCTTTCACGCGCTGAAAAAGGCCCGGGACGACATGCCGTCGGCCACCCGCTGCCTGCTGACCCGCGACGCCGCCTGGCTGTATATGGGATTTGTCTGCAGCAATGCCATGATGCCGCACGTGGTCCAGCAGGCCGTGGATCATGACGGGCCGGTCAACCTGGACGAGGAGGTCGAGATATTTTTCGATCCCGGCACGGCGGGCAAAGTCTGGTATCAGTACTTGCTGAGCTGGGCGAATGTGCGGAAAGAGCAGCGGAACACCAAAGGGGGCGATCAAGAGCTGGGATGGAATGTGCCGTGGCGCTCCGCCACCCGGCGGAACGATCGGGGCTGGACCGCCGAGGTGGCCATTCCGTTATTCGTGCTGACGACCTGCGGCGACATGGCCAAGCTGCGCCTGAACGTCACCCGGGCGCGGAACACCGTGATCCTCGATATGATGCAGGCGCCCAGCGGGATGGAACGGGATTTTGGGACCTGGTCGCCCTTGCAGAACGTGCACGACACCTCGAGCTATGGGTATCTGAAGGGATTGGAGGGGGTCAAGGCGGAGGTGCCGCTGCTGCCTTCGATCGAATGGGCGCGGGTGGGCGGCTATGACACGGATGGGTCGAACGCGTGCTACACGCTGACGGCGGGCATTCGCACGCACACGCTGACCGGCGGGACGATCGACCTGGCGGTGCGGGACACGCCCAAATCCGGCGCGGCCGCGACCACGCCCATCCGCCTGGTTCTGGCGGGCATGAGCAGCGCCGTCGTGACTGCCCGGGTGGCCGTGGCCGCGATGGTGCAGCGCGACGTGACGATCGAACTGCAGGGCGCCCAGCCGGGGGAGATTGCCCAGCGCTATCCTGTTCCGGACACGTCCCGGCTGACCGTCATGGGCACCCCGCTGGCGGATCGCAACTATTATACGGATGAAGAGCTTCTGCGGGTGCGCTGCGAGATCGGCATGCCGGCCGACGCACTGAAGGGCATGACGGTGTCCCTGCGGGACCAGACCGGAAAGGACGTCGCGGCGTCCTCCGAGGTGCGCCCGCGGACCACGGTGGCCGTGCCGCTGAACGGCGTGGCGCCGGGACCGCACACGCTGACCGTTGTCTTGTCCGATGCCGCGGGCCGGACGCTGGCGGAAGAGCGGGTCGCGTTCGTCAAGCGCGACCCCAATCCGGGATGCGAAGTCAAGGTGGACGCATTCAAGCGAGTTTTGCTGAAGAACGGCGTCCCGTTCTTCCCCGTGGCGCTGTATGGCCTGGAACTCGACTCGACCCATGAATATTATTTCAAAGCCATGGCGGCGGCGGGCTATAACGCCGTCGTGCGGTCCTATTTTGTCCGGCCCGGCCCGGACTGGGCGCGGGAAGCCTACGGAAAACTGGTTGCGGACACGCGGCCGTACCTCGAGATGGCGCGGAAATACAACCTGATGGTCATGGATTGGGCGAACAATGTCCACGTCATGGCCGCGACCGGCAAGGGGCATCCGCAGTACGGGGTCAATGGCCAGGTGGGGCCGGACGATGTTCGGCGGGCGCGCCAGATATTCGAGGAGCAACTGCCGGATATCAAGGAGGTGGCCGCCATCCTGAAGACCCACCCGAATTACCTGTTCTACATGAACGGAGACGAGCCCAACCTGCCGATCGCCGAGATGCGCATCCTGGGCTGCGAGTGGTATTATGGCGTCAAGCACGAACTTGACCCGTATCACCCGGCTTTCCTGGGGTACGCGCGGCAAATCCCGCTCGGCGAAAAATGGATGAAATACGGCGAGGTGGCCGCCTATGGGCTCGGCTATTATCCGGCCTGGGGCTCGATGTATAGCGTTCAGAATCATGTGGTCTTGTCCTTGCTGGATCTCAAGAAACGAGCGGATGCCGAGGGCAAGGTGGTCATGGCGGTAAACTCCGCCATCGAGGCCATGGACCCCTGGCGCAGCCCGCGCATCAAGAGCCCGGCGGAACAGCGCTGTCAAACCTACCTGACCCTGATCCATGGCGCCAAGGGCCTGTTGTATTACTGCAATACCATTATCCTCAGCCAGGCGATGTGGGATACCCTGGCCACGTTGACCCGCGAAGTGTCGGCCATGGCGCCGGCCTTGATCGAGGAGGCGGTCCCGCAATCCATCGCCTATCAGCCCGTGGCGCTGGACCTCCAGGCGCAGAAGTTGCCGGATGTGCAGGTCGGAGTCTTCCGAAACCCGGATGGCACTTTCCTGCTGCTCGCCGCCAACAGCCAGTGGTACCCGGTCGAAACCCGCATCGCGATCGCGGGGCTGAAGGACCCGGTGCGCCGGCTGTTTGCAGATCCCGCGGTCGCCGTCAAGGCGTCCGCCTTCGGCGACACGATCGAGCGGTACGGCACGCGCGCCTATGCCTTCGCTCTGAAGGCCGAGCCGGACGCCCCCGTCCGCATCACGGTCACGGCCAAAGCGCTGCCGGATCAAGGCGAGCCGATCAAGCTGCTCGGCCCGCAGATCGCGGCGGTCAAACAGCGGCACAACGTCATGCCCAATCCGTCGTTCGAGGATCGCACGGTCTCGGGCATCCCGGACTTCGTCCAGCCCCATACCTATCTCGCCTATCCGATGGTGAATCTGCCGGATTCGGCCTGGGGTGTCTACTCGAACGCCCCCTACCATGGGCAGGTTGCCCTGCGGATGCGGACGGCCAAGACCGACAATGGACGCACGCGCCAATGCCGCGGAATGTTCGGGGGATTCTATCCGCCGACCTTGAAGAATCCGGCCCCCTATGTGTTCTCGCTCTACATGCGCGCCAAACAGAAAGGCGACCGGGTCGGAATTCGCGCGCTGGGCACCAACGCCACCTTTTCCTTGACCACGGACTGGAAACGGTATGAATTATCCGGCGTCTGCGGCCCGACCTCCGAGTCCGATCGCGGGGGGGTCCAGGAATATATGATTGCGCCTCAAGGCGATGCGGATACGGAGATCTGGCTGGATGCCATGCAGATGGAAGCCGGGACCGTCGCCACGCCCTTCGCCATCGAGTAACCCGATGCCATGGAAATGCCCGGCATGAACCATCTGTGGATGAGCGCCGCCGCGCTGCTGGCGGCCGGCGCGCTCTGCCGCGCCAACGTACAGTATGACCCGGAACGGAACTGCCTGTGGGTGACGGACTTCCCCGCGGCCTATCCCTGCGATATGGCGCGCCTGGCGGCCGTGGATGCCGTCAACGGATGGGGGAAGATCCGCCATGATCCGGGCTCCGATACCTGGATGCTCGACGCCGATCTCTGGATCGGCACGGATGACGGTACCGACACGTATTTCCAGTTGGGCGATGCCGATCACCCCACGCCCACCCTGATCGTCAACGGCCATCTGGTCGTGTGCCCATCCGTTCCGGCGGAACCACAGGCCATCAAACCCGTCAGTCCGGTCAACCGGTTCACGATGGGCCATGCCGCCAACAGCCGGATCCGGGCGACCTTGCAAATCCGCAGCGACCCGCCCGACGGCCATTCGGTCTTCGTGGGCGTCATCCCGCACAAGGGCAACCTGGATCGGATGGATTCCTATTCGGGGCAGTTCTACATGTTCCACAGCCGGCTGACGGCTGCCGTCGAGGATGACGCCCATCGGGTTGGGGCCAAACTGGGCTGGGGCGCCGTGGTGCTGAAGGGCGACAGCATCCGGTTGAAACAGTCAACGATTGCCTGGGTGAAGGCCGTGTCTGGCCTGATGGTGCGAGCCGGCGGCCATGTCGTCGAGGACATGCTGTTCGAGCATTGCGGCACGGCCATTTCAGGGTATTGGGACAATCAGGGACACCATCCGTTTCGCGGATGCACCTTCCGGCAATGCGGCACCGCGTTGAGTAATCCCCAGGCCCGCACGGTCCTTGTCAATTGCACCTTCGTCAGTAACGACTGCAATTGGCAGTGCGCGTCAGCCTTGACCAGCCTTACCCTGACGGATTGCGAGTTCGACACGCCGCTCAAGGGCGACCGATACGCATTCAGCGCCGATCTCGCCAACAAGGGCTATCGGGGAGAGGTGACGGCCGCCCGGCATGTGGTCCTGGCAGCCCGCGATGCGGACGGCAACCCGCTGAAGGGCGTCGTGATTACCGTGCGCTGCGATCAGACCGGAGCGAAGGAGCACGTCGTGACCGGGGCGGATGGCAAGACTCCGGGGCGCGAGGGCGGACCTGCCGTGTTGCTGACGGTACTGTCGGCCCGGCCGGTCGCCGGTACGGATGCGGGCGAGACCCGCCGCTTCAGCTATGCCATCTCGGCGGCCGCCGCCGGATACGAACCGGCGGTGGTGTCCAATTATTACCCGCTAACAAGCTGGTCGGACGTCGGTTTGACCTTGCGTAAACGCTGACGGGATTCATAATCTTCGTGTGGTGCGTTAGAAGGTGTGAAACAATCGCCCGGTGCGGGCACCGGGCCTACAACAATGGGCGAAACGTCCAGGAAAAC
>CAZEVX010000036.1:0-18236 GCA_964515705.1 uncultured Verrucomicrobiota bacterium | reverse complement strand
GGCGGCCACCGCTGGATGCCAACCCCGGAGCGCCCCACGGACGTTGTAGGCCCGGCGCCCTCACCGGGCGTGCTTATCGGTGTCGCTCGTGTGGCGCAGCCAACGGTTCCTTACATTTACGGCCAGCAACGATGCTGTCACGTTCGCATCAAGGCCCACTATCATTGCGGTATGAGCGCTCTCTTATGTCAATGGACTTATGACGCACCACACTAGCGCATCCGACGACGCCATGGCGAGCTTCGGCGCCATGCGGGGCGCCTTCAACGGCCTGGACGTAGCCATGCAAGGCGGCGCCGAATCCGCCATGGGCGCCACGCAGGCCATCATGTCCCTCGGGCGTGCCTTTGCGGCCTCCAACCCGATATTCGCCGCCATGAAGCGCGGCCAGTCCATCCAGGCCGCTTCCCAGATTGCCTGCGTGGACAGCGAGGAAGTCCAGGCCGTCCGCCGCGCCGGCTCTGACCGCCGAGTTTCGGCGCGCTCAGATCGCCTACGCCCAGTCCGTTGCCAATCTCGACATTGACCGGCAAACCCAGAATGCCGGCCGCACCGCCGAACTCGCCGACCAGGAGGCCGCCCGGCTCACCGAGCGCGTCATGTCTCCCGCCGCCCGCCGCGCCCAGGACAAGGCCGAACGCCAGGAGCAGCGTGAAGCCCGGCGCCTCCAGAACCGCCTCGATGCCGCCGACGCCGCCGCCCGCCGCGGCGCCCGTGGCGGCGGGATCGGCGATGTCCGCTCGCGCCGCTGTGTCAAAGCAACGTGTTGGCGGGAACCTCGACCATCCGGATCGTCCAGAAATCCGCGGCCAGGTCGGGGTCGGTCAGGTAGGCATAGGGCATGAAGCAGTGTCCCTGCCGGCCCCACGCTTGGCCCCAGGAGTTCCGCACGATGAAGTGCTGGTCGGCGTCGCGGTAGCCGACCGCCATGACGGCGTGGCCGCCGATCACGGCTTCCTCGCTGCCGGGCATGGGCACCCGGCCGGTCCGCCGGACGGCGTCAGCCTCGAAACTCTCGTAGACGGTGAAGCCAAAGACGAATGGGAATCCGGACGCCAGGCAGCCTTTCATCTGGTTCAAGTTCTGGATCAGGCGCCGGTACGAGACAACCTGGTGGTTCAAGGCCTCGATGTAGCAGGCCTTGGGCGGCTTGACCGTGAACTTCTGGATTTGGTATGGCCACTCGCCGGGCGGGGTCCCGGGCAAATCTTCCGGGCAAACGCCCTCCTTGACGACGCTCTTGATGCCGTCGCGCAGCATGGCGCCGGAATCCTCGTTCACGGTGCCGAGCCGGACGCGCTCGTTGTAGTAGATGAAGAGGCGCGATGGAAGAAAGGCTGTCCGGGCGTTCTGGCGCAACTGCTCGAACTGGTGCGCTGCGCCAATGGCGTTGGCCGTGCAACTGCCCAGGTCGCCCTGGTCGTAGACCGGCGGGCAGCGGTTCCGCAGGTCGGTCTTCGATGGCAAGGCCCGCAAGACGGCCAGCGGGGCCGCGTATAAAAAATCGCGGCGATCGGGCAGATCGGGGATCCATCCGTAGCGCGGGATCGTACGGGACATGGCGCGGCCCTCCGGGGTGGGGTGGGGTGGGTGCTGATGTCAAAGCCACAGTATAGCGGCCGGCCGCGTCCTGGCGACTGTTTTCCGCAGGGGCGCTGCGCCTGACATCCCCCCCGGAGCGAACCCTTGCAAACGGCGGCCGGCGCCCTGCGGGGCGGGCGGAACGCCCGGGGATTTTCCGCTTGTAGCGGCGTCCCGAGTGTGGAAAACTAACGTCGTAGCGTGCGTCCGATAGGTCGCAATCTGCTCGGCATGGGATGGCCGTTCTGACGGGCGGCCGCCGTGCTCGCCGAACAAGCGGACGAACGGAACAACCGGAGGGCAACCATGAATCGCGTCGGATGGTGTGTGGGGGCATGCTTGGCGGCGGCGTCCGCAGTCTGGGCGCAGGACAAGGACGCGATGCCCCCGGCGGTGGCCGCGCTGCTGCGGGGCGCGGGGGCCGCGGCCTATGCGGTCAAGACGCCTTACGGCGGAGGCGTTGACGCCGTCTATCTCGGGTATGCCCAGGACGGCGCTCCAGTGGTGGGCGTGGCGTTGCGGGACACCAAGACGTACGCCCAGGCCCGCGCGATCGTGGCGGTCATTCCGGCGGACGGGAAATACAAGATCAGCGCCGCCGAAATCCCGACGCTTTCGGAGTTTCACGGAAAATCCCAGGACCTGGCGCGCGCAGCCCTGAAGGACATCACCGGCAAGGTCTTTGCCGACGAAGCCGAGGCCAAGGGATTGCTGGACGGAGTCACCGGCGCCACACAGTACCTGAAGGCCATTTATGTCAGCTATAGCCTGATGGCCACCCGGGTGATCGCGGAACTCCGGGCCAAGCCGGCGTGGGCGCGCCTGCCGGTCCCGGGCGCATGAGACGGCTAATCCGCGCCGCCCATCGCCGCGCGCCAGCCGCGCTCGAGCCCTTGAGCCGGCCGCCGGACGAGGTCTGCTTGAGCCTCGACGCCGCCGCCAACCGCTGCCCCGTGGCGCGGCTCGTCAATGCCGGGGCCGAGGTCGGCCCCGGACAGCCGCTGGCCCGCGGCGCCGACCTGACGATCCACGCGCCGATGGCCGGGACGGTGCTGCGGGCGGACGCGCAAGAGGTGCGCCTTCGGCGCGACCCCGCAGCCGCCAATCCCGTCTTTGCCCCCGTGGCCGACCCCGCTGCCGCCGGATTGCCGGCCTACGCCGCCGCCATGGGCCTGGCCGGCATGGGCGGCAGCCTGTTCCCCGCGGCCGTCAAGCTGCGGGCCGCCGTCGGTATCCATACCCTGGTCGTCAACGCCGTGGAGTGCGAGCCGGGGATCGAGATCGACGAAGCCCTGCTCCGCTGGTCCGGCGCGCCGGTGCGCGCGGGGATCGGCTTGCTATGCAAGGCCCTCGGCATCCGGCGGCTGGTGCTGGCCGTCAAGCGTTCCGCCCGCGCGCGCATCGGACATCCCCTGGCGGCCGATGGCGCCGAGTGGCTGGCCATGCCCGACCGCTATCCGGCCGGCGCGGAACGATTGATCGTCGAGCGGCTGGTGCGCCGGCTGCCGCCGGCCGCCGCCCGGCCGGTGCAGTTCGGCATCCTGGTGTTCAGCGTTGCCTCGCTGTGGGCGCTCGGCCGCCGGCGCCTCGAAGGACGACCTTCGCTCGACCGGCCGTTGACCCTGACGGGCCCCGACGGCGCGGCCCGCAACCTGGTGGTGCCGGTCGGCACGCCGGTGCGGCAGGTGCTGGACGCGAGCGGAGTGGACTGGGACGAGCAACGGCACCTGCTGGTGGCCGGGGGATTGATGATGGGCCGCCAGGTGTCTCCCGCGACGGCCGTGACCAAGGGGACCAACGCCATCTTTGTCCTCGACCCCGGAGCCCGCCTGCGCCGTGCGGAGACGCCCTGCATCCAGTGCGGGTCCTGCTACGATGCCTGCCCGCTGGGATTGCACCCGTCCGGCATGGCGGACCGCTTGCGCGCGGGGCGGCACTCGCCGGCGCTCGACGCCCACATGCGCGAGTGCTTCCTGTGCGGCGCCTGCGCGGCCGTCTGCCCGTCTGATATCCCGCTGGCCGAGATCTTTCGCGAGGGCAAGTCATGCCTGACCGCCAAGCCATCGTAGCGCCGTTCCTCCGCCGGGGCCCCGATACCGGCGGCATGATGCTGCGGGTGCTCGTCTGCCTGGCGCTGACGGCGCTGCTTTTCGGGTGGCGCTGGGATCCCCGGTTCCTGTGGCGGTTCCCGCTCTGCCTGCTGCTGGCGGCGGGGATCGAAGGGCTCTACGGGTGGCTGCGCGACGGCGTGCTCCTCCGGCCGCGGGCCAGCACCCTGGTCACCGCCGCACTGCTGGTGCTGAGCGTTCCGGCGCATATGCCGCTGGCCCAGCTGGCCGCCGGAATCCTGGCGGCCGTGTGGTTTGCCAAGCTGAGCGTCGACCGCGCCGCCCTGCGGCTCAACCCGATGCTCGTCGGCCGGCTCTTCCTGATGGTGGCATTCCCCGACGCCACGCTGGCCTGGCTCCGGCCGGGAACCCCAATCGCGGCCTTTACCGCCGCCACGCCCCTCGGGTTGCGGGCCGCCGAAGGCGTGGCCTGGAACCCGTGGCGCCTGCTGCTCGGCGACGCGCAGGGAACTTGGGAAGATGTGGTGACGCTCGTGCCCGGCGCGCCAGGCGATGTCCTGCCGCTGCTGACGGTCGGGTTCGGCCTCGGGCTCTACCTGGCCGGCGTGCTCGACTGGCGGCCGGGCGCAATGTTCCTGGCGGGATTCGCCCTGGCCGGCGTCGTCTTCGGCCGCCCGGTGGCCTTCGAACTCGCGTCCGGGTCCGTGATTTTCTCGGCCGTGTATATCGTCACCGATCCCCGCAGCATGCCAGCCTCGCGCGCCGGCCGGCTGGTGGCCGGCGCGCTGGCCGGCGTGTTCAACGCCGCCGTGCGCGCGCACGGCTATTTCCCCGAAGGCGTCGTGGTGGCCGTGCTGGGCGTCAACCTGCTGTCGCCGACGCTCGACCGCATCGCGTTCGCCTTGCGGGGCGCGCGGTGGCGCGTCCGCGCCGCCCGGCATCTCCGGCAACGGGAACCCGCCCGCCCGGTGTGAGAATCTGTGAACCCAGCGTCCGGTGAGGGCACCGGGCCTGCAACGAGCGGCGATCCGTCGAGAAACCTGTAGGCCGCGTGCCCCACCTGAGGCGGGCAAGCCTCACGCGGCGTCCAGTTCAATGGGTTCACACCTTCTGACGGACCGGCGCCATCGCGACCTGTGCGGGCGACCGCGGCGGCCTTGGCGGCTTGAACCTGGCAAAACATCGCTTGCTTTATTCTGCACGGCGGCTATACTCTATCCTATGAAGATATGCAGCCCGCGATACCTGGTGCGCAACCTGTTCCGGTCGCCGCCGCCCGCCGCGCCCGCGGCGAAGCCCGCGGGCGTTTGCCGCGCTCCGGTGGCACGCCCGGCTGTGCTGACCGGCGCCCGGCTGGCCTGGCTGGCCCGGCCGGCGCGCCGCCTGGGCATCCTGCGGAAATAGCGGAAGCGAAGGAGACGGTCCGCTCATAGGCGCGGGGTCGCCCGCGCCTGACGGAGCGCGGGCGTCCCGCCCGCCGTCTTCTCAACCATGGTCTGCGGGGCGTAGCCGCGAGAGAACGCATGGAACGCAGAGAGCGGGAGAGGGCTGCGGGCCGGCGGGCAGCGAGAACCCTGTGTGTCGTCCGGTGGGGTGCGGTTCTCCCGCCAGCCGGCGGGTCCCCATCGGTGACCATCGGCATGGCGGTCGTGCGCGCAAATGCGCGCGCAGGCGCCGCTACGGCGCCGCCGACGTCAGCAGGGCCTTGAACGCCGCCTCGTCCAGGACCCTCACGCCCAGGGCGCGGGCCTTGTCCAGCTTGCTGCCCGGGTCGCCCCCCGCCACCACGGCGAAGGTTTTTTTCGAGACGCTCGAACTCACCGTCCCGCCCTGGGCGCGAATCGCGCTGTCCGCCTGTTCGCGCGTGAACCCCGCCAAGGCGCCGGTCAGCACAAAGACCTTGCCGGCCAGCGGCCCACCGGCCGGCGTGGCTCCGGGGAAGCGGTTCAGGTTGACTCCCGCCGAGCGCAGCCGGCGGATGAGGTCGCCCGCGCGAGGCGAGCGGAAAAAGGCGTGCACGCTCGCGGCCGACACCGGCCCCAGGTTGGGCACGGTCAGCAACGCGTCCGGCGAGGCTTGCATCAGTTCATCGAGCGAGGCGTAACGCCCTTCCAGGACCTGGGCCGTGCGGGCGCCAACCTCGGGAATGCCCAGGGCGAAGAGCAGGCGCCAGAGCTCGCGCCGCTTGCTGGCCGCGATCCCGGCGATGAGGTTGCGCGCCGAGACCGCGGCCATGCGGTCCAGCGCCTCGACCTGCGCCGCGTCGAGACGGTACAGGTCCGCCGGGTCGCGCACCAGCCCGCGATCCACCAATTGGTCCACCAGGGCGTCGCCCAGCCCCTCGATGTCCATCGCGCCGCGCGCGGCGAAATGCCGCACCCAGCGCTTGGCCTGGGCGGGGCATTGCAGGTTGTCGCAGCGCCAGGCTACCTGGCCCGCGCGCCGGCCGACCGGCCCCCCGCAGGCCGGACAGGCCGCCGGCATCTCGAACGCGCGCTCGCGGCCCGTGCGCGCCTCGCGCCGCACGCCGACCACTTCCGGGATGACCTCGCCGGCTTTCTGGAGGATGACCCGGTCGCCGACGCGGATATCCTTGCGCGCCACGTCGTCGGCGTTGTGGAGCGTGGCGCGCTCGATGGTCGAGCCGGCCAGGAGCACCGGCTCGAGTTCGGCCACCGGCGTCAGCACGCCCGTGCGCCCGACCTGGACGGTGATCGCCCGCAGCGTGGTTTCGGCGCGCTCGGGCTCGTACTTGTAGGCGATCGCCCAGCGCGGACTCTTGGCGGTCGCCCCGAGCCGTTCGTAGAACGCGCGCTGGTTGACCTTGATCACCCCGCCGTCGGTCTCGAAAGGGAATGCGCGGCGCGCGGTCCGCAACTCGTCGAGCGCCTGGAAAACCTCCGCCAGCGCGGCGCAGGCCCAGACGCGGGGCGGGGTCTTGAAGCCCGCCGCCCGCAGGGCATCGAGCAGGTCGGCCTGCGTCGCCACGGCGATGCCCTCGAGATCGCCCGCGCCGTAGAGGATGACGTCCAGCGGGCGGCGGGCGACCTGCCGCGGGTCGAGCAGCTTGAGCGAGCCGGCCGCCGCATTGCGCGGATTGGCAAAGGGTTCCTCGCCGGCCTCCTCGCGCTCCCGGTTGAGGGCCGCGAAGGCCGCGCGCGGCATCACGACCTCGCCGCGCGCCTCGAGCACCGCCGGCGGCGGACGCGGCCCGCGCAGCGTCAGCGGGAGCGAGCGGATCGTCCGCAGGTTGGCCGTGATGTCGTCGCCGGTGACTCCGTCGCCGCGCGTGCTGCCGCGCACGAGCCGCCCGCGCTCGTAGCGCAGGGATACGGCCACGCCGTCAATCTTGGGTTCCACCAGGTAGCTGAACGGGGTGTCCGGCAGCAGCCGCCGCACCCGCTCGTGGAAGGCCGTGACCTCGGCCGGCGCATAGGTGTTGTCCAGGCTCATCATCGGCGCCCGGTGCCGGACGGACGCAAAGGCCGCCAACGGTTCGCCCCCCACGCGCCGGGTGGGGGAGTCCGGTGATTGCAACTCGGGATGGGCCGCCTCGAGGTCGAGCAGGTCCCGGTAGAGACGGTCGTAGTCGCGGTCGCTGATCGCGGGCGCCGCGTCCACGTAGTAGAGATGGTTGTGGCGCTCGATCTCGGCGCGCAACCGCCGCAGGCGGTCCCGGACGTCCTCCGACTTCATGCCGGCACACTACCATCGCCCGCCCGCCTGGGCGAGTCGCAAATGGCGATCGGCCGAGTTTTTTTCTTTCCCTGCTTGCCGCGGGAAGTACACTGCCGTTGTCGATCGCCTCGGCCGGGAGCGGTCGCGATGCCGATGGGGCGGTGGCCGGACCATGGCATGACGACGCGGCCATGGTGAAAGGCTCGTATGCAGTCGGCGTGGGTAGCGCTCGGCATAACCGTCTGCCTCGGCGTTGGCGCCGCCAGCGGCGCCAAGGCCGCCATGGAGGACCCGCCTATGACCCCGAAAACGCAACGCGTGGTGCGGGTCTCCGCCGGCGCCGGCCGCTGGTTTCCGGCCGACAAGGCGACCTTGAGCCGCATGGTCGGGGAGTTCATTGCCAAGGCGCAGGTTCCGCCGGTCACCGGCCGCATCCTCGGCGCCATCGCGCCCCATGCCGGGTACGTCTATTCGGGGTCGGTGGCGGGCTATGTCTTCCGCGCCATCCAAGACCAGGCCGCGCGCGGGATGGCCCCGGACACGGTCGTGATCCTCGGGTTCAGCCACCGGGGTGGGTGCCGCGGGATCTGCCTGATGGACGGCGACGCCATCCGCACGCCGCTGGGGGAAACGCCGCTTGACAAGGAGGCCGCCGCGTTTCTCACCGCCAGGTCGCCGCTCGTCGTGATGAACGCCGCCCCGCACCACGGAGAACACTCGGCCGAAAACCAGGTGCCGTTCGTTCAAACCGTGCTCCCCAAGGCGCGGCTGGTGCTGGCCTTGATCGGCGACCTCGACCCCGCCACCCAGCAGGCGCTGGTCTCCGCGCTCGACGATCTCGCCCACACCCGCCCGCTGCTGGTGCTCGCCAGCTCCGACCTGTTGCACGATCCGGACTACTCGCTCGTCACGCGCACGGACCGCGCCAGCCTCGAACGCGTCGCGGCGCTCAAGACCCGCGAACTCCTCAGTACCTGGAGTTACGAGCGCCAGACTTTCTGCGGCATGGCGGCGGTGGCCGCCACCATGCTGTTCGCCGAGCGGCAAGGCTGCCGCGAGGGCATCGTGCTGCGCTACCGCAATAGCGGCGACGATCACCCGGACAGCCGCGGCCAGTGGGTCGTGGGCTACGGCGCCGTGGTCTTCCCGGCGCCGCGCTCGCCGGCCGCGCACTAGCCGCCCACGGTGCGGATCCAGGCCCTTTCGGTCCGACCCTGCCATCCCGCGGGCGGCGGGCAAGGATTCAACGCGAGGCCGCCGCTATCCGGCGCGCCACGGCTTCCGCCAGCCGGCGATACCCTGTGGCGTTCGGATGGACGTAGTCGCTCTTCCACTTGGGTGTCGATAGGATGTCCGGCAGGCTCTCTGCCTCCAGTGCCAGACGCGCCTCGCGCGCCACCCGGCGGTAGAGCGGGTGGATCCGGAGCCGCAGCCCCGGCGCCGGCACGCCGATCATCAGCACGTCCGCGCCCGAGCCGCGGACGGCCGCCGCCATCCTTGAAAGGTGGCGAGCGATCTCTCCCGGATCGCGCTTCTGGAGGATGTCGTTGCCGCCGTGGCACAGGATCACCAAGGCCGGCCGATACTCCTCGAGCACGGCCGGCAGACGCGCCAGCCCCTCGGCCGATAGCTCCCCGGAACGGCCGGCGTTGATCACCCGCCGCCCCATCAGGTGGGCCAGCACGGCCGGGTAACTGGCCCCCTCCGCTGCGCCGTCGCCGGCCGTCAGGCTGTCGCCGAAGGCCAGGATAGTCGCGTCCCGCGCCAGCGGCCGCAGGGCCGGCGCGCGGCGGCAGCCGCCGGCCAGGACGAGGGCCGCGAGCAAGACGGACATCCATGCCGCCGACAGCGATGTCATGGCCCGTACTATACCTATTTAGGGACAGCCCTTAAATATTAAATATTGATTGGCGATGAGAGTATTGCTAGGAACGCGTCATGGCCAGAACTCCCAGGCTGGTCTTCGAGGGCGCCCTGTATCACGTGACATTTCGGGGCCATGACGCCGGGGCGCGGTCGGACGCGCCCGGCGCGATATCGCGCCTACGTGGAGGCCGGACTGGCGGAGACGGATGAAGAGGTCCGCGCGCAGTGGAGGCAAGCGTCGCTGGGAATCGGCCCGGACGACTTCCTCGAAGAGCTTCAGCGGCGGCACCGGGAAAGCGCGTCGCGGATCAACACCGAAGACGTAGCCTTTCGCCGACCGGCGCGGAGAATGTCGCCGGAGGCGATTCTGCAGGCCGTCTGCCAGGAGTTCCGGAGCGCGGTCTCGGACCTGCCGCGGCATCGGCGGAATGACGTGATCAAGCCGGTCGCGGCGGCCTTGCTGATGCGCGCCGGCGGCTTGACGCAGCGGGAAACGGCTCGGCACCTTGGGTTGACCACCGGAGCGGCAGTCTGTCTGCAATTGAAACGCCTGCATCGGGTTGCGGCAACGGACGCCCGCGCCGTCGTTGACCGCCTCGCTCGCAAATTTAATATTTAAGGGCTGTCCCTGATGATGATGAGCATCGAGTTGCGGCGGGTGATGAGCACGGCAGCGGAAATTCCCCTGGAGGTGGTGATCCTGCTGATCGCCGGCATGGCCGTGCTGATCGCCGGCGTCGTGATGGTCCCCGTCGCCCGGGGCGCGTTGCCCTACTACGAACAGGGCTGGCACGGTCTGCTGCTGATCGTCATCGCCCTGCAGGTCATCACCCTGGGGAAAACCCCCTTTGGCGATCGGCGGCGATCCCGGCTGCTGCTGGCGGTTGGGGTCGCGTTGGCGTCCGCCGGTATGGTCGCCTGCTTCATCCCGATCGCGACGCCGGTTCCCCGCCTGTTGCTGGCGGTGTGTCTTGGCCCGGGGCATGCCGTGCTGCTGCTGAAGATGATCCGGGCCCGGGACAAGCTGCGAGCCTGGCTACGGCCGGGCGCGCTGTTCCGGCGCCTGATGCTCGCCGGCTCCCTGGTGTATGGGCTGGGCATGCTGGTTGCCCTGCCGATGTGGGACCCGGACCTGATAGGGTGGCCCGTCAGCGCGTTCATCCTGCTGGTTTTCGGCGCGTCGATCCTGTACCTCGCGAACGTGTTGCGGGCGATTGACCGGGCGAATCCGCAGGCTCCCCGTCCGCCGGCAGGCGATGTCCGCTTGTCCGCTGCCCAGGGGCTGCTGCTGCTGATGGGGGTCTTCATGGTGTTGCTGGGAGGGCTGCTGGTTCCCGTGAACCTGGGCCTGCTGCCTTTTTCGGGGAGCGCCCAACTCGGGCTGCTGATGGTGATCTTTGCCGTGCAGATGCTGGCGTCCGGAAACACGCCGATCGGAACGGTTCGCCGCTGCCGCCTCTCGGTCGTGGTCGGGGTGGTCTTCGCGGCGCTGGGCATCGTGTCCTGTCTGGTGCCGGGCATCCTGGTCGCCACGCTGACGCGGCTTGTCGGCGGGCTCAATATGCTTGGCGGCGCCATTGGGCTGGCCAAGCTCTGCCGGGCCGGCCTGGCCCGATCGGCCGGGACCGAACACCGGACCCCCGCGATCCTGAGACGGCTGGCGGCGGTCCAGGCGGTCCTGAACCTGCTGGCGATCGCCTTTGGCGCCGCGATGCTGATGGCGAATCTCATTCCCGGCCTGCTCGTCGGGCTGATCCTGGCCGCCAACGGAGGCGTTCTGCTGTATCTTCTGCGCCTCCTGGTGCTCCTCGACGGGATGGCGCCGCCGGCGGCGTGCCCCGCCGGATAATGTTCCGCGGAGCGATTCGGGATTTTCGGATGGCATAGAAAGCAGGCCTGTGCTACCGTGAAGCCACGGCCACACGGCCTAGGCCGGCGCTGCCGGTGCAAGGGCGGATCGATCCGCCGGTCCGATGAAAGACGAACGCGGTTGGAACCCGGAGGAGAACCACACCCATGAACGACGCTCACGAGGCCTACAAGGGCAAGGCGGCCGTGGTGACGGGCGGGGCGTCGGGCATCGGCCTGGCGCTGGCGGAAACGCTGCTGGCGTACGGCGCGGGCCACGTTGTCCTCGCGGATTACCACGAGGCGAACCTGGCCCGGGAACACGCGCGATTGAATGCGGCCCATCCCGGACGGGCGCTCGGCATCCTCTGCAACGTCACGCAGGAAGCGGACGTCGCGGCGATGATCCGGCGGGCGGCGGAATTCGGCGGCGGGCGCATCGACTTCCTGTTCAACAACGCCGGGGCGGGGTTGGCCGGGAAGTTTATCGAGTTGACCAATCAGGACTGGGAGAAGGCCTTCGCGCTGAACTTTTACGGCGCCCTATACGGCATTCGCGCCGTGTTACCGATCATGCGGGCGCAGGGCGGCGGCCACATCGTCGACATCATCTCGGGCATCGCGTTTTACCCGATGGCCTACCAGTCGATGTATGCCGCCACGAAGGCCGCGCTCAACGCCCTGACGCTGGCCCTGCGGTACGAGTTCTGGGACGACCACATTCGCCTGACGTCGGCCACGCCGGGGACGACGGCCACGCCGATCTGGACCGCGGGCGGGCAGGCCGCTCCGCCCAACGCACAAACGCCGGAGCAGTCCGCGCGCGCCATCCTGGCGGGCGTGGCGCGCAACGAGCGGCTGGTTCTCGGGGACGCGGGGGATGTCTCCGGGGCCAAGAGTTGCTTCCATCCCGACACCGCGGCCGCGGCCGACGCCTACCTGCTAGACATTGCCCGCAAACGCCGCAGTGGCCAGTGGGTGGTCTGACGGCGGTGTCCGCGCGCCTCCCCGTGGTCGCGGCGGCCTTGCTGATGCGCGCCGGCGGCTTGACGCAGCGGGAAACGGCTCGGCACCTTGGGTTGACCACCGGAGCGGCAGTCTGTCTGCAATTGAAACGCCTGCATCGGGTTGCGGCAACGGATGCCCGCGCCGTCGTTGACCGCCCCGCTCGTAAATTTAATAGTTAAGGGCTGTCCCTGATGATGCCCATCATGGGCGAGGCGCGGGGCTTGACTTTGCGCCCGGCATGGCCTACAACCGAAGCGCGCGGGCGGGGGACGCCGGCGCGGGGAGGCGGTTCCCGTCGTTGTGCCGCCATCGGAGGCCCGGCATCATGAAGCAGACGAAACTGGCGATCGAGGGTGGCCCCAAGGCCGTGACCAACACCCTGGTGGGCTGGCCGCATTTCGATGAGCCGACGATCAAGGCCGTCGAAGCCGTGCTGCGGTCCGGCAAGGTGAACTACTGGACCGGCAAGCAGGGCATGGCGTTCGAGGAGCGCTTTGCCGCCTGGCAGGGCAGCCGCTACGCCATCAGCGTCGCCAACGGCACCGCGGCGCTGCACACCGCCCTGACCGCGCTCGGGATCGGGCCGGGCGACGAGGTCATCGTGCCCAGCTACACCTTCATCGCGTCCAGTTTCTCGATCGTGCAGGCCGGCGCCATCCCGCGCTTCGCGGACGTCAACCGCGAGGACCACTGCATCAGTGTGGCCTCGGCGGCCAAGCTGGTCACCCCGCGCACGCGCGCCATCATGCCCGTGCATCTCTACGGCAACGTCTGCGACATGGACCCGATCCTGGCCTTTGCCCGGAAACACAAGCTGGTCGTGATCGAGGACAACGCCGAGGCCTTCGGCGGGGAATACAAGGGCCGGAAGACCGGCACGCTGGGGCACATGGCCGCCTGCAGTTTCTGCCAGAACAAGACCTTCACCACCGGCGGCGAAGGCGGCATGGTGACGACCGACGACGAGGACCTGGCCTGGCGGGCGCGCAGCTTCCGGGACCACGGCTACGACGTCAAGGCGCGCCTGAGCCTGCTGGCGCTCGAGCAGAAACTGCCCTACATCCACAACATGGTCGGCTGGAACTACCGCATGACCGAGATGCAGTCGGCGATCGGCCTCTGCGAACTCGACCGCATGGAGTCCTGGAACATGCCGGCGCGGCGGCGCAATGCCAAGATTCTCGTGGACGCCCTGCGTCCGCTGCCGCAGGTCAAGTACCTGCCCGTGGACACGCCCGAACGGCGCAACGGCTGGTACGTGCTGGCCTTTTCCCTGGATATCGAGGCCATGCGCTGCACGATCGAGGAGTTTGCCAAAGCCGCCGGCGCCGAGGGCATCCCGTGCTGGAAGGTCTTCTGGCCGCAGTGCCACACCGAGCGCGCCTACCGCGAGTTCAACGCCTTCGGGAAATCGGGGTTCCCGTTCCGCTCCAAGGAATACACCGATCCCGCCAGCGTGCGCTACGGCGAGGTCGAGGTGCCCAACGCCCGCTGGCACGAGACCCACACCTTCACCTGCTTCGCCTATCCGACGTTCACGGAGTCGGACATGACCCAGATCGCCGACGGGCTGGTCAAGGTCATTCGGCATTTCGCCAAGTAGGAGGCGCGCATGGCCCGCCTGGACTGCGGCGCGGCGGCGGTGGCGTTCACTCCGCCGCCCGGCCTGCCACTGATCGGCAACTTCCGGGACGACTACGCCGCCCGCGGCGTGCACGACCCGCTCTATGCCCGCGCGCTGGTGGTGCGGGGGGCGGGCGGCGCGATGGCGGGGCTGCTGCTGCTCGATCTCTGCATGGTGACCCACGAAAACGCGGGTGTCCTGCGGGAGGTCATTGCCCGGACCTCGTCCGTGCCGCCCGACCGCGTCCTGATCGCCGCCACCCACACGCACAGCGGGCCGGCGCCCATGCGCCTCGGGTCCATGCCCGTGTCCCCGCCGGCGGCCCTGCGCCGGTTCCTGGCCAAAGCCGCCACGGCCGTCGGCCGCGCCGAACGCGCGCTGCGGCCCGCGGACCTGCTGGCCGGCGCCGCGCGGGAAACGCGGGTGGCGTTCTGCCGGCGGCTGGCCTGCCGCGACGGGCGCACGCACATGAACTGGGAGCATCTCGATCCGGCTTTCGTGCGGCGCGCACTGGGCACGCCGGATACGGTGCTGCGCGTGCTGGCCGCCCGCGGGACGGACGGCGACTGGCGCGCGGCGCTGGTGAATTTCGGCTTGCACCCGGCGGTGCTGGCGGGGGACAACTGGCTCTACTCGGCCGATTATCCGGGCTACCTGGCGGAAGCCCTGCGGCGGCTGCACGGGCCCGGGCTGGTGCCGCTGTTCGCCAACGGCTGCTGCGGCGACGTCAACCACATTGATTACCGCGACCCGCTGCAGGGGCGCGGCTACGGCATGACCCAGCGCATCGGCTACCTGCTGGCCGTGGCCGCCACGGAGGCCATGCAGCGCGCCGTGCCGGTGCGGGGGACCACCGTGCGCGTCTCGCGCGAGTCGGTGCGGCTCGACCGGCTGCCGGTGAGCGCGGCGCGGCGCGTCTGGGCGGCGCGCGCGGTGGCGCGCGCCGCCCGGCGGCCTGCCCGGGGCCAGGTGGACGGGGTGCCGGACGAGTTTTACGCGCGGGTCTTGCTCGAAATGCACGCCCGCCAGCACGCGCCGGCCGAGGCCGAGGTCATGGTGCTGCGCCTCGGCGACGCCGCCGTGGTCGGGCTGCCGGGCGAATGTTTTTCGGCGCTGGGCGACCGCATCCGGCGCGGATCCCCGGCGCGCCACACCCTGGTGGTGGAACTGGCCAATGACGAACTCGGATATTTTCCCGTGCGCCAGGCGTTCGCCGCGGGCGGCTACGAGACCACGCCCGGCTCGACCTTCTTCCGGCCCGGCGCCGGCGAGCGCCTGGCCGACTCGGCCCGGCGGCAGTTGGCGCGCCTGTTCGACTCGGCGTGACGCGGGGCCAGGCGTTGCCGCGTCCCGCGGCCTTGAGGTCCGGGACGCTCCACGAGGAGTAGGAATCCGCATGAAACGCAAGATTCGATGGGGCGTGATCGGCTCGGGCGGGATCGCGCGCCGGCGCACGATCCCGGAAGGCATCCTGGCGGCCAGCAACGCCGTCCTGGCGGCGGTCTACGATCTCCACGCCGAGGTCAACCGCGAGGTTGCGCGCCAGGTCCGGGCGCGCGCGGCGGTGTCGCTCGACGACCTGCTGGGCCCGGACGTGGACGCCGTCTACATCGCGACGCCCGTGCGGCTGCACGCGGCGCAGGCCATGCGGGCGGCGCGCGCCGGCAAGCACGTGCTCTGCGAGAAGCCGCTGGCCATGACCGTGGCGGAGACGCGCCGCATGGCCGCGGACTGCCGGCGGGCGGGCATCACCCTCGGCACGGCCTTCATGATGCGCTTCCAGACCCAGCACCAGGCGGCGCTCGCCCTGGCGCGGGCCGGCCGACTCGGCCGGCTGGTCTACGGCCGCGCCCAGCTCTCCTGCTGGTACCCGCGCGTCGCCGGCGCCTGGCGGCAGGACCCGGCCCAGGGCGGCGGCGGGTCCCTGATCGACATGGGCGGGCATTGCATTGACCTGCTGGAAATGTTCTTCGGGCCGGCGCGCGCGGTGTCCTGTTTCACCGGCCGGCTGGTGCAGGGCTACCGCTCCGAGGATAGCGCCACGGTCCTGATCCGCTTCGCCGGCGGGGCACTGGGCGCCGTGGACGCGTTTTTCTGCGTTCCGGACAACAGCAGCAAGAACCGTCTCGAGATTTACGGCTCGCAGGGCAGCGTCCTCTTCCAGAACACGATCGGGCAGGGGCCCGCCGGCGAGGCCACCGCCTTCCTCGAACCGGCCGCCAGCGGCTACGATGCCCGGCAGGCGCGCGCGGACGCCGCCGGCCGGCGGCTGTCACCGCGCCCGGTCAATACCTATCGGGCCGAAATCGAGGAGTTCAGCCAGGCGCTGCTCGACCGGCGCGACCCGGCCAACTCGGCCGCGCTCGGCCTGCAAAGCCAGAAGGTGATCGACGCCTGCTACCAGTCGGCGCGCACGGGCAAGGCCGTGGCCGTCCGATAAAATCGCCCGGCCCGGCGCGGCCTGGCGCCGGACGCTATCCTGGAGATGTCATGCAGACCCTTGCCATGGTGCCGCCAACCCTGCCCCTCGATCCCGGCCGCGCCGCCTGGGTCGAACGGACGCTGGCCGGCCTGACGCTCGACCAGAAACTGGGTCAACTGGTCTGCGACCAGGACCGCCGCATCAACCGGCTGCCGGACCCCGCCGCCTGGCTGCGGCAATATCCCGTGGGCGCGGTGTTCGTCGGGGCCGAGATCATCCAGGCCGATTGCGATCACACGGACGCCATTCGCCGCACGGTGACGGGCCTGCGCGCGGCTGCGGGGCCGGTCCCGATCCTGTTCAGCGGCGATTTCGAGCACGGCGTCGGCTCGGAGGTCAGCGGCCTGACCCGCTTTCCCGACTTGATGGCCCTGGGGGCGACGCGCGATCCTGCCCTGGCCTACGCCTATGGCCGCGCCATCGCCCTCGAGGCGCGCAGGCTGGGCGTGCGCTGGAGTTTTGCCCCGGTGGCCGACTTGAACGTCAACCCCGCCAACCCGGTCACCAACCAGCGGTCGGTCGGCGACGATCCCGAGGCCGCCCTGGCGCTCCTGAAGCCGCATGTCCGCGGGATGCAGGAGCATGGCATGGCGGCCTGCGCCAAGCATTTCCCGGGCGACGGCAGCGACGACCGCAACCAGCACAACGTGACCTCGGCCACGACCCTGTCGCTGGCCCGCTGGCGCCGCACGCAGGGGCGGGCCTTCCGGGACCTGATCGCCGACGGCGTGGCTTCGATCATGGCCGGGCACCTGGCCTTCCCGGCCTGGGAGCGGCCCGACCGCCGGACCGGCCGGTACCGGCCGGCGACGGCCAGCCGCCGCATCCTGACCGACCTGCTGCGCGGCGAACTGGGGTTCGAGGGTGTGATCGTCACGGACGCCCTGACCATGGCCGGGTTCTGCGGCTGGGCATCCTATGAACAGCGCATCGTCGAGTGTTTCAATGCCGGCGCCGATGTCTTCCTGTGGCCGGACACGGAACGGTTTTTCGAGACCCTCAAACACGCCCTGGCGGCCGGGCGGGCCGTCCCGGAGCGGCTCGACGCCTCCGTGCGCCGCGTGCTGCGCCTGAAGGCCGCGCTCGGGCTGGCCGACAGCGCGCCGCCGGCGCCGCTCGAGCGCGCCGCGCTCGAGCAGCATGCCGCGACGGCGGCGGCGGTCGCCGAGCAGTCGGTCACGCTGCTGCGTTGCGCGCCGGGCCGGCTGCCCCTGCGGCCGGCGCCGGGCGCCGACCTGTTGATGCTGGTCTTGCAGAATGCGCCCGTTGCGCCGGAGGTGTTTGCGCCATTCCGTGCCGTGTTCGAGGCGCGCGGGTTCCAGGCGACCGTGGCCGATTTCGCGGACTTCAAGACCTACCGCGACGGCCTCGACCGCTACGCCGCGGTGCTGGTGCTGGCGAATAACGGCACCTTGAACTGCGGGGGCGCCACCATGCGCATCATCGGCGCGGCCGCCGGGCAGTTGTGGCCGTTCGTGGCGCACCCGTATCCGCGCAAGGTGTGGGTCTCGTTCGGCAATCCCTACGTGCTGTACGAAGCGTCCTCGGCCGACACCTACCTCAATGTCTATTCCAACGGCGCGGCCTCGCAGCGCGCCGCCGCCCGCGCCCTGCTCGGCGAGATTCCCTGCCGCGGCCGCTCGCCGGTGGCTTGCCGCTATGCCTTCCGGCGCGGCCAGGGCTTGCAGCGACAGGCATAACGACAACGTAACTACTCACCACGAAGTTCACGAAGGGAGCGGAAACAATGTTCGGCGCCGGAAGGCCGGTCGGTTCGTATTGGAATCCATCCGGCAACCCCTTCGTGCTCTTCGTGGCGAGATCGGTCGGCGGAACGTACGAACGGAATGACCTGAGTGGTTACGCGCTTTTTTCTGTTGCACTCGGTAGCCGAGTGGTATAATAGCAAGACTTGAGAATGCGTGACATAATCGCCCGGTGAGGGCACCGGGCCTACAACAAGAGAAGAACCGTCTAGAAAACTGTAGGCCGCGTGCCCTCACGCGGCGTCTAATCGCCCGGTGAGGGCACCGGGCCCTGGAGTTTGGCCCCTATGGACTCATGCGCTTGCATAGAATAG
>CAZEVX010000035.1:0-18769 GCA_964515705.1 uncultured Verrucomicrobiota bacterium | reverse complement strand
GGCGAAGCTGCGCTGAGCCGTTCCCGTGCACGGATCGCGCCGGGAGTGACCGCGGGCCGGCGCAACTCCCGCACATCGGGGCGGCCGGATTGGCCTTGACAGCGGGGCGGCGTGCGGTAGTATGGACGCGAGCGGCGCGGCCCGGGCGGGCCCGGCGCCAAATGCACATTCCATGCCGAGAGGAGCCTCCGCCATGACCACGATATCCGAAGTGTACCAGTGCGCCCTGTGCGGCAACATCGTCGAAGTCCTGCACGGGGGCGCCGGAGAACTCGCCTGCTGCGGCGAACCGATGAAGCGCCTCGCCGAAAACACGGTCGACGCCTCGAAGGAAAAGCACGTGCCGGTGATCGAACGCGTCGCGGGCGGCATCAAGGTCGCGGTCGGCAGCGTCCCGCACCCGATGGAAGCCAAGCACTTCATCGAGTGGATCGCCCTGAACGCCGACGGCCAGGTGCTGCGCCGGTTCCTCAAGCCCGGGGACGCGCCCACGGCCTTTTTCCCGGGCGTCACGGCCGCGGCCGTCACCGCCCGCGAGTTCTGCAACTTGCACGGGCTCTGGAAGGCCTGATCCGCGCCCGGGCGCGCGTCCGCCATTCCCGTCGCCACGGAACGCA
The DNA here is from genome assembly GCA_964515705.1 of uncultured Verrucomicrobiota bacterium. Taxonomy (GTDB): domain Bacteria; phylum Verrucomicrobiota; class Kiritimatiellia; order JAAZAB01; family JAAZAB01; genus CAZEVX01. The sequence goes on along the minus strand of CAZEVX010000035.1, from coordinate 18,152 downwards.
AACGGCGCCGCGGCAAAGCGCATGGGTTACCCCCGGCCGCGGTGGCATTCGCCCCGCCATGATTATCTCCGCGAGGATAGCCGCATGCATGCACGATCCCTGACCCCTTCCGTGACCTGGATGGGCGCCGTGGACTGGCACCGGCGCCTGTTCGACAGCCTGATCCCCCTGCCCGAGGGCACGAGCTACAACGCCTGGCTGGTCCGCGGCAGCGCGCGCACGGCGCTGATCGACACCGCCGATCCGACGATGGAAGCCGAGCTGATGGCCCAGCTCGAGGCCGTCCCGGAACTCGACCTGGTCATCGCCAACCATGCCGAGCAGGACCACGCCGGTCTGATCCCGGCCGTGCTGGCCAAGTATCCGCGGGCCGTGGTGCTCGCCACGCCCAAGGGCAAGCCGATGCTCCAGGACCACCTCGGCCTGCCCGAGGCCCGCGTGCGGGCGGTGGCCGACGGCGAAACGCTCGACCTGGGCGGGCGCACTCTCGAGTTCCTGCACCTGCCCTGGGTGCATTGGCCGGAAACGATGGCGACCTACCTGCGCGAGGAACGCCTGCTGTTCAGTTGCGATTTCTTCGGGTCGCACCTGGCGACCAGCGACTTGCTGGTCCGGGACGACGCCCGCGTCTACGAGGGCGCCAAGCGCTACTACGCCGAGATCATGATGCCGTTCCGCACCGTGATCCGCAAGCACCTCGACCGCCTGCGGGCTTTCCCCGTCGAGCGCATCGCCCCCAGCCACGGCCCAGTGTATCCCCGGCCGGAGTTCATCCTCGAGGCCTACCGCGACTGGACGTCCGAAACGCCCCGCAACGAGGTCGTGCTGCCCTTCGTGTCCATGCACGGCAGCACCGGTCTGATGGTGCGGCGTCTGGTGGCCGCGCTTGTGGACCGCGGCGTGCGCGCCGCGCCCTTCGACCTGGCGGTCACCGATATCGGCCGCCTGGCGATGGCGCTGGTGGACGCCGCCACCCTGGTCGTCGGCACCCCGACGGTGCACGTCGGCCCCCATCCGGCCGTGCACGCTGCCGCCCACCTGGCCAACGCCCTGCGGCCGAAACTGAAGTTCGTCGCCCTGGTCAACTCCTACGGCTGGGCCAGCAAGGCCGCCGAGCAGGTGACCGCCCTGATCCCGAACCTGAAGGTCGAGATGCTCGGCGCCGTGTGCTGCCGCGGGCTGCCGACCAGCCCGGCGTTCGCCGAACTCGACCGCCTGGCCGACGCCATCGCCGCCCGCCACCGGGCGCTGGGCCTGGCGTAGCCGGCGGACCCGCTCAATAATCGCGCTCCGCGAGGCTGCGCCGGCCAAGCGCCAGCGGAATCCCGGTCGCCGCCGCGGTCAGCGCCGCGAGCCAGACGCCGGCCGCGGCGCTGCCGGCGTCGAGCAGGGCGGGGCCGATGCGGCCGGTCAGGAAGGCGTGGTTGACGGCCGCGAACGGCAGGATCGCGGCGCCCATGAAGAGCAACCCGAGGGCCAGGTTGAGCGTGCCGCCGAACCCGGAAATGATGGCCATCGGGTTGCGCTGCCGCACGTCGAGGAAGATCGCGCCGAGCCCCGTGGACAGGCCGCAGAGCCCGCAGGCCAGCGCCGCGGCGAGCGCCAGCGCCACGGCCCAGAGGCGCGGCCCAACCTTCAGCAGCGCGGCCGAGAGCGCCATCAGGCCGAGGCTCAGGACCAGCATGGCGCCCAGGGCCGACAGGAACTTGGCGCGCAGCACGCGCCGGAACGAGGTCGGCGCCAGCCCGATCAGCCAGAAGGCCTGCCCTTCGAGGCTCAGTTGCGGGTAGACGAACCGCGCGCAGAACGAGCACATCACGGCCGAGAGGCTGAACAGGTTGAGAAACACGATCAGGTTGCGCCAGACGGCGCTCAGGAGATGGTAGTTCAGGGTGCGCAGGTTAAACACGTAGAGCCCCAGCAGGCCGAAAAACAGCAGTCCCTGAATCCACTGGGCGGGATCGCGCCGGAAGGTGCGCCAGTCCTTCAGCAGCATCGCGCGGGTGTCGGGCGCAAGGGCGGCCAGACACGCGCACGCCGGCGCCGGGCGCGCGGCGCGGCGTGCGCGCGGCACCGCCGCGCGCACGCGCAGCCAGGCGCGAAACAGCAGCCGCCGGCCAACCCCTTCCAGGACCGCGCCGAGCAGCAGCACCTGCGCCAGGAGCGTCGCGAAGAGCAGCCACCCGCGCAGCGCCTGGCCGCGGGCCAGCGCCATCACGCCGTCGGCGACCCAGCGGCTGGGCCAGAGCGGATAGGCCGCCAGCCGGAGCCCCGGCACCAGGTGCGCCAGCACAAAGGCTGCGTCGTCGTTCTGAACCTTGTACGTCCGCAGCAACCCGAATCCCCAGGCGGCGGCGCCGGCGGCGGCCAGCGCCAGGACCCAGCCCCAGGACCGCCAGCGGGGCAGCCAGCGGAACAGGACCAGCGCCAGCAGCAATCCGGCGCCGGCATGCAGCAGCGCGAACGGCACGGCGAACAGGAGCGTCCAGAGCAGAAACCAGGGCGACAGCCGCTCGTGCCAGGCGAACGCCCCGAGGAACGGGAGCAGGACGCAGATAAACGCCCAGGAGGACAGCAGGGTGGTCTCGACCCAGAGGTGCAGCAGCAGCACGCCATGGGGCATCGGGCGCGGCCAGAGGAACGGCAGTTCCCGGGAATGGTAGACCGTGGTGTAGGCCGTGATCAGGTTGGAGAGCACCAGCATCAGGCCGAGCCCGAAGAAAAAAAGCCCGAAGAGATGCTGCACGAGCATCACCCCCACGCCCCCGAGGGCGTCCAGGAACCGCAGCCCGTCGAGGAACAGCCAGCCCAGCCCGGCCATGAGGGCGGCGCCGAATCCTCCCACGAACAGCAGCTTGAAGCGCGACTGCCGGCGCGCCAGCCGCCGCAGGTTGCACAGCACGCGCCAGTCTTTGCGCAGCAGGGCCCACCAGGCGCGCATCAGACGTCCTCCCGCGTCAGCCGCAGAAACACGTCCTCGAGCGGCCCGTCGACGGCGCTGTTGGCGCGCAGTTCGGCCAGCGTGCCCAACCCGACCAGCCGCCCCCGCGAGAGGATGCCGATGCGGTCGGCCAGGCGTTCGGCGAACGCCAGGATGTGGGTCGTCAGGAAGATCGTCATCCCGGCGCGCGCCCGCGCGCGCAGCAGGTCGCGGATCAGCCGGATGGTGTAGGGGTCCAGCCCGACGAAGGGCTCGTCAATGAAGAGCACGTCGGGGCGGTGCAGCAGCGTGGCGGCGTAGATCAGCCGCTGGCGCGTGCCGTGCGAGAGGTCCCCGATCAGGCTGTCGGCATACTCGTCGAGGCCGAACATCTCGAAGAAGCGCGCCCGCTCCGCAACCAGCTCGGCGGCGGGCAGGCGGTAGAGGTCGCCGATGAACTCGACGAACTCGACGGGGGTCAGGCGTTCGTAGAGGAACGGCGTATCCGGAATATAACCGATCACCCGGCGCACGGCCTCCGGCTCGGCCAGGAGATCGTGCCCGGCGATCCGCGCGGTGCCGACGCTGGGCCGCAGCAGGCCGCAGAGCAGCTTGAGGGTCGTCGTCTTGCCCGCTCCGTTCGGGCCGAGGAAACAGAACAGTTCGCCGCGCGGGATGGCCAACGTCAGGTCGTCCACCGCCTGCACGCCGCCAAAGCGCTTGCCGAGATGCTCGAGTTCAATCATGGCACTCCAGGAGTTCCAGGCGGGCGCGGCCCATCAGGCCGAGCACCGCCAGTTGATCCGCGGCCTCGCCGCGGGCCACCGCCAGGTGGGTGGCGTCCGCCAGCGGCTGGCCGAGGGTCGGATCGAGTTCCACCCATTCCCCGACGTAGACCGCCGGCCAGGCGTGATAGTAGAAGGCGCCCGGGCGGCCGGGCAGTTCGGCGTAGACCAGGCCCACGAGAATGCGGGCCGGCAACCCGAGGGCGCGGGCCAGCGCCACGTAGAGATAGGTGTGTTCGTTGCAATCGCCGGCGCGGCGATCGAGGACCTCCAGCGCCGAGGGCAGGCTGGCCGTCGCCCGTTTTTCCAGGTTCCGGTAAACCCAGTCGTACAGCGTCCGCGCGGCGGCCCAGGCGTTGGTTTCGCCGCCGGCAATCTCCGCGGCTTGGCGCCGGATGGCCGGGTGGTCGGCCGGCAGCGCCGCGGTCGCCGCCAGGTCGGCGCGCAGCGCCGCCGGCACGGCGCCTGTCCCGACCCGGCCGACGGCCGCGGGCGCCGGCTGGGCGTACAACCGCAGGCGCACCCCGGGACCGGCCTCCGGCACGACGATTTGGCGGGCGCTGGCCAGCGCCTGGGTCTGGACCACGGCGTCCCGCAGGCGCACGTCGAGCACGCGGGCGGTCCGCAGGTCGCCGCCGGCGCCCCCTTCGAGCGGCACGGCCAGCGACTCCGCCAAGTCCGCGGCCGGGGCCGGGGCGGCTCGGCCGCGGGCGGCCAGAACGTCGTCGGCCGAGGCCGCCACCAGGGTCCAGCCAAACGGCGTTTCCTGGCGCAGGACGCGGCCGGCGGCGTCGACCCAGGAGAGGAATTCCATGCCGTGATACTGGGCGCGGACCACCGTGGCCGGCGTGACGCGACCGTCCTGGCGCAGCGGCTCCCGCCGCAGGGCCTCGACCCGCAGGTCGCTGATCGCCAGGGTCACCGGATCCAGCACGCGCAAGGCCAGGGACTGTCCCGGCTGCAGCCCGGCCAGGGCCAGCTCGGTGGCCGGCGAATAAATCTGGACGTCGTCCGGGATCTCGAGGCGCAGTGTCTGCGCGCCGCGCCCGGCGCGAATCGCCACCGCGAAGGTCGTGCCTGCCTGACGCTGCCCCTCGACCCGCGTCTCGCTGCCGGCGGCCAGCACCACCGCTCGAAAGCGTTGCAGGCGGTAATCGGCGTCGAGGCCGGCGCTGACGACGGCCAGCAGGCTTTGCTCGCGCCCCAGGAGGTTGAGGGTCAACTGGGTCTGGTTGTGCAGCGTGGCGCCGCCCTGGGGCGAGTCCACCTCGCTGTCCACCCAGGTATGGCTATAGCCGATCGGCGCGCCCTGGAACTCGATCCGCATCCAGGCGTCCTGGATCACCGGGCCGCCGCCGAACAGCGCGCGGTATCCCGGCGCCGTCTCGGAAAACCAGTGCGGGAACGCCTCGAACCGGACCAGCCAGCCGGTCATCACCAGCCAGAACGCCACGATCGCGGCGCGGGCCGGCGCGGCGCAGCCGCGGGCGCCGGCAACCCGAACGGATGGATGGTCGGAACTCACACGTGGGAGGCCGGCCGGAAAGCAGTCCAGGCCGCCACCCGGCGCGGGAACGTCGGACGGCGGCGCCAGGGTCACCCGGCCGCCGGGCACTGGTCCTCGAAGAGCGCGTGGAGAAACACGATGTGTTTCTGCTCTTCCCGGAGAATGGCGTCGAGCGCCTCGCGGCCGAGCGCGGGCGGCACCATCTCCTTCAGGCCGAGATAAAAGGCGATCGAATCCTTTTCCAGCCCAATGGCGATGCCTAGCATTTCCCCGAGGGATTCCCGGCCGGTCAGCAGATCGGCCGGCTTGCGCCGCAGGTCCACCACGTGGCCCCCGGCCATCGCCCGCAGGTAGGCCGCCGCCTGCTGGTCGGGATCGTAGGCGGTCTCCTCGCGGGCAGCGGCGGAAACCAGTTGTCGGCGCAGGGCCGCGAAGGTCTCCTCGTGGCGGTCCTCCTGCTCCGCGAGCGTCTGCAACAGGCCCTGCTGCTCCGAAAACTGGCGGGCCGCTCGCCGGTAAAAGGCCGCGCCGTTGCGTTCGATCTGCTCGGCCATCTCGAACACTTCGTCGGCGTTGAAGACAAAGGCCATCGTTCCCCCCTGTTCCGCCCTAGAAGCTGTACGCCAGTTTCAGCACCCCATGGCCGTCATCCTCGGCGTTGACGCACTTGCCGCCGTACAGGTTGATGCTCAGATTCTCGACCGGCCGGTAGCACATGCCGCCGTTGAAGTAGACCGGCACGTCCTTGGTGCTGCCCTCGGGCTTTTCCGTGGCCTTGGCCTCGCCCAACACCGAGAACTGGTCGCTCAGCGCCCAGATGAAGGCCGCCGCGCCCTCGAACCGGCCGTTTTTCTGGGCGTTGGTGTCATAGCGGCCGTCGAGCACCCAGGTGTACTTGTCGAAGGTCGTCGTGCCGACCGCCACTCCAAAGATGCCGTCCATCTCGCCCAGTCCCATATGCTTCTTCGCCTCACCGGTCGGGAAACTGACCTCGATGTAGGGAATCACCCAGGGATACTTGTAGGTGTACTCGTAGGCCAGCAGCTCCATGCCAAGCACCAGGTCGTTGAAGCCGGTGGCGGTCTTGTCCTTGGCCTCGGATTTCTGACTCGAGACCGGCGCCCGGGCATAGAGCGTCACGTCCTTGAATACCCCGTAGCGCACGTAGGGCTCGGCCGAGGCCGTCTTCAGTTTGGCCTTCTTGTCCACGAAGAGGTAGCCCTCGTCGGCGTAGGCCTGCGGGTCGGTCCGCGACACGAAGTATTCATCCTGCTGCCCATAGCCCGCCAGGACGCCGACCTCGGCCTTGTGCAGTTCGGGGAATCGGTTCTCGCGGACGAAGAGCGGCCGCACGGACTCGCTCTGCGCGAATCCGGAGGTGACCGCCACGCCGAGCATCGCCGCCGTCAGAGCCGCTGCTTTCATGAGCCTCTCCTGGATGTGAGTGCCGTCCCGGCGCGCCGGCGGCCGGAACGCCGCCACACGCGCATTGCGGTAACCATACAGACCCCGCCCCCATATTCGCAAGCCTAAAAACAGGCGTAACTGCTCGGGTGGCCGTCACACGCCTCCGGCGGCGGGACAAGACTGTCCCGCCCTGCCCGCGATGCCCGGCATGGGTAGGGCCGCACAGCCTGGGCGGCCGCTGGAATACGAGCCCCTCTTGAAGCCTTCCTGTTGGCCACTGAACACAGCGCGGAACCAGCGGGGGCGATGCCTGTCACGATGCGCCGCAAGCAGACCGCGAATCCGGTCGAGGTCTGCTGCTCCGATCCGCCGTCCCGGCATGACCCTGACGCCGGCCATGCCCAAAGACGACGACATGCAGGCCGCATGAGGCCAGCCCAAAAAAGTTTTCCCGGGGTTGCAATTCGGGGGGGGGCAGACGATGCTTCGCAGAAAAGGATTTGGCTCGGGTCAATTCCCTCCGGTGCCCGCCCGCCGCGGGCAGGCACCTGCCGCAGCGTCCAGGACCTCGTGAACGTCTGCCGCATCCGCGGCTACGACGCCACCGCGAGCAAGCATGGCCGCAACGCGCTCGATCGTTCAGCAGATGCGCGGCAGGTCTTCGCCGAGCGGCAAATCCACCAGGCGCTCGCCGCCGGCCTCGGTCTCGAGGATCACCGCCCCGGCCGGCGCGGCTGCCGCCGCGCCGATGACGGCCGCCGCGCGGCCGAGCGCATGGGCGCGCAGGCCGGCCAGCGCCGCCGCCGCCTGCTCCGGCGGGCAGAGCACCACCGCCTTGCCCTCGTTGGCCACGGAGAGCACGTCGAGCCCGAGCAGCCCGCAGGCCGCCCGCACGGCCGGCCGCACGGGCAGGTCCGCATCCCGGATGCGCAGGCACACGCCGGAAGCCTCGGCGATGTCGCAGAGCGCCGCCGCCAGGCCGCCGCGCGTGGGATCGCGCAGCACGCGCACGCCCGGCGCCGCCTCGAGCAGCGCCGCCACCAGCCCGTTCAGCGGGGCGACATCGCTCGCCACCGGCGCCTTGAACGACAGGCCCGGCCGGCAGCCGAGCACGGCGATCCCATGATCGCCGAGCGTGCCGCTGACCAGCACGGCGTCGCCCGGGCGCGCGTTGCCCGCCCGCGTATCGGCGCCCGGCCGCCGCGCCCCGATCCCGGCGGTGGTGATAAACACCCCGTTGCCCTTGCCGCGCTCGACAACCTTGGTGTCGCCGGTCGCCACCGGCGCGCCGGCCTCGCGCGCCGCCGCCGCCGCCGAGGCCAGGAGGCGGTCGAGGTCGGCCAGCGGCAGCCCCTCCTCGAGGATCAGCGCCAGGCTGAGCGCCCGCGGCATCGCCCCCATCATGGCGAGGTCGTTGACCGTGCCGCAGACGGCCAGCCGCCCGATGTCCCCGCCGGGAAAGAAGAGCGGGGTCACGACGTAGCTGTCGGTGGTGAATACCAGGTCGGGCCCGGGCGCCGGGAAGCAGGCGCCGTCATCGAGCGGGTCGAGCAACGGGTTGCCGAGATGCCGGAGAACGAGGTCGCGGATCAGGGCTTTCATGCGCCGCCCGCCGCCGCCGTGGGAGAGCAGCACCAGCTCGCCAGCCGGGAAGGAGTTCATGGAAAACCTGTCACCCGTAGATAACGCTGTGGAGTGCGATGGCGTGACACTGCTATTCAACACAGGTTCTTCGCCGCCAATCCCCCCGCTGTAACTACATGGCCGGCGTCAGGGTCATGCCGAGACGGCGGATCGGAGCAGCAGACCTCGGCCTGATTCGCGGTCTGCTCGCAGCGCATCGTGACTGGCATCGCCCCCGCTGGTTCCTCGCTGTTTTCAGTGGCCAACGGGAAGGCTTCAAGAGGGCCTCGTATCCCAGCGGCCGCACAGGCTGTGCGGCCCTACCCATACCGGGCATCGCGGGTAGGGCGGGACAGCCTTGTCCCGCCGCCGCTGTCCCGCCCCCTGAGGCGTGTGACGGCCACCCGTACCGGCCCGCGGGGCGGGCGCCGCGCTGACGCCATACCCGCCACTGGAAATAGCGAGGAACCATTATCTTTCACTGGGTTGGGATCGAGGGTTCCAACACTACTCTCAGGTAGCCGCCCGCCTCGGGCGGCTACCTGAGCAGTTACCTTCCGCTCTCTGCGTTCCATGCGTTCTTTCGCGGCCGCTACCCGTAAGTTTCTGTTTCCCTGTCCCCCAGAGGCCTCCACGCATCCCCGGGTCCGTCTCCGCGTCCTCCGCGGGCTCCGCGAGATGAATTGTCCCTAGCCCCAAGCTGCCTCGACACTCCAGGCCGCCGACGGTCCGGCCGGAGGCCAGACCCTACCTGACGTAGAATGCCGCTGGATTCCGCCGCACGTCCTCACCCCGGCCGCGCGCGGCGGAACCGGAACCAGGCCGCGCAGGCGCCCTCGCTCGAGACCATGCAGGCGCCGGCGGGCGTTTCGGGCGTGCAGGCCGAGCCAAACAGCGGGCAGGCCGGCGGCTCGATCCGGCCGCGGAGGACGTCGCCGCAGCGGCAGGCGCCGGACTCTGCCGGCGCCGGGCGGTCCCGCGCGAAGTCCGCCGCGTAGACCGCCTCGGCATCGTGGGCGCGGAAAACGGCGCGCAGGCGCAGCCCGCTGCCGGGGATCATCCCCAGGCCGCGCCACTCCGCATCGCAGGGCTCGAAGACCGCCTCGAGCGCCGCGCGCGCCGCCGGGTTGCCGTCTTCCGGCACGCCGCGCCCGTACTGGTTCTCGACCTCGGCGCGGCCCTCGACCCGCTGCCGCAGCAGCATGGCGATGGCCGCCAGCATGTCGCCCGGCTCGAACCCGGCGACGACGCAGGGAATCCCGTGGTCGCGGCCGAGAAAGGCGTAGGGGCGCGTGCCGATGATCGCGCTGACGTGCCCCGGGCAGAGCAGCCCATCGAGCGCCGCGCCGTCCCGCGCCAGCGCCGCCAGCGCCGCCGGCATGGTGCGGTGCGCGCTCAGCACGAGGAAGTTGGCCTGCCCGCTCTCCGCCGCCCGGCGCACGGTCCAGGCCACCGCCGGGGCGGTGGTCTCGAACCCCACGCCCGCAAAGACCACCCGCCGCCCGGGCAGCCGCCCCGCCAGCGCCAAAGCCTCGGCGGGGGAATACACCACGCGCACATCGGCGCCCTGCGCGCGGGCGCGCTCCAGCGACCCATCCGTTCCCGGCACGCGCAGGAGATCGCCAAATGTCGCCAGCGTGACCTCCGGGCGGCCGGCCAACACGATGAGCCGGTCAAGCGTCTCGGCCGGCGTGACGCAGACGGGACAGCCGGGGCCGGACACCAGCCGCACGGACGGCGGCAGCAGCGCGCGCAGGCCGGCGCGGCAGGCCGTCACCGTGTGGGTGCCGCAGACTTCCATCAGTCGCACCGGCCGCGCCAAGCGGGCCGCCAGCCGGGCAATCTCGTCCACCCGTTCGGAACGCATGGGCCCTCGCATTACAGGAGCGTGCCCTGCCGATGGCGGGGCGGAGCACGGGAGACCGGTGGCGGGATGACCGGCTGGGGCGGCGGCTTGGGTGGGAACGGCGGCGGTCCGTCCACTCGCGCGCCCAGCGACTCGAGGTACGGGCCAACCGTCTTCCGGTTGTACGACGGAATGCCCAGCGCAAACAGGTCCTTGTTGACGTCGGTGGCCTTGTCGGCGGAATACTGGCAGGTAAACACGGTCACGCTGTCGCGCAGCGCTTGCTTGACGGCGATCATGGCCTTGCGCCCCTTCTCGGTGAACGGCACGAACAGGACGTCGGCCAGCGCGCAGGCCACCCGGTTGCGCAGCAGGATGTTCTGGCGCAGGAACCGCTTCTGGTTCGGCTCGGTGACCGAGAGCCACAGCAATTCCTCGTCGCGCGCCCGCCGGTAGAACTCCTCCTTTTGGGGAAACCCCGTAAACGGGCCCTCGTAACCAAACCGGTCGCCGAGAAAATTGTCCCAGGTCTCGCGCGCCAGGCCGCGCGCGGTGCAAATCGTCAAGGACCGGCGCCGCTCCGGATCGGTCGGCGTATCGAGCGCCAGGCGGAACGTTTCCGCCTCCCAGACCGAGTGCCACGGCCCGATGTAGTTGAGGGCATACTCGCGGATTTTGAACAGCATGTCATTCATCGCCAGCACCGCTTCGCCAGCCATCTCGTCGGTGCAGATGAACGCCATCGTGAAGCGCTCCAGCAGGCGCAGCGGACCGTGACTGTAGAGCGTCGGCGCCGCGTCCTTCAGGCGCTCGCGCAACCGCGGCGGATATCGCGGGTCTTGTGGTCTCAGGGTTTCGCAGTCCATAAGCGCTCGACCTCCCGGTTGATGGCCGTCTCGAGGGCGCCGGGGTCGCGACCGCGGACAACGGCCGCGTGCGCCTCGCACGAGAGGCGCGCCAGCCGGTCGTGCGCCGCCCGGCGCGCGTCAAACACCGGAATCGCCAGGTCCTTGACCACCGACGGCGCCCCGAACCCGCGGCCGCCGGACGAGAAACTGCGGACAAACCCGTCCACGATCTCCGAGTTCAGAATGGCACAGAGATAATGGGCCTCGGCCGCGCTCCGGGCTGTGATCAGCGAGGTCGTGTCCGTGGCAATCAGCGGCTTGCGCCCAAACGGCGTCGTCCAGCCGTCCAGTACCACCGCCGCCATCCGGCTCGCCATCCGCTTCCAGACCACACGGTGCCGGGCAAAGGTATCCCGGTTGATGTTATACATTGAATAAAAGGGTGCGATCGGTTTGTGCGCAATAATGATCCCGTCCTTTTTGATCTCTCGATGAAAGTACTTGATGTACGCAGCCCGACGCACCAGTATGTTTTTAAAATGAACAAGATATCCATATGTCAAAGGCAATGAAACACTTAGCCAATCCTCATCATGCCCTTTTCGCTTGTCCGGGTCCTGCGAGATCAGCACATAGAACGTCCGCTGGACACCGAAGCGCGTAATGTCTCCGCCACTGACGGCGGGGAATACCAGGTTCGGCTCGATCGCGCAGGAGGTTTTCGGGATCGTGCGTTTGCCGCGGTCATGCTGGTTCTCGATCACCAGCATCCCGTCCGGCCGCACTTCCTTGAGCGTCAGCCAGAAGACGCCGTAGGGCTCGACCCGCGCGCCGAGGCGCGCCGTGTATGGGTTCGTGCCTTTCAAGCGGGCGCTGTATTCGAGATCGGCGCAGGGCGCGGTTTGCCAGGACGAGACCGCCCGGTTGGAATCCACGGGAATCGCCTGCAGCCGGCGTCGCGTGGTGTGCGCCAGGACCTTGGCCAGCGGCCATTCGGGCGGGATCCGGCCGGTGCCCGGCTGGCGCCGCCATTCCACGACGTCCACCGGATAGCGGGTGGGAGCGCCTTTGGCGAGGGTAAAGATCGTGGTCTTGTTCGCGGCGCCGGCAAAGGGCTGGAGCTGGACCAGGTCCTCCATGGCACGCACCTTCAGGTCCGGGCCCGCTTCCCCCAGCCGGAACCGCCGGAATCCCTCGCCCGCGCCCTTGGACTTGAAGACTTCCTGGGTAATCACGAAGCCCAGCACGCCGCCCGTCTTCAGGTAGCGGTCTGCGCAGGCATAGGTGAAGAGCATCGAGAAATCCTTTTCGCCCGCGCCCAGGCGCGTCTCATGGCCTTTGAGCGAAAACAGCCCGTACCGTCGCCAGAGCGGCAGCGTCAGGCGGCGATACTCGTCGGCGAGATAGCCCCAGCGAATCCAGGGCGGATTGCCGACGACATAATCGAACTGGCCGACATACACCGGCGCGAAGGCATTCTTGATATAGTGCGCCCAGATGCCGTCGCGGTGCTCGTCGTCGAGTTTCTTGATCGTCGCATAAATGGCCTCCAACCGGCCGGCCTCCTCGGCGGGCAGCGGCAGGCGGCTGTCCAGCAGGCGGCGGAATGGCACGGTCTCGAGTTTCCCGCGCAGCCCGATCATCACCAGGCCGGCGAACTGGTCCATGCGCTCCTTGCTTTTCATGGACAACGGGAACACGTAATCGTGCTCCTGGGTGCGGAAGATCACCGTGTCGGTGTCGAAGATATCGGCTTGGCGGTCGTCGCCGTTGCGCTCGCGGTCGGGCGGCAGGACCGAATCGCATAGGTAAACCGGCAGGGAGATCGGACGCACGTAGGGTAGGAAGCGCGCGAAGGCGATGAGGTAGTTGGTGCGCGCCGCCAGCACGGCCAACGGATTGAGATCGAACCCCACGATGCCGTCCAGGATCGCCCGGCCGACTTCCGCGACGCGTACGGATGTCTGCCGTTCGGCGAATCGCGCGGCGCGGTGAATGGCCTGGACCAGGAACGTGCCGGACCCGCAGGCGGGATCGAGGAAGCGCGTTCCCGGGGCGCCGTCGTAGCCGGTGCGATCCACCAGGTAGCCGGCGAGCCAGTCCGGCGTGTAATATTCTCCCAATCCGTGCCGCAGCGCCTTGGGGACGAGGGCCTCGTAGAGGTGCTGGAGCAGGTCGCGCGTCCAGTCCGGCTCGAGCACGGGCGTCGCCGCCTCGAAGTCCGCCAGGCCGCGGACAATCCCGCGCACGGCCTCGGCCAGTCGGCCGCCCCAGGCGTCGAGATACCAGGAAAAGAAATCCGCTTCCAGGAAGTTGGCAATGCCGCGATCCCGGAAGCCGCTGCCGCTTTCGAGGTCGTCCAGCCGCGCCTTCAGGCCGGCGTCATCGAGGGCGGCGAGACCGCCGACAAAGGACACGACCGCGGCATCGCGCTGCAGGGCAAGCAACTCGATGGCGATCAACTTCATGAGGAAGGCATAAAACGTGTGGATGGCGAATAGCAGCGTTTTCAGGCGGATGCCGGCCGGCAAGCCGTACAAGCGGGCCGTGTCCTCGGCCGCCTGCTCAACCTTGTCGAGTTTTTCGCCGTACACGACGCCAAACAGCCGATTCCATTCCTCGTAAAACGTGGCCACGCGCGGGAACTGGCTGCGCCGCTGGCCGCGCATGGCCGCGCCGTAGAGTTCCGAGACCAAGAGCCGCGCCGCGGGATGCGCGGGGCCGAAGACCGCCGCCAGATGGTCGGCGGTCAGCGGCCGGCGCGCCGCGGACCGCACGAACACCAACAGGCTGCTCACGCTGCTGGCGGAGATTGGGAAGGGGCCCTGGCACTGGAATCCGCGCTGCGGGATGAGTTCGGGGAACAGGTCGCCCGGCGCCGGCCCCGCCGGCACGGGCAACGTCAGGAGACGGGCCGTCCGGCTGAAGCGCACGAAGATGATCTGGCGGTCGTCGAGCGCGATGCCTACGGCCTTTTCCAGAAACTCATCCGCCTGGGCGCCATGCCGCTGCGCCTCTTCCCTCAGATACGTCTGCAGTTGCTCCTGGACGCCGCGCACGCCCGTCGCCGTCGCCAATTTGCCGGGCGCCTTGTATTCGATGACGAGAAAGCCATAGACGGCGTCCATGCGCTTGGCGGTTACCGCCGTGGTGCGCTCGTACGCCGCGAGATTGACATCCACGCCCAGGCTGGCAAAGGCGCGCCGCAAGAGGGGGTCCACCCCCATCTTCAGGTCTTCCTCGGTCCGCGCGCCGCGCGCCCGCTCGAGGATTTCACGCGCCAGCATGGATGCGTCCATGGATTCCCCTTGCCATCCGCTTTGCCAGGCACAACCCCTGGGGCATCTTGTCTGATGTTGGCGGTGCGTACAAGCGAAATGACGCGCTAGGCCCCGGGTCGGGAGGGGGCGTCCCCGCGGCCTGGCGCCGCTGGACGCTGAAAGGTTGGGCTCCCGCCGGACAAGCCGGCAGGGCGCTTCGGCAGAAGCTGTGAAATAATCAATCTGGACGCCGCGTGAGGCTTGCCCGCCTCGGGTGGGGCACGCGGCCTACAGTTTTCCTGGACGTTTCGCCCATTGTTGTAGGCCCGGTGCCCGCACCGGGCGATTATTTCACACCTTCTGAGGCCATAGCGCCAGGCACACGCTCCGGACCGCACGGATTTGGCTTGAGCGGGAGGACGGACACGGGTAGGGTGCATTCCTGTTTGCCAACGTCCGGAGCAACACCCCCATGCGCTTGCTGGCCCTCAACGGCCTGCTCGGATACGGCTACGATACGGACAGTTTGGCGGCGGCCTTCGCGCGCGCCCGGCCGGACGTCCTCGGCGTGGACGCCGGCTCGACCGACCCGGGCCCCCACTACCTCGGCAGCGGCAAGAGCTTTACCGACCGCGCGGCCGTGCGGCGCGACCTCGAGTTCGCCCTCCCGCTGGCGCTGGCGCACCAGGTGCCCTTCCTGATCGGGTCGGCCGGGGGCGCCGGCGGCAACGTCCACGTCGAGTGGCTGCGGGAGATTATCGCGGAGATCGCGCGCGCGCGCGGGCTGCGCTTCCGGATGACGATCATCCGCACCGAGGTGGACAAGGCGTATCTGCTGGCCAAGTGGCGCGCCGGCAAGGTCCGGCCGATGGGCCCGGCCCTGCCGGGATCGGAAGCCGCCATTGAACGCAGCGTGCGGATCGTCAGCCAAATCGGCACGGCGCCGTTCATCCGGGCATTGGACGGCGGCGCGCAGGTCGTCCTGGCGGGCCGCGCCTGCGACACGGCGATCTACGCCGCCCCGGCGCTCCGCGCCGGCTACGATCCCGGCCTGGCGTTCCACCTGGGCAAGATCATGGAATGCGGCTGCCTGTGCGCCGAACCCCAGAGCGCGGCCGACGTTCTGACGGCGACGCTCGAACCGGACGCCTTCGTGCTCGAGCCGGCCAATCCGGCGCGCCGCTGCACGGTGGAGAAAGTCGCCGCCCACACTCTTTACGAGCAGGCCAGCCCGACGTTGATCCGCGAACCCGATGGCGTGGCAGACGTCGCCGAGGCCGTGTATACCCAGGTCTCGGAGCGGGCGGTCCGCGTGCGCGGCGGCCGCTTCCGGCCGGCGGCCGTCAAGACCATCAAGGTCGAAGGCGCGGCGCTCGCCGGCTACCGCACGATCGCCCCGGCCGCCATCCGCGACCCGCGCACGGTCGGCGTCCTGGACAATCTCTTCGAGGATACGCGCCGGTTCGTGGCCGCCAGCCTGCCGCGGACCATCCGCCCGGACAGCTACCGCCTGTTGCTGAAGACGCCCGGGGGCCGGCCGGCGCCCGGCGCGGAGACCGGCCTGGTCGTGATCCTCGAGGCCGCGGCGGACACCCAGGCCGTCGCCAATACCGTCTGCGCACTGGCCCGCGCGCGCCTGCTGCACACCGACTATCCCGGGCGCCAGTCCACGGCCGGCAACCTGGCCTTCCCCTACTCGCCCTCGGACATCCCCATGGGAGCGGTCTACACGTTCTCGCTCTATCACCTGGTCGACGTGGACGACCTGTCGGAAACCGCGTCCTTCGAGACGGTCGCGGTGGGAGGGCCCGATGCCGCGGCTGGCTGACCTGGCCGACGTCCTGCGCAGCAAGAACGCGGGGCCCCTGCACCTGACCTTCGACCTGATGTTCCGCGACCGCGCGGCCTACGAGCGCGTCCGGCGCTCGGGCGCGCTGACCCCCGAGCGCATCGGCGCCCTCTACGGGGTGCCCGCCGTCCAGGTGGCCATCCTGCCCTACGACGTCGTCCGCGCCATCAAGATCACCCTGCCGCGGCGGCACGCCAGCGGCGCGCTCGAGGACGACGACATCTACGGCTGCCAGCAGCATGGGCCGCTGGCCGGCCTGGAGATCCCCGACGCGCCAGGGCCGGACCCGGCGTCCCCGGCGGCGGGCGCGCCCGCCGCGCCGATCCCGGCGACGCTGATCGAGGACGTGCTCTACCGGACGATCCGGACGGCATCCACGCGGCTGCCGCCGGACGTGCGGGCGTTTTTCGAGCAGGCCATCGCGCGCGAGACCGCGCCGGCGGCCCGCGCGAGTTTCCAGAAAACCCTCGAGAGCGTGACCCTCGCCGAGCAGCGCGGCGCGCCGACCTGCCCGGACACCGGCTGGCCGCTGTTCTTCGTCAAGGTCGGCAACGCGGCGCGGCTCGCGGGCGGCCTGCTCGGGCTCGAGGCGGCCGCCCGCCGCATGGTCGCCCGGGCGACGCGCGAGGGGCTGCTGCGCAGCACCATGAAGCACCCGCTGACCGGCGCCGATCCCGGCACGAACGTCGGGATGAACATCCCGGACTTCACCTACCGCGTCGCGCCCGGCGCCGATCTCGAGATCACCTTCGTGGCCAAGGGCGGCGGCTCGGAATGTTTCGGCGGCACGCGCCACCGCGTGATCGCCTTCGCCGACGGCCTGGCCGGCATCCAGGCCTTCCTGCTCGAGGCCTACGCGGCCTCCGCCCGCGCGGGCGCGATCTGCCCGCCGGCGATCCTCGGCGTCGGGCTCGGCGGCACCGCCAACCTGGCCGCCGCCCTTGCCAAGCAGGCGGCCTGCCTGCGGCCGGTCGGCTCGCGGCACCCCGACCCGGCGATCGCCGCCCTGGAAACCAACCTGACCCGCGCCCTCGACCGCCTGGGCATCGGCCCGATGGGCATGGGGGGGCGCGTCTCCGTGATGGCGGTCCACATCGAGTACGCCTACACCCACATCGCCGGAATCGCCGTGGCCACCAGCAGCAACTGCTGGATCGTCCGGCGCTGCACGCATCGCATCGCCGCCGACGGCCGCGTCACGCGCCTCGACGACCCGCGCTGGTTCGGGGAAAGGACCTGACCATGGCCGTGCACCACCTGACGAGCCCGCTGGCCGACGCCGACATCCGCGCCCTGCGGCTGGGCGACGAGGTTTTCCTGTCCGGCCCGGCCTTCACCTGCCGCTCGCGCCTGCAGCGCGCCGTGTTCGACGAAGGACAGCCCCTGCCGCTCGAGACGGCCGGACGCAACGTGCTGATCCACGTTGGGCCGGTGGTCGTCCGCGAGGCGGGCGGCTGGCGGCTGGTGGCCTTCACCCCGACCTCGAGCATCCGCTTCGAGAAATGGGGGCCGCGCGCGGTGCGCGAGTGGGCCCTCAAGGCGATCGTCGGCAAGACGACCATGGGCGCGGCGACGGCAGCGGCCATGAAGGCCTGCGGCTGCGTGCACCTCACGCCGCCGTTCGTCGGGTCCAACCTGTTCCTGCCGGCGATCCGCATCCAGGACGTGCGCCTGTTCGAGGAACTGGGCTCGATCGAGGCCGCCTGGCTGCTCGACCTCGAACGCCTCGGCCCGTTCGTCGTGGATATCGACGCCGAGGGCAACAACTACTTCGAGGCCCTCGACCGGCAGGTCGCCGACAACCTGCGCGCCGCCAAGGCCGAGCTGGGGATCCCCGCCGACTTCGCGTTCACCCGGCTATACTAAGGCTTCGGAAGCACTCGCTGCCGCCCGCCCGCGGCGGGCAGGCGCGGGACGCATGTCGCGGGTTTCGCGCTATTTCCCGCGCCGGCGGGACAAGGCTGTCCCGCCCTACCCGCGATGCAAACGCGCCGCCTCCGGGAGGATGAATGCCGGCCTTCCCCATAGCAAACGTCCGCGCGGCCTTAGCCGCCCAACACCGCGGGAGTTGCGCCTGCCCCTGTTGCCCAGTCAGGCGCCAGACCGT
>CAZEVX010000034.1:0-18890 GCA_964515705.1 uncultured Verrucomicrobiota bacterium | reverse complement strand
GTCCAGGTCGGACGCCCGCATCGGCCGGATCGAGCCGTTCGCCGCGGTCGCGGCCGTCATACGTCCTCCTTTCGCGCCACGCGCTCGACCAGGTCCGCCACGCCCGGCAGGACCGCCGCGCGGCTGAACTGGTCGAGCGCCAGGCGCCGGCCCTGCGCGCCGCGCCGCCGCAGATCGGCCCGGTCGCCGGCGGCCAGCCGACGCAACGCCTCGGCCAGCGCCGACGGGGCATCGGGCGGCACGACCCAGCCACCGCCTTGCGCCGTCAGCTCCGCCAGGTCGCTGTCGGCCGGCGCCAGCGCCAGGACCGGGCGTTCGGCGAGCAGGTAGGCGATCAGTTTCGAGGGCATCGAGGCCCGCGCCTGCTGGCCGCGCGTGGGCAGGACGAAGACGTCGGCCGCCCCCAGCGCCGCCGCCGTCTCGGCCGCCGGCCATGGGCTCCAGAACCGGACGCGGGGATTGCCGCCGTCGGCCGCCAGGCGGCGGCACGCCTCCAGGCGGCTCCCCTCCCCCGCGATCAGCAGGAACCAGCGGGGATCGTCCGCCAGGTCGCGGAAGGCCGCGATCACCGTTTCGACGCCGGCGGCCACGCCGACGTTGCCGGCATAGACCAGCAGCAGGGCGTCCTGCGGGATGCCGCGCGCGGCGCGCGCCGCTCGCCCCGCGGCCGGGTCGGCGCTCCACGCCCGCGCATCCAGCCAGTTGGGCATGTACCGGACGCGCGCGGCGGGCACGCCGCGGTCGGTGCGGTAGACCTCCGCGAAGCGGCGCGCGACGGGCAGCACCGCGCGGCTGCGGCGCGCGACCCAGCCATCGAGTCGCCGCAAGGCCCGCGCCAGCCGGCTGTCGGGCGACAGGCGGCCCTGCGCCGCGAGCGACTCGGGATACAGGTCCTGGACGCTCGTGATCAGCGGAACGCCGCGGCAACGCGCCGCCGCCGCCAGCAGGGCGGCGGCGACGACCGGCCAGGTATTGGCGTAGACCGCGTGCGGCCGCGGCGCCGCCAGCAGCAGCGCGGCCGCCGAGGCGAGGCCGAACACTGCGTTCTCGAGGAACCGGCTGGCGATCCCGGAGCGGCGCGACGGCGCCGAAAAGCAGCGCACCAGCCGGTAGCCCTCCGGCGCCGTCTGGCGGGCCGCGAGCCGCCGCCGGAATCCCGGATAGAGGCGGCCCGCCGGGCGGCTTGGCCACCCGGTGACCACCGTGACCGCGTGCCCGCGCCGGACGAGCTCCGCCGCCAGGTCGGCGCAAGTCCGGGCCGAGACCACCGGTTCCGGCGGGAAGACGCAACTGACCACCATGATCCTCAGGGGCGCGCCGCTCATGAGGACGGCTCCGCGGCCGCCGGACCGGCGGGCGGCGTCCGGCGCGCGATCCAGGCGTCCAGGGCATCGGCGATGCGCCCGGCGGCCTGTCCGTCGCCATAGGGGTTATGGGCGCGCGCCATGCGCCGGCAGACCGCCGGGTCGGCCAGGATCGCCTCGGTATCCCGCACGATGCGGGCGGGATCGGCCCCGACCAGCCGGACCGTGCCGGCCGCGACGGCTTCCGGCCGCTCGGTGCTCTCGCGCATGACGAGCACCGGTTTGCCGAGGGAAGGGGCCTCCTCCTGGACGCCGCCGGAATCGGTCAGGATCAGCGCGGCGCGGTTCATCAGCCAGACGAACGGCTCGTACTCGAGCGGCGCCAGCAGATGGACATTGTCCAGGCCCGAGAGCAGCTCGCGCACCGGCCGCTGGACCTGGGGATTGAGATGCACCGGGTAGACCAGCGCCCAGTCCGGGTGCCGCGCGGCCAGCTCGCGCAGCCCGCCGCAGATGGCGCGGAACGGCGCGCCGAAATGCTCGCGGCGGTGGCCGGTGACCAGGATCACCGGCGCCGCCGGCTGCGCCAGGCGCTCCCAGGCCGGCCCGAACGCCGGGCGCCAGGCCGCCGGCGGCCGCTCCGGCAACCGCGCGCGCACCCAGAGCAGGGCGTCGATTCCCGGGTTGCCCGTGACGCGGATGGCGGCGTCGGGAACGCCTTCGGCCAGCAGGTTGCGCCGGTTGGCCTCCGTCGGCGCAAAGAACAGGTCGGCCAGGCGCGTGGTCAGCACGCGGTTGAGTTCCTCCGGGAACGGCGCCCGGGGGTTGCCGGTGCGCAGGCCGGCCTCGATGTGCGCCACCGGCACGCGCGCGTAGAAGGCGGCCAGCGCGGCGGCGAAGGTGGTGGTGGTGTCGCCCTGCACCAGGACCAGGTCGGGGCGCTCGGCGCGCAGGACGCCGCGCAGGCCCACGAGCACGCGGCCGGTCAAATCATAGAGGTCCTGGTCGGCCGCCATCAAGTTCAGGTCGCGGTCGGGCGCGATCTCGAACAGGCGCAGGACCGGGTCGAGCATCTGGCGGTGCTGGGCCGTGACGCAGACGCGCGCGCGGTAACGGGCCTCCCCGCGCAGGCGGCGGATGACCGGGGCCATCTTGATGGCTTCCGGCCGCGTGCCGAACACGAAGAGGAGGGTCAGCGCCATAGGCCGCACACGTCCAGGACGGTCTTGCCGGCCAGCCGGTCCGGCGGCACGGCGCGGAAGGCGCGGTGCGCCACGAGCGCCAGCACGATGTCCGCGCCGTCGAGCGCCGCGTCCAACGGGAGCAAGTCCCACTCGTCGGAGCGCTCGAGGTGCGGCTCGCAGACCAGCAGCCGGCCGATGCGCTCGTCCCGCAGGCGCCGCACGATCGCCAGGGCCGGCGACTCGCGCAGGTCGTCGATGTCCGGCTTGAAGGTTAGGCCAAGGCACCCGATCGCCGGGCGGTCCCGGCCGGCGGCCGCCTCTCGCACCCGGGCCACCACCCAGTCCGGCTTGGCGTCGTTGACCTCGCGCGCGGCGCGGATCAGGCGGGCGCGTTCGGGGTCGGCGCTGACAAGGAACCAGGGGTCCACGGCGATGCAGTGCCCGCCGACACCCGGGCCAGGCTTGAGAATCTTGACGCGCGGGTGGTGGTTGGCGAGGCGGATCAACTGCCAGACGTCGATCCCCAGGCGCTCGCAGAGCATCGACAGTTCGTTGGCGAAGGCGATGTTGACGTCGCGGAAGGCGTTCTCGGTGAGCTTGCACATCTCGGCGGTACGGGCATCGGTCGGCAGGATATCGCCGGTGACGAACCGCTGGTAGAACGCCACGGCGTCCTGCGTGGCCTGCGGGTCTGTGCCGCCGACGACGCGGTCGTTATCGACCAATTCCCGCAGGATGCGGCCTGGCAGCACGCGTTCCGGGCAGTGGGCGACATTCAGGCGCCGGAGATCGGGGCGGGCGGCGCGCAGCCGGGCGGCGATGCGTTCGGTGGTGCCCACCGGCGACGTGGATTCGAGGATCACGAGGTTGCCCTCGGCCAGCGCCGGCGCCAGGGCCTCGACGGCGGCGTCGACGCACCGAACGTCCGGCTGATGCCCGTCGCGGAAGGGCGTGGGCACGGCGATGATGAAGACGTCGGCCGGGCACGGGCGCGGGCCGACGGTCAGCCGCCCCGACTGGACGGCGGAGCGGACGAGGATATCGAGGTCCGGCTCGACGATATGGATGCGGCCGGAGGCGATCGTGGCGACCACCTCGGGGCGGACGTCCACGCCGTGGACGGCCATGCCGCGGCTGGCCAGCAGGCTGGCGGTCGGCAGGCCGATGTATCCCAGTCCCAGGACGCAGACGCTCGGTGGCATATCGGTCTCCTGCGGGCGGGCGCGCCGCGGGCACCCGTGGCGGCCGTCTGCTAGATAGCACCCACCCCCCCGCGCTTCAAGCCGATTCGGCGCGGCCCGGATGGGCGGCATCCCGGGAATGGCGGGCACGGGCCGGTTCCCGACAGTCGCCGGCGCCCTTGCGGCCGCGGCGCGCCGGCTTGCGCGCCGATCGTGCCTGCGGCAGGCAGGAGCGGCGGCCTGACGCGCCGCGTAGGCGGGAGGCGCGCCCAAGCCCCGCGATGCAGCGGCATCCATGGGCGAGGCTATGCCGAGCGGTTTGGCGGCGGCTCGCCCCAGGCTCGCCCTCCATGGCGCGGGTGGCGGCCTTCCCTGGACGAGCGGCCTCGCGAGCCGGCTTCCGCCGCCGGTCAGCGCCCGCCCGCGGCGGGCGCGCCGGCGACCTGCTCGTAGACGGCCAGCGTGGCGCGGGCGGTCCGGTCCCAGGTGAAGCGGGCGGCGTTGGCGAACCCGCGGCGGCGCAGGGCGTCGCGCAAGGCCGGATCGCCCAGGCAGCGCCGGAGGGCGTCGGCGAGGTCGTCCACCGACAACGGATCGAAATAGACCGCGCCGTCCCCGGCGACTTCCGGAAGCGCGGCGGCGCGCGAGCAGGCCAGCGGCACGCCGGCGCGCTGGGCTTCGAGCGCCGGCAGGCCGAATCCCTCGTAGAGCGACGGCAGCACGAAGAGCGCGGCATGGTCGAGCAGCGGGCGCAGGTGGGCGCGCGGGACGAACCCCGTGTGTCGCAGGCGGCCAGGCGCCAGCCCGTGGCGGGCGGCGTCCGCCGCGAGATCGTAGCCGGGCGGCAGCCGCCCGATGAGGACCAAGTGCCGCGGGACATCCCGGCACACGCGCGCGAAGGCGGCGACCAATCGTGGAATGTTCTTGTGGGGGCTCCCGCCGCCGATCGCGGCCACATAGGACTCCGGCAGCGCGTAGCGCCGCCGCAGCGCGTCCCACGGCTCGGGCGGGGCGGCGTCCGGTTCCCATCCCGGCCCCAGCGGCGTGACCGTGATGCGCTCCGCGGGCAACCCCAGGTAGTCGCGCATCTGGGCGGCGGCAAACTCGGAGATCGTGATCACGCGCGCCGCCCGGCGGGCCGCGTGCGTGCAGAACCAGGCCAGCACCCGGCGCTTGCTGCGCGGCATGATGTCCTTGAGCGCGAGAAAGTTCAGGTCGCAGACCGTGACGACCGCCGGGCAGGGCGGCGCCAGCGGCCCGACGTAGCCCAGCGAGTGCACCAGGCCCACGCCATCCGCCGCCAGCCGGCGCGGCAGCCAGGCCTGCTCGACAAGGTAGCGCCCGGCGCGCCAGCGCCCGCGGACCGGCGCGACGACCCGCCGCCAGGCCGGGCCGGCGGGCAGGGGCACGCCGGCCGCCTCGCGGTTCAGGTACACGACGTAGTCATGGCGGCGGTCGAGCGCCGCGAGCGCCCCGAGCAGCGAGACGGCATAGGTTTCCGTTCCGCCGACCACTCCGGGAATCAGGTACAGCAGGTTGATGCCGATGCGCATCAGGCGCCTCCCAGCCGGGCATGCCGGGCGAAATACTCGGCGATCGTGCGTTCCAGGGGCACGCGGCTCCAATGGTCGGCGGCGACGGTCATCGCGCGGCGCAGGGTCTCGATCCGGCCCGGCGCGGCCAGCGCGCCGGCCACGGCGTCCTCGATGGCGGCGGGGGACAGGTCCTCGAGAAACACCACGCCGCCATGCCGGCCGGCGAACTGCTCGAAGGCCGGCAGCCGGTTGCAGAGCACGGGCACGCCCGCGAAGACGGCGGCGTACAATTTATTGGAACAGGCGTAGGCCGAGTTCAAGCAGTCGTTCGGGTAATACACGAAGGCGAAATCGGCGGCGCTCAACCAGGCCGTCGTCTCCGCGTTTGGACAGGGCGGCAAGATCGTCAGATGGGGGTGTCGGTTCGTCTCCAGCCAGGGCCGCAGGCGGCCGCCGCCCTGCACGACGAGGTGGAACCGCCCGCCGGCGGCGGCGGCCACGAGCGCGTCCAGGCCGCGGCCGGCTTCCAGCGACCCCTGGAACATGACGACCGGCCGGTTCTCCGGCACGCCGGCCTGCCGCAGCGCCGCGCGGTAGCGCGGCCGGTCGCCAACGCGCGGCGTGATGTCGAGCGGCAGGTTTTCGTAGACCAGGAACGGCTTGCGGAGTCCGTAATGCTCGAGCATCAGGGCCGCGCGCTCGGGCGACGGCACCAGCCAGAAGGTGCAGGCCCGCAGGGCGATCCATTCGATCCAGCCGAGGACGCGCGAGAGCGCGGGCGAATTGCCGAGGGCCCACAGCAGTTCGTGCGCGTTGAAGACATAGACGCGCCGCCGCGCCCGCGCCGCCAGGCCCGGCAGCAGGTAGAGCGCGTCGGAACAGACCACGACCTCGGGGCGCCAGGCCAGCGCCTGCCAGGCGCCCGCCAGGTTGAGCGCCAGGACGCGCAGCAGGCCGGCCACGTGCAGGAGGCTGTGGCCGGGGAACGGCAGGGCGCGTTCGACGACCCGCGCGCCGTCAAGCGCGTAGGTTTCGGCCGCCTGCCCCTCGGCCGCCGCGGCCAGAACGCGGATCTCGTAGCACGATGCCAGCGCCCGGATCAGGCGCCGCGTGCGGGCATTCCGCCGCGGCGACATGCGGGCGACCACGAGCAGCCGCGGGCGGGCGGGCGTCCGGCCCGGCGTTAGGGATGGGGCGTTCGACATAGGCGTTTCCAGGCCAGCCAGAGCCATCCGAACACGATCATGATGGCGGCCGACTGGTAATACGTCAGGAAGGTGGATCGGACCATGATCAAGGTCTGGAACAGGGTCGCAAAAAACAGCCCGGCCAGTTCGATCGCGCTGCCGCCGAGGACGCGTTCGGCAAGATAGGCCGTGGCCCCGAACAGCAGCAGCAGCCAGATCGTGCCGCCGACGCCGCCGTAGAACCAGGCTTCGCCGAGCATGGTGGTAGTGACAATGCTGGTGTCGCGGCCAACCCGCAGGCCGGTCAGCAGTTCGGTCATCTCGATATTGTACTGGAGGTTGGGTTTGGCCGGCCAGACGGCGCGCGGCACGAAGAATCCCGCCATGGCGCGGGCGTAGTCGGCGGGGCTGCCGCGCAAGCCCGCGTGCAAAATCTGGGTGGCGGCGGCGCCCGACGACCCGGCATCGCGCAGGGCGTCGGCCGCCACCCGGCCGGCCGTCAGCTCATACTCCTTGCCCAGCCGCACGGCGGCATTCCAGGAAAAGAAGACCAGGGCACCGGCCACCAGCCCTCCCAGCAGCAGGACCGGCCGGCGGGCGGGCCGGCGGCGGAACGCCAGGTAGGCGCACAGCGGCACCACCGCCAGCCCGAGAATCTCCGAGCGCGAATGATAGACATCCAGTTGGCTGAAAGCGAACCCGGCCCAGGCCAGCAACGCCCAGCGCGGCCGGCGCAGGAACATCAGGACCCACAGGCCGACAAAGAGATATCCCAGGCCGCGATCCAGGAGCGCGGCCAGGGTTTGGGCCACGGTCTCGGCCGCGTAGTCCGCGCGGGAGATCACGAGCTGGACATGGGCCGTGCCGCCGAAGGTCACCTCGAGCATGCGCGCCAGGCCGCCGGTGGCGAAGAACCAGGCGACCCGCGCCGCCGCCCAGGCCGCGCAGAACCAGGTCGCCGCCCGGACCATGCGCGGCGACGGCGGGGCCAGCGTTTCCACCGGGCGCACCGGCCCGATGGCTACGCGCGCCAGGCCGGCGCCGGCCAGGAACGCGGCGTAGGCCGCGCAGACCAGGCCGCTGTAGCGGCCAACCGGGATGGCAAACTCGCCGGCGTGCCCCAGCAGCGGCACGGCCAGGAAGAGCAAAAAGCCCGCCGTGGCGGCCGTGGTGACGGACAACAGGCGCAGCGGCAGCCAGTGCGCGGCCAGCAGGCGCAGCGCCGCGACGGCCGCGCACACGACGCCGAACCAGGCCCACTCCGGCTGCTCGAGGATCATGGCGCGCCTCCGGGTCCGGGCGCCGGCGCGACCGACACGCAGGCCGGCCGGGGACCGCTCCCGAGACTCCACGCGTAGACCGCCGCCAGGCGGGCGGCCATTGGCGGCCAGGCGTAGGTGTCCTCGATCAGGGCGCGGCCGCGGGCGCCCATGGCGGCGCGCTCGGCGTCGTTCAGCCCGACCGCCGCGCGCAGGGCCTCGGCCAGCGGGGCCGCCCCGACATCGCACCACCACCCGCAGCGCCGTGTTTCCAGTTCCCGCCAGGGCGCGCCGCGCGTGGTCACGACCGGCACCCCGCAGGCCAGCGCCTCGGCCACGACCATCCCGAAGTTCTCGCTGTACGTCGGCAACACGAACAGTTCGGCCGAGGCATACAACCGCCATTTCTCCGCGTCGGGCACCGCCCCGCAAAACGAAAACACCGCCTGCATCCCGGCGGCCGCGATGGCCCGTTCGACGTCCGCCCGGTGATGTTCCTCGTCTGGCCCGGCGATCAGGCAGCGCCAGCCCGGCGGCCGGAGCCGCGCCCAGGCGGCTACCAGGTCGAGCAATCCCTTCTTGGGGCTGATCCGCGAGAGGAACAGCGCCACCCGCGGGCGGGCCTTGCGAACGGCGAGCGGCGGCGGTAACGCCACACCGTTCGGCACGACCGCGATCGGGTTGGCCGCGCCCAGCATCCGCAAGTCGGCGGCCTCCTCCTCCGAGGTCGCGTGCAAAACCGTGGCCGCCCACACATCGGCACGCTGGTAGAGCGCCCAGGCCAGCCGCTTTTTCCAGGCCTTGTGCCGGAACGCCCAGCGCGTCAGGGACCCCCGCGGGCTGACGACGCGCGGGATGCCCAGCGCGCGCGTCACGCGGGCGGCGGCATGGCTCGGGTGATGCCAGAGGCCGTGGTCGTGGACGATCAGCGGCGCGCCCAGGGACCGGCAAAGCGCCGCCAGCCGGCCGCGGAACGCCGGCGCCGCCAGCACGCGCCCGCGCCGCCAGTACCTGGAGGGAACCCGGTGCACGATCACGTCCTCGCCAACATCGCCCTGCCACGCCCCGTCCCGCGGCCCGGTATCGGCGGCCAGGATGTGGACGCCCAGCCCCAAGCGGGCCAGGTGTTGCGCGAGCTGGCCGACCGACCGCACCGGCCCGCCGTAATGCTCGCGCAGGCTGTGCACGAGGTGAATGACGGTAGGACGGCGGGCGGTCATGGGGTGCCCTCCGCCGCGACGGGCCCGGCGCCCCGCGGGTCCGGCCGGTACGCCTCGCGCGCGGCGCGCCAGCAGGCCGCGCCGATCAGCAGCCCGGATGCCAGTGCCGCCGCCAGGACCGCGCCGCCCTCCGGCGCCACCCGTCCCGCCCCGGCCAGCACCGCCACCGCCAACGAAGGGCTGACCAGGGCGACCGCCCGGCCGGAGCCGGCCAGGAACGTCCGGACGATGGAACCGGGGGTCAGGCCGCCGACCGCCAGGCACCAGGCGAGCATGGCCGCGCTGAACAGGGCGCTGACCACCGCGTACAGCCTGGCCGTGCCGAGGAAGTCGCCCAGCCACCGGGCGCCGGCATAGATTGCGGCCACGCGGGCGCCGAGCAGCAGGAGATTGAAGGCCAGGCCGGCCGCCTGGCGCTCGAGGACGGCAAACAGCCGAGTGAAGGGCGAGGCCACGAACACCAGCACCAGCCAGGGCGCCAGCCAGCGGGTGAGGACGCCCGCGTCGCGCCAGCGGGCCCCGAACGCCCAGGCAAAGAGCGCCGGCCCGGCGAGCACGAGCAGCAAGGCGGGCGGCAGCGCCAGGCCGGCCAGGCGGGCATACAGGGGCCCCACCAGCCCGCGCAACGCGCCGCGGCGCTGGGCGTCGGGGGCGTCGGCGGTAAAGACATCGGCAACGGCGAACCCGATCAGCGACACCGGCAGGGCGAGCACGCTGCGGCTGAGGGCATAGAGCCCGGCGTTGGCGGCGCCGAACAGCCCGGCGAACAGCAGCGGCGGCAGTTCCGTGCTGGCCGTGTTGAGCAAGGCGGTCGGCGCGGACAGCGCCGGGAAGCGCCAGTAGCGCCGCGCCATGGCACGCATGCCCGGACCCGACACCTGGCGCAAGATGCTTTCATCCGCCCGCCATGCGTGCCGGGCCAGCCCGACGCTGCCGGCCGACTGGCCCGCCAGATGGCCGAGCAGCAGGCCGAGCGCCCGCAGCCGGAAGAGGGCGACCTGGAGCGCCACCTTGGCCAGGCCCTGGAAAACCGCGATCCGGCCGATGCGCGAAAACTGCTGACGGCGAATCGCCCAGAACTTCAGGGCCTGGTAGCCGCCGCTCAGGGCCAGGCCCGGCGGCAACCACCACAGGTAGGACGCCAGGACCGGCACCCCCGTGCGGACGGCCAAGAGCGGGCCGGCCAGCCAGACCAGGCCGGCCGCCAGCAGGCTGGTGGCCGCGACCAGCGCCAGCGACACGGCCAGGAGGTCGGCGGCGTCGCGCTCGGAAGCGGGCAAGGGGATCGCCTGGTGGTAGCAGGCGCTCGACGCCACGAGGCCCAGCAGCAGCAGCGAGTTGAAGACCGCCAGCACCCCGAACTCGGCCGGGGCGTACAGACGCGTCAGCAGCGGGGACATCAGCGCGGCGATCGCCGAGCCGAAGGCCGTGCCGCCGGCCAGCACGGCAATGCTCCGAGCGAACCGGTTACGCGGCAGGAGCGCCCGCAGCCGCTGTAGCCATGCCGTCCGCACGATCCATCGCTCCTTGCCGCGGCCGTCCCGGGCCCTTTTCGCGCCGCGCCCGACGGGCAAGCCACTCTATCCGCTCGCCGGGCGCGCATCAAGGCGAAGCCGCGGGATTCCGCGGACAGGCCGACGCGTCCGCCTCCACGGATGGCCACACGCCGCGCGCCCGCCATTCGGCGGCCAGCCGGCGCGGAAGCGACGACCCGGCCAGCCGCTCGCACAGCAGGCGCCACGGCTGGCCGGCGCGCGCCAGGCAGGCCGCCGCCCGCGCCATGCCGGCGAGCCGGTTCGGCGCGCGGAGCGCCGCGCGCGCCGCGATCCAGGCGGTGCGCCGCCGTGTAAAGCCATCCGCATCCAGGCGCCGTTCGATCCACTGGCGAAAGGCGATCCACTCGGCTTCGGAGCCGGTCGAGGGATCGGGCGTCCCGGCCAACCGCAGGACATGGCAGACGCGGGCCGCCATGGAATCGCCCGCCTGCTGCCGGCCGGCGCGGTCGTGCGAGACCTGCCAAGCGTGCTCGCGTTTGCGGGTCAGGAACCGATCCAGGCAGGCGACGCCGCCCCGCTCGGCGAGGCGCAGCCACAGGTCGGTGTCCTCGGACCGCAGGTTCCGCGGGTTATACCCGCCGGCCTGCCGGACGGTTTCGGCCCGATACAGGACGGAGGAATGCGGAAAAAACCGCTGCACCCGCTCCAGGTGCCGTACCAGGCGGGCATGGCCGGGCGGGTAGCGGTGTCGCCGGAGGCAGCGTCCCGTTTCATCGATCGAGACGCACGCGGTGCCCAGCAGGACCACGCCGGCGTGGCGATTGAGGAAGACCAGTTGCTCGGCGAGGCGGGTGGGCTCCCAGAGATCGTCGGCGTCCAGGCGGGCGACCCAGGCGCCGCGGGCACGGGCCAGGCCGGCATTGAGCGAATCGGCCAGGCCGGTGTGCGGCTTAGCGAGCACGACCAGCCGCGCGTCCAGGGCGCGATGGCGGCCGAGGATCGCCGGGGTGGCGTCCGTCGACCCATCGTCCACCACCAGCACCTCGACGTCCGTGAAGGTCTGGGCGCGCACGCTGGCGAGCGCCTCGTCCAGCCAGCGCTCGGCCTGGTAGCAGGCCATCAGCACCGTCACCGCCGGGGCGGGCGCGTTGGTCGGGATCGTCACAGTTGTGTCCACGGTTCCGGAATCTGGCCGGGGGCGTTCCAGACAGTCAGCGACCCGGGCGGCAGGGTCAGCGCCGGGCAGACCACCTGTTTATCGGGCGCCTCGCCGAGCCAGGCGCCCCACCAGCCGAAGGTGCTGTTGGCGATGATGAAATGTCGGCACTGGCGCAACAGCCAGAAGTCGGCCCAGGCCAGGGCGTCGCCCCGGTTGTGGGCGATCACGTCGGCGCGCGTTCCGGCCGCCGCCAGCAGCGCGCC
Source organism: uncultured Verrucomicrobiota bacterium (assembly GCA_964515705.1). Lineage (GTDB taxonomy): Bacteria > Verrucomicrobiota > Kiritimatiellia > JAAZAB01 > JAAZAB01 > CAZEVX01. Next base: position 7,102 of record CAZEVX010000034.1, on the reverse strand, counting down.
GGCGGCCGCGGGGTCGTCGGAAAACACAAAGAACCGGGGCGCGGCGACGCGCTGCGCGATCCAGGCCAGCGCGCGCCGGTAATAGGCTGGCGGCGCATTGTGGGGCGCCGGGCCGCCCGGGGGCTCGAACCAACGGACATGGACCCCCACCGCCTGGCCGGCGGCGCGGATGGTGTCGGTCCAGCGGCGGTTTTCCGGGTCGTCGGGCGGCGCCATTCGCAGGTCGCGCCGGATCGTGTCGGCGACGTCCCGGAAATAGGCCTCGCTCTGCCAGAGGCCGTCCAGGATGACGGTGCCCGCGATCTTGCGCGACAGCAGGCGCGGGTCGAATCCGAAGGATTTCTCCTCCAGGTAGCGCCGCCGTTCGAACGGGCAAAGGCGCGCGCGCCATTTTTGGAGGGCGCGCCGCGCGCGCTCGCAGGGTTCGAGGCGCTCGGCCGGCGTCGCGGCGCGGGCGGGAATGGCGAAGCGCTGCAACTGGCAGCGGCGCCGGTAGCGCCAGTCGCGCGCGAACCCCGAGACCGTATCGAGCGCGAGGTCGGCGCCGTTGGCCAGCGCCAGACGGCGCGCGGCGGCGTAGCAGAAGAGCTGGTTGCCCAGCCCGCCGCGGATGCGGGCGACCACGGTGCTCACGAGGAGGGTCCTCCCCCGCCGGCGTTGCGGAACACGAAAACGCCCAGCGCGTCGGGCTGGCGGGCGAGGGCCGCGAGCCCCGGCCCGTTCAGCGGGACGTCGGCGCTCTCGCCGCCGGGGCGGATCGCGGTGAGGGATTGCGCGGTCAACCCGCGCGCCGCGGCCAGCGCCAGGATCGTCCGCGGATCGAAGACGCGGTGGGCGTTGAACTCGACGCGCTCGGCGCCGATCGGCACGGACAGGTAGAGCGTGCCGCCGGGCCGCAGCATGGCGGCCAGGGCGGACAGTCCGCGCTCGTGGCCGCGGGGATCCACGGCGTCGCCGTAGCGGCCGAGCCCGAAATGCTCGAGGGCGTGCAGGCAGGACAGCGAGTCGCAGCACGCCGCCAGATCGGGGAGCGGCCGCGTCAGGTCGGCCTGCCGGAACGTGACGCCGGGCAGCCGGCGCGAGAACGGCCGGATATCGAAGACCTCGAGGTCGCGGAAGCTGGCGACCTGGGCGACGAACCCGTCGAGGCGCGAGCCGACGTCGACGTGCCGCTGCGGGGCGGCGGCATGGATACGGCGCGCCACGAGCAGGTCCTGCAGCAGGTACGCGCCGGGCACGCCGGCTTCCGCCGCCCAGTCCCCAAGGCAAGGGCGCCAGGCCATGCGCCCGGCATAGCCGGCACGGCGGAACCGCCGCCAGTCGCGAACGAAACGCGGCAGCCCGCGCAGGGCGCGCGCCAGCGCCCTGGGATTCAGCCCGGCCTCGCGGCGGAGCAGCCAGCGCCATCCGGCGATCACCTCGCGCGCCGTCATGACCGGACTCCGGGGGCTGTGGAAAACGCGACCGGGGGCCGGGCGCGGGCGACCAGCGCCGTCATCCAGAGCAGGTATCCCGCCGCGAACACGACGCCCGCGCCGGCGACCCCGGCCACGCCGAAGCGGCGGGCGGCGGCCAGGTTGAGGAGCAGGCCGGCGAGGGCGGTGGCGATTTTGATGGCCAGCAGGGCGCGCAGGCGGTAGCGGCTCAGCAAGTCCATGGACAGGACCTGGCCGGCGGCGAACAGGCCGCCGGCCAGCGCCAGCCACGGCAGCAGGCCGGACCGTTCCCGGTACTCCGGGGCGGCCAGCAGCCGGAACACGGCGCCGTGGGCCAGGGCCGCCAGGAGCACGGCCAGGCCGGTCAATCCCAGCGCGGCGCCGGTCAGGATCCAGACCCGGCGCGTGACGCCGGCGATGCGGGCGGCATCGGCGGCGTCGCCGGCCTGCTGGAACAGGATGGGGGCGACGAACTGCATGGTCATCCCGGCGGCAATGGCGATCGGGGTGTAGCCGAGTTGATACAGGACCGCATACTGCCCGACCTCGCGGGTCGTCGCGCAGAACGAGAGCGCCCAGCGATCGGACGCCAGGTGGGCCCAGGTGAACAGGCCCCAGGCGGCGAACGGCCAGGAGAAGGCCCCCAGGCGGCCGCGCCAGGCGGCGACGTCCCGCGGCGCGGCCGGCACGGGTGCGCGGAACTGGAGGCGCGCCCAGAGCGCCTGCGATCCCAGCACGACGGCCAGGGCGGCGGCGTACCCGCCCGCGGCCGCCGTGCTGCTGCGGGCGATGCCCAGCAGGCATGCGGCGGCCAGGGCCGCGCGCACCCACGGCTCGAGCGCCTGGTGAACGGCGACGACCGCGCGATGCCGCGCGGCGGTCTGAAGGCCGTTGAGTACGGTATTGCCTCCGGAACACAACGCCATCCCGAGAGTCGCCAGTCCCAGCGGCAGCCAGCGGCCGCCGGCAACCAGCGCCAGGCCGGCGGCCGCCGCCAGCCCGGCCAGCACGACCACCACGGCCGCCGTCCGCAGCAGCCGCCGCAGGGCGGCGAGGCAGGCGGGGAGCTGGCCGGCTTCCCGCGCCGGGGCGTAGTACCGTCCCGCGGCATTGGCAAGCGGCCCCCAGAGCACCTGGCTCGTCAAGGTGGCCGCCGTCATGGCGAGCGCCAGTTCCCCGTAGGCGGAGGGGGACATCAGGCCCGTGAGCAGGCGCACGCCGGCCGCCAGGCCGACCAGTCCGGCGGCTTGGCCGGCCGCCAGCCAGGCGCCTTCCCGTGCCAGGCGTCGGACGCGCGCCGATCCCAGCCGGGCGCGCCAGCCGCGGCCGGCGCGGTCTAGTTCTCCGGCGGTCCCGGCTTCTGCCCGCATTCCCGCTTGGCAATCCGCCACGCGCCCTCCGCCCGGGGGTTACAGCACGGTGATCTGGAGTCCTGTCGGATCCACGGCAAAGTCGAAGAAGCGCGCCTGGGGATTGGGCGGCCGGGATTCGAGGCGGCGGCGCAGGGCCACGGCGGCCGCGGGATCGTGGGCCACGAACAGGACAAACCCGCCGCCGCCGGCGCCGGCCAGGCAGCGGCCGAGGGTCCAGGGGCGCGCGGCGCGCAGGATGGCGTCGAGGCGCGGGTTGGTGGCGCCCGCGTCGATCTGCTGCTTGAGATGCCAGTAGCGGTCGAGCGAGCGGGCAAAGGCGTCGGCCTGCTGGGCGTCCAGCTCGGCCTTCATGCGCAGCGGCAGGTCCTTGATCTCGTCGAGCACCCGCAGGATCGCGGCGTCGCGCGCCAGGTAGCGGCGCACGACGTTGTGCAGGATGTCGCGCGCCATGCGTTTCTGGCCAGTGTAGTAGAGCAGCAGCCGTCCGCCGAACGCGCCGCCCGGCGCCATGTTGAAGACCACCCATTGCAGGCCCGGCGTCTGGTCGGGGCCCGGCCGGGTGCGGATCAGTTTGACGCCCGGAACGATCCCGCCGACCTGGTCCTGCCAGCCGCCGCCGGTCCGCATGCGCTGCTCGAGGACGCTGGTCAGCGCCGTCAGGCGTTCGGGGGACGCCGGCTCGCCGCGGACCCGCAGCAGGCAGGCCAGGACGGCGGCGCCGAGAATCGAGCTGGTGCCCAGCCCGGACCCCTTGGGCACGGCCGAAAAGATCGTGAGGTCGAGGCCGCCGCCGAGGAGGTCGAGGCGGCGGGCGAGCGACGCGCCGGGCCGGTCGGGGGCGATGCCGGCGAGGACCAGGGCGGCCTTGGGCAGGGCCGCCCAGTCGCGCGGGTCGTGGTGGTCGAGAATCTCGGCGGCATCGCGAAGTTCGCAGCGGCGTCCGAGATCGATGCTCGAGAGGCGCACACAGCGGTCGCGGTTGAGTTTGGCCATGACCTGCACGGGATACTGGCCGTTGAGGGTGATGGCCGCGTTCAGGACATTGCCGCCGCGCTCGAGGCAGAAGGGCGGCGTGTCCGACCAGCCGCCGGCGAAATCCAGCCGCACGGGGGTGGTCACCCAGACCACCTGGTCATGGAGGATGGCCGCCGGGCGCGGCCGGGCGGCCGGGCCGGACTCCGGGGCCAGGGCCGCGGCCACGCGGTCGAGCACCGCCTGGCCGAGGGCGCGGGCGTCGGCGAATCCCTGGCGGCGGACGGCCTCGCGCGGCAGCGGGTGCGCCTCGAGGATGCGGCGCGCCAGCTCGAGCGCCCGCGCCCGGAAGAGCGGCGCGCCGGGCGCCGTCCCGGCGGCGGCGGCCTGGGCGAAGGCGGCGGCGGCCTCGGCGGGCGTTTGGAGTTGCCGCACGAGGGCGTCGGCCGCCAACCGGTCGTCGGCCGCCAGCCGCTCCGGCAGGCGGCGCAGGTCCACCTGCCGCCGGATGGCCTGCCGCTGCCCGATCAGGCGCGCGTGGTTGACGCGGCGCAGGAGCTGGTCCATGCAAAGGCGCGGGCCGCGGCGCCAGGCGGCAGGCGCGGCGCCGGCGGGCGCCTGCATCCAGCGCGCCGCGCGCAGGGCGGCCGGCAGGTCGGCCGGCCGCCAGAGCCGCGCGTGCCAGAGCGTCTGCGGCATGCCGGGCGCCCAAAGGTCGTCCGGCGCCAGGCCGTGGGACGCGAGCCAGCGACCGACGGGGGCGTTCAGGAATCCGCATCCGCCCGCCGCCGCGGCGTCGCCGCGCCATCCCTTGAAATCATCGTCCATGCCGAAGAGCACGGCGACCCACCGCGTCCGGCCCACCGGCAGGCAGACGAGCCCCAGGCCGCGGCGCAGGGAGACCGGCTCGCGCGCCGCGCGCGGCAGCCCGACAAGCACGTTGTCGCCCTCAAGCGCCAGGGGGACGGCGACGTCGCAGCCCTCGAGAAACACGCCCGGCCCGGCGCGCACCCTGGCGGTCTCGACCAGGGAGTCGAGCACAAAGACGCCCTCGAGCGGCGCGCCGGCGGCGTTGAGGGCGCCCCGGCCGTTGCGGAAGCCGTAGAGCTGGGCGGTGCGCGTGAGCAGCGACATGTTGGCCAGCAGCTCGCGGCTCGTGCCGACATGGAAAAACTCGCAGGCGGGCTGGATATTGACCGTGAAGGGCGTGCCCGCCAGCGCCCGGTGCAGCCGGTCCAGGCGGCGGACGTGGGCGGGATCGGCCGCGCGGTCCGCCAGGGCCGCCACGTAGCGGGCGCGCGTCAGGCGCGGCGCCAGGGCCATGGTCAGCTCCTCGTACAAGTCCAGCGGCGGGCAGGCGCCGCGGGCGAGGTCGACCAGCAGGCCCGGCCCGGCGCGCGGCGCGCCCCGGACAAGCCGCAGGCCGGCCAGTGCCAGGAGACGGCCGACGGTGTCGGGATCGAGGCTCAGGATTCCCGTGTCCACCAGCAGGCGGCCGGAGGCGTCGAGGGCGCCGCGGGCGCGGGCGGCGGCCAGGTCGGGTTTTTGCAGAAAATCCCGCACCGGGCGCGGGCGGTCGGCGGTCAGCGGCCCGTCCACGACGTAGACCCCGTGGCGCGCGCCGCGTTCAGGCAATCCGGGCGTAGCGACCCCGACAACGCCCGGCGCGGAGACGTCGAGGGCGGCCGTGTCCATCGTCAGGAGCACATCCCCGGCGAGGATCACGACCTGGCCGCGCCCATCCGCCGGCGCGGGCAGCTTGGCGGCATTGGCCAGGATCAGGTCGAACATCGCCGCCGGGCGGTCGGCGTCGAGGACGGCGGGCAGCGGCAGAAACACCTTGCCCTGGGCGGCATAGGCGGGAATGCGGCGGCTATCGCCGCCCGAGTGGCAGATCAGGATGCGGCGGCCGCGGAAGAGGTCGGCCGGGCAGGCCGCGCGGCGGCCGCGGCGCGCGGCGGCCAGGACGCCGGCCAGGCGCGCCAGGGCGTGGAGCGTGGCGCCGAAGGAGCCGACCCGCCGCCCGCCGGGATCGGCGGCCACGAGGAAGCGGGTGCCGGGCGGCAGGCCGTCGTCCGCGCGCCGCCAGCGCAGCTGGGCCGCGTAGCCGCGCGCCTGGGCCGCGTTGGCGGCCGTCAGCACGACGACGTCGAATGGAACGCCGGCCGGTGCCTTCATGCCCATCGCTGCACCCGGAGCCCCGGAACGCGGTCAACCTCCCGCAGGTTATGCGTCGCCAGCATCAGCCCGCGCGCCCAGACGGGGCAGCGCCGCCATCAGCGCCCCGAGCTCGCCCAACTTCCGGCCCTCGCGCACCGGGCGGAGTTCGGCCATCACGCGCCGCCCTTTCCGGAGCACAAAGCGCTCCCGGCGATACGCCACCCGGCTGATGTATTCCGAGAAGTTCCGCGCGATCTCCGTCACGTTCAATACCGTCGTACTCATGAACCCCTCCCGGCGAATCAGATAATCATAGAGTGTGACCTGCCGCGCGCGTTGTCAAGGGCGCGTTGACGGCCGCTGCTTCGACCCGCGGCGGGGGCGATCCGCGCCGGCCGGCACGGGGTTCCGCACCGGGCATGGCATGCCGCTTAGGGCGGTCGGAGCGCCTCACGCATGTTCCGCGGCCCGCGCCGCCTTGCGGACCTGCTGGACAATCCAGGGATAGGTGCGGGCGATGCCGGCGCGCAGGTCGAAGTGCGACTGCCAACCGGTGCTGAGGATGCGGCCGTTGCTGAAGTTGCGGGATTGGACGCCGACCGGCCCCGGCACGCTGCGGATGCCAAGGCGCTTGCCGGCCACGGCCGCCACGGTATCCACGAGGTCGCGGACGCTGACGTACTGCGGGCAGCCGATGTTCACGGGCTGGTCGATCCCGGACTGCATCAGGCGGAAAATCCCGTCGACCATGTCGTCAATGTAGGTATAGGACCGGATGGCCGAGCCGTCGCCCCAGATGTCGATCGCGCCGCCGTCGGCAGCCTCGGCGACCTTGCGGCAGATGGCCGCCGGGGCCTTTTCGCGGCCGCCGCGCCAGGTCCCTTCGGGCCCGTAACAGTTCTGGAAGCGGGCGATGCGGACCTGCATGCCGAACTTGCGGCCGTAGGCCTGGGCGAGGCGTTCGGAGTAGAGTTTTTCCCAGCCGTACTCGTTGTCGGGCTTGGCGGGCACGGCCTGGTCCTCGGTCATTTCCGGCTCGCCGGGCTGCATGTCGCGGTAGACGCAGACGGAGGAGGAGAAGAAATAGCGCGGGACCTTGGCCGCGGCGGCGGCGTGGGTCATGTAGACGTTGATCAGCACGCTGTTGTGCATGATCTCGCA
>CAZEVX010000033.1:0-19212 GCA_964515705.1 uncultured Verrucomicrobiota bacterium | reverse complement strand
CCCCACCAGATCTGGCGCGAGATGCACCAGTCGCGGATGTTTTCCATCCAGTCCAGGTAGACCTTGGTCCAGCGCTCGGGAACGAACTGGACGCGGCCGTCGGCGACGGCCGCGATCGCCGGGCGCGCCAGCGGTTGCATGTGCACGAACCATTGCCGCGACAGCCGCGGCTCGACCACGGTGTCGCAGCGGTAGCAATGCCCGACGGCATGCACGTGGGGCTCGATTTTGTCCACCAGCCCGGCGCGGGTCAGGTCGTCCACGATCCGCCGGCGGCACTCGAAGCGGTCCAGGCCGCGGTAAGGCCCGGCCTGCTCGTTCATCCGGCCGTCGTCGTCCATGACGTTGATCGGCGCCAGCCCGTGGCGGCGGCCGATCTCGAAGTCGTTGGGATCGTGGGCGGGCGTGACCTTGACGACCCCGGTGCCGAAGGCCGGGTCGACGAAATCGTCCTCGATCACCGGCAGAACGCGCTCCAGCACCGGCAGCCGGAAGGTGCGGCCCCGGAGGCCCGCGGCGCGCGGGTCGCGCGGGTTGACCGCCAGGGCGACGTCTCCCAGCAGGGTCTCCGGGCGGGTCGTCGCCACCACCACGGCGTCCTTCTTGCGCCCTTGGCAGGGCAGGTAGCGCAGGTAATAGAGCTGGCCGCGGGTCTCGGCGTGGGCGCTTTCCTCGTCGGACAGCGCGGTCCGGCAGCGCGGGCACCAGTGGATGATGTAGTGGCCGCGCGTGATCAGGCGCTTGTCGTAGAGCCGCACGAAGATTTCGGCCACGGCGTCGCTCATCCCGGCGTCCATCGTGAAGCGCGCGCGCTCCCAGTCGCAGGCGGTCCCCAGCCGCTTGAGCTGCTGGATGATGGTGGACCCGTACTGTTCGCGCCAGGCCCAGACGCGCTCGAGGAAGCGCTCGCGGCCGAGATCGTCGCGGGTTTTGCCCTCCTGGCGCAGGGCGCGCTCGACGACATTCTGGGTGGCGATCCCGGCGTGGTCGGTCCCCGGCAGCCAGAGGGTGTTGCGGCCCTGCATGCGCCGCCAGCGCACGAGGATGTCCTGGAGCGTCGCGTTCAGGGCGTGCCCCATGTGCAGGATGCCCGTCACGTTGGGCGGCGGCATCATGATCGTGTAGGGCGTGCCGCCGCGCGCCGGGTCGGCCCGGAAAGCGCCGGTCTCCAGCCAGCGGGCATACCAGCGCGCCTCGACCGCGCGGGCGTCATACGTTTTGTCGAGTGGCTTCATGGTCGCGGAACGGGGAGCGCCGGTCCGGCGGGAACGTTGCGGGTCACCGGCCGGCGGCGGGCCGCCGCTTGCGGCGCCGCAGCTCGTCCTTGAAGAGCTTGTACTCGACGCTGTCCACCAGCGCTTCCCAGGACGCCTCGATGATGTTCTCGGACACGCCGACGGTGCCCCAGGTGTCCTGGCCGTCGCCGGACTCGATCAGCACGCGGGTCTTGGCGGCGGTGGCCTCCTCGGGATCGAGGATGCGCACCCGGTAATCGGTCAGGGCCACCTTGGCGATCGCCGGGTAGAAGCGGGTCAGGGCGCGGCGCAGGGCGTGGTCGAGGGCGTTGACCGGCCCGTCGCCCTCCCCGACCGTGTGCTCGACCTCGTCGCCGACGCGCAGTTTGATCGTGGCCTCGGAATGGCAGCGGTCCTGCTTGCCGCGCTTCTCGACGATCACGCGGAATCCCTCGAGGTCGAAGAACGACCGGTGCTGCTTGAGGACCTTCTGGATCAGGATTTTGAAGGAGGCGTCGGCGGCCTCGTACTGGTAGCCCTTCTGCTCGAGCTGTTCGAGCTTGTTGAGCACCTCGCGGACTTCCGGCGAGGACGTGCTCATGTTCACGACCATCTCGATGGCGGTCAGGGGGTCGTTGCTGCTGCCGGACAGTTCCGAGATCAGGATGCGGCGCTCGTTGCCGACCGCTTCCGGGGGCACATGCTCGAAACTGACGGGGTTCTTCTCGACGGCATTGACGTGCATGCCGGCCTTGTGGGCGAAGGCGCTCTCGCCGACGTAGGCCGCCTGGCGCTCGGGCGCGCGGTTGAGCAGCTCGTCGACGAACCGCGAGATTTCCCGCAGGTCGCCGAGCTGCCGGCGGCAGCGGCAGGCGTAGCCGAGCTTGAGGACGACGTTCGGGATGATGGCGCAGAGGTTGGCGTTGCCGCAGCGCTCGCCGTAGCCGTTGATCGTGCCCTGGACGTGGATGGCCCCGGCGCGCACGGCCTCGAGCGAGTTGGCGACCGCCGTTTCGGCGTCGTTGTGGCAGTGGATTCCCAGGGCCCCCGGCACCGCCCGGCCGGCGGCGCGGGTGATCTCGGCAATCGCGTGCGGCAGGCAGCCCCCGCGCGTGTCGCAGAGCACCAGGCAGTCCGCGCCCGCCTCGCGCGCGGCGCGCAGGCACGCCAGCGCGTAGGCGGGGCTGTCCTGGTAGCCGTCGAAGAAATGCTCGGCGTCGAAGATCACCTCGCCCACCCGCGCCTTGAGGTAGGCGACCGTGTCGCGGATCATCGCCAGGTTCTCGGCCTCGGTCGTCCGCAGGACCTCGGCCACGTGCAGGCGCCAGGTCTTGCCGAAGATCGTGACCACGTCCGTGCCGGCCTCGATCAGCTTGCGAGTGCCGTGGTCCTCGCCCACCGGCGTGCCGGCGCGGCGGGTGCTGCCGAAGGCCGCCACGCGCGCGCGCTTCAGGCGCCGGGCGCGGATGTCCCGGAAGAACTCCATGTCCTTGGGGTTCGAGGCGGCGAACCCGCCCTCGATGTAATCGATCCCGAAGCGGTCCAGGCGCTCGGCCAGGCGGACTTTGCCCGCCGCCGTCAGGGACACCCCCTCGCCCTGCATGCCGTCGCGCAGGGTCGTATCGTAAAACCGCACGCTCTGCATGAGCCACTTCCTCCCTGGTGCCGCCGGCGGCCGCGCCCCGGGTTCAGCGGCGCGTCCGCGGCCGCGGGGCGTCCAGCCCGAAGGCGCGGTGCAGCGCCCGCATGGCGCGGTCCGCCAGGTGCTTGCGCACAAGCACCGAGATCTTGATCTCGGACGTCGAAATCATCAGGATGTTGATGCCTTCCGCCGCCAGAGCCTTGAACATCTGGAAGGCCACCCCCGAGTGTCCCCGCATCCCGACGCCGACGATGCTGACCTTGCCGACGTCGGCGTCGGCGGCGATCTCGCGCACGGCCATCGTCCGGGCCGTCCCCCGGATCACCCGCTGGGCCTTCTCGAGGTCCTCCCGCGGCACGGTGAACGAGATGTCGGCCCGGCCCCCGGCGCCGATGTTCTGCACGATCATGTCGATGTTGATGTTGGCCCCGGCCAGGTCCTTGAAGAGCCGGGCCGCCATGCCCGGCTTGTCCGGCACGCCGCCGACGGTGATCTTGACCTCGTCCTTGTCGGCCGCCACGCCCCGCACGACAATGTCTTCCATACCCTTGACCTCTTCTTTGACGAGCGTTCCCGGCGCCCGGGAAAAACTCGAGAGCACCTCCAGCTCGACCCCGTATTTCTTGGCGAACTCCACCGAGCGCGACATCAGCACCTTGGCCCCGGTGCTCGCCAGTTCGAGCATTTCGTCGTAGGCCACCTCGTCCAGTTTGCGCGCCCGCGGCACGACGCGCGGGTCGGCCGAATAGACCCCTTCGACGTCGGTGAAGATCTGGCAGCGGTCCGCCTTGAGCGCCGCCGCCAGCGCCACGGCGGTCGTGTCCGACCCGCCGCGCCCGAGCGTGGCAATGTCGGCGCTCGGCGCCAGGCCCTGGAACCCGGCGACGATCACGATCTGCCCCTGGCGCAGGTGGGTCCGGATGCGCCGCGGCCGGATATTGGTGATCTTGGCCTTGCGATGGGTGCCGTCGGTGAAAATCCCCGCCTGGGGGCCGGTCAGAGAAATGGCCTTGGCGCCCAGGCTGTGCAGGCAAATGGCCAGCAGCGCCACCGACATCTGTTCCCCGGTGGACATCAGCATGTCCATCTCGCGGTCGCTGGGGTGCGGACAGAGTTCCTGCGCCAGGGCAATCAGGTCATCGGTCGTGTCCCCCATGGCGCTGACAATCACCACGACCTGGTGGCCCTGCCGCTGCGTGTCGAGAATCCGGGCGGCAACTCGCCGGATGCAGGCGGCGTCGGCCACCGAACTGCCGCCGAACTTCTGGACGACCAATCCCATGGGTAGGCAGACCTCCGGGTTCAGGCGTTGGGCGCGGCGCCGCTCGCCGCGCGGTTGGGCCCATTGGGCCCAGGGCGGAAATCCTCGATGCGGCACCGCACCGCCCGCCCGCCCACCACGGCCAGCGTGTTCAGTTCATCGAGCGCCGCCCGGAACGCCCGCTCCGCCCCGCCGTGGGTGATGATCACCACGGGCACGTGGCGCCCGGCAAAACTTTCCTTCTGCAGCACCGAGGCCAGGCTGATGCCGTGCCGGCCGAGCACGCTGGCCACCTGGCCGAAGACGCCGGGCTTGTCCAGCAGCGTCAGGCGCAGGTAGTAGCGCGCCACGGTCTCGCCCACCGGCCGCACCCGCCCGCCCGGTTGGAACGCCACGAAGCCGGGCGCCCGCCGCGGGGTCTGGCAGACCAGATTGCGCGCGGCGTCCACGACGTCGCTCAGCACGGCGCTGGCGGTCGGGTCGCGCCCGGCCCCCTCCCCGTAGCACAGCACCTCCCCGACGGCATCGCCCTCGATCAACACGGCGTTGAACACCCCGTTGACCGACGCCATGATGTGGGTCGCCGGCACCAGCGCCGGATGGACCCGAACGCTGACCTCCCCATCGACCTGCTCGATGACCGCCAGCATCTTGATGCGGTAGCCCAGTTCGCGGGCGTACTGCAGGTCGCTGGCATCCAGCGCCCGAATGCCCTCGACGGCCACCTCCGCCATCGGCACGCTGAACCCGTAGGCCAGCGACGCCAGGATCACCGCCTTGTGGGCCGTGTCCAACCCGTCAATGTCGAGGGTCGGGTCGGCCTCGGCATATCCCGCCTTCTGGGCTTCCTTCAGCGCCGCGGCAAACGTCAGGCGCTGCTGCTCCATGCGCGTCAGGATGTAGTTGCAGGTCCCGTTCAAGATGCCGTAGATGCTGCGGATGCGATTGCTCACCAGCCCCTCGCGCAGCGTGCGGATCACGGGAATCCCGCCCCCCACGCTGGCCTCAAACAAGATATCGGCCGCGTGCCGCTCGGCCAGGGCGAACAGTTCCGCCCCGTGCTCGGCCAGCAGCGCCTTGTTGGCCGTCACCACCGGCTTGCCCAGCCGCAGCGCCCGACCCGTCAGCTCGCGCGCCGCCGTCACCCCGCCGATCAGTTCCACGACGATGTCCACCGCGGGGTCGTCCACCACCGCGGCGGCGTCGGCGGTCAACAGGCCGGGCGGCAGCGCGAGGCCCCGGTCGCGCGCCACGTCGAGATCGGCGATCCGGCGCAGCTCGAGGCCCAGCCCCGTGCGGCTGGCGATCAGGGCGCCATCCCGCCGCAGCCCCGCCACGACGCCGGTCCCGACCGTGCCGAATCCCAGCAACCCGATGCCAACCGTTTTCATGCCGCGCCGATCGCCGAATCTTCTTGCCTACTCCGTCTAAATCGTCCTAATCTAGCAAAGCACTATCGGGATGCAAGGAATATGTAGGCACGAGCGCCCGACACGCGTCGCCCGGTCGTGCCGCCGGTCCCATGACAGTCGCCTGGCTCATCGTCGACGGCTATAATTTCCTGTACCGCGCCGATCGCCCGCGCGACTGGCAGCCGCGCGAGCTCGAGGCGCGCCGCGACCGCCTGATCGCTGACCTCGGCCAGGCCGCCGGCAGCCTGGCGGCGCGCATCACCATCGTCTTCGACGGCCGCAGCGCCGGCCGCGCCGACGCCCCCTCCGACCCCGGCGTCGTGGACGTGCGCTTCTCGCCGGCCGACCAGACGGCCGACACCCTCATCGAGCGCCTCGTCCTCCAGGCCGAGCGGCCCGGCGACATCCTGGTCGTCACCTCGGACGGCCCCGAACGCACGACCGTCGAAGCCGCCGGCGCCGCCACCATGGCCTGCTCCGTCTTCCTCGACACCCTGCGCCAGCACCTCGACGACCGCCGCCTGCTCCTGACCCGCCGCGCCGCCACCCGCCCGCCGTTTTCCCTGGGCGACCGCTTTCCCGACCTGCCCGCGCCAGGCCGCTGACCCGGCGCCGAGCAAGGCGGGCGGCCAGGTTCTAACCGTAACGCTCGCCCCCCCCGTGCCCGCCGCCGGACCACGCCTCCCGGCTCCGGTTGTCCCCCGCCCACCCGATATTCAACAAGATCCCGCATTGGGCCAGGGTGAAGAACAGGCTCGATCCGCCGTAGGAGAAGAACGGCAGGGTGATCCCCTTCGTCGGCAAACAGCCCGTCACCACCGCCATATTGAGAATCGCCTGGAGTCCGATGGTCAGGGTTATGCCCAAGGCCAGATAGCGGCCGAAGAGGTCGGGGGCGCGCAGGCTGATCCAGCACCCATAGACGATCAAGGCCGCGAACAACGCTACAATGCCCAGCGATCCCCACAGGCCCAGTTCTTCGCCGGCAATGGCAAAAATGAAATCGGTGTGAACCTCGGGCAGATATCCGTGTTTCGCCATGCCGCCTCCCAGGTTAACACCCAGTCCGCCCAGCACGAACGCCTTGATGGCTTCCCGTAGTTGATAGGACTTGGCCAGATAGCGGTCCGGCCAGATCCAGGCCAGAATCCGCTCCCAGCGCCGTTCGTCGAACCGCAGAAACAGCCCCAGCAACCCGCCGCCCAGGCCGGCCGCGGCAACCAGCCAGCGCTTCAAGGTCCCGCCGACAAACAGCAGGCACCCGCCGACCATCGCCAGCAGCAGGGTGGACCCGAAATCCGGCTCGGCCAAAATCAGCAGGCAGGCCGCGCCGATGATCGACCCCGGACCCAGAACCCCGTGGCGAAACGCCGCCATCCGCCACGGACGGCGTCCCAGCCAGTGCGCCAGCAGGACCACCATGCTCATCTTCGCGAGCTCGGACGGCTGGAAGTTCATGATCCCGAAGGGCAGCCGCAGCCAGCGCCGGCTGCCCCCGATCTCGGGACCGATCACCAGGACCAGCACGAGCAGCCCCGCGGTCCCGATGGCCAGCGGCCAAGCCAGCGCCCGCCAGCGCCGGTAATCGATCCGCGCGCAGACCAGCATGGCGACCGCCCCCAAGCCCATCCATGCCATTTGGCGTTTGAGCAGGAAAAACGAATCGCCGTGGAGCGTTTGCGCCCGATCGGTGCTGGCGCTCGCCAGCACCACCAGTCCAAGCCCGACCAGCGCCACGATGACGACGAATAGCCCGCGCGGCGCGCTCCAGGCGTCAGGCACCTTCAACGCTCGGATGTTCATGCGCGCCCCCCGCCATGGTCCCCGCGCCCCAAGTCATCCAGGCAGCGCCATGGCCCGGCGAGCATTCGCATCCGGGGTTCCCGGGATGATGGCTCGGCATAAGCCGCGCCCATCAGGATGATCCCGCATTGTGTCGCCGTCATCACTGCTCCATATGTTGCCCGAACGTGTCTTCTCAGGTAGATGCTGTGTTTCGGAGCCGCTATCGGGGTCGCTATCGGCGGTCTACCGTCGCTGGAAATCCCAGGCATTGAAGCCGGTCTAACTCCCATCACGCAACCGAAAAATGATCACGCCGAACGAATTGCTCCGCGGGAGGATCGGCGCGGGCCGGAACGCGCCGCGCTTGAAATGGACGCCGGTATCGGCGAGACTATCGCCGCGTCCGAGATGGCGGGCGATGCGGGGGCGGGCGCCTCGGAACTGGGATTCGATGCCACCCCGTGTTCGACACCGCCGCCAGGAGGGCGACGTCCATGAACGCAGCGACCCAACGGGTGACCATCCCGAAAGCACGCCTTGACCTCTACAAAGCCGCACTCAAGCGGGCCATGCGGCGCGTCGCGGCTTACCGGCGGCGCCGGCGCGGCCCGATCCGCTACGCCCTCAAGCCGTGGGACCGCATGCACACGCAGCGCTTCAACCCCTCCTTCCTGTTCCCCGGCGACCTGCCGTCCGGCCTCAAGGTGCTGGTGGTCCTGCCGCACCACCACGAAGCGGCCAAGCTCGGCGGGCTCCTCCGGATGCTGTTGACCGGAACCGCCGGCGCGGCGCCGCGCAACACCGTCCACGCGGTAGTCGTGCTGCCGAGCCATCGGAGCGTCCGCGCGACCCCGACCTTCGCCAAGCGCGAGGCCATCATCGACGCGGTCAACAAGGAAGCCCTGGACTGGGCGCACCTGATCGGCCTGGACCTCGGCGTGCCGCCCTGGAACTCCCAGCGCCGGCTGAACGATCCCGCGGCCGACCTGCCGCCGGAGACGGCCTACGTGCGGCGGCGCGTCGGGGACCAGTTTGTCTACGGTCCCGACGGCGCCTATCGCTTCTTCAATGCCTGGCGGACGTACGACAGCGGGGAACGCGACCCGAACCGCCAGGAGGTGGACGCAGCCGACCAGCGCGAGTTCAACGCCCTGCTGCGCGAGGAAGCCCCGGACCTGGTGCTCCTGCCCGACATCCTGGATTCCCATCCCTCCCACCGGACCACGCGCACGCTCGCCATGGAAGCCCTGCGGCAATGCCTGGCCGACCGGCATCGCCAGGGCGAACCCCGCGACGTGACCCTGATGGAATACGCCAGCTTCAACCTGCTCACTCCGCCGCGCTACAATCTCTGGGTGCTGGCGCCCAAGGAGTTGACCCGCATGAAAAGCGAGGCCAATAAGGTTTTCCGGCTGCAGCAACAGCACGATTACGAAATGGACCAGATCATGGCCGAGCGCGTCATCTCCATGGCCGCCGGGGATGAGTTCTGCTTCACCCGGGATCACCCGGAAAAGTCGGGCTTCGCCCGCCGGTTGTCCGAATGCGCGCCAGGACAGTTGCCGGCCAACATCACCGCCGAGAGCTTCACCATGAGCACGCTCCGGGTGGTCATCCGGCGCGGGTTCCCGGTCGTCAAGGAAACCCGGGTGCCCGACCCGCGCCTACAGTTTCAATCCATGGGGGCCGGACGGACGGCGATCCCGCCCGACGGGATGCACGCCCCTGCTCGTTGAGCCGCGCGCCCGCGTCACCGAGAAGCTGTGAAATAATCGCCCGGTGATGGCACCGGGCCTACAATAATGATCGAAACCCATGGAAAACTGTAGGCCGCGTGCCCCACCTGAGGCGGGCAAGCCTCACGCGGCGTCCGGTGTAATTGTTTTACACCTTCCGAGGCAGTACAATTCCCCACGGATTGTGGTTGCGCCCCTGTTATCCCCTTGCTATGGTATGGGCTATGCGAGGGAGGGGTGAGCCCTGGCAACCCGGCGCGCGAGGACTCCGTGTATCTTAAAAGCCTGGAATTGATCGGGTTCAAGAGTTTTGCCGACCGGACGGTGCTGGAGTTCGGCGAGGGCATTACGGCGATTGTCGGTCCAAACGGCTGCGGCAAGAGCAACATGTCGGACGCCATCCGCTGGGTGCTCGGCGAGCAGAGCGTGCGCCTGCTGCGCGGCACCAAGATGGAAGACTGCATCTTCAACGGGACCGACAACCGCAAGCCGCTCAACCTGGCGGAAGTCAGCCTGACGTTCACCGGCTGCGAAGGCGTGCTCGGTACGGACTTCCACGAGGTGACCGTCACGCGCCGGGTGTTCCGCACCGGCGAAGGCCAGTATTTCATCAACAAGACCGCCTGCCGGCTGAAGGACATCCAGCGCCTGTTCATGGAGACGGGGATCGGCACCAACTCCTATTCGCTGATGGAGCAGGGCCGGATCGATGTGATCCTGCGGTCGCGCCCGGACGATCGCCGCGAGGTCTTCGAGGAGGCCAGCGGCATCACCAAGTTCAAGGCCGACAAGCGCGAGGCGCTGCGCAAGCTGGAACAGACCGAAAACAACCTGCTGCGCCTGGCCGACATCGTCAAGGAAGTCAAGCGCCAGATCATTTCGCTGCAGCGCCAGGCCGGCAAGGCCGCGCGCTACCAGAAGTACCACGACGAACTCCGGCGCCTGGACATCTACGCCTCGCGCCAGCGGCTCAAGGTCATGGCGGCCGACCTCCAGGCCCTGGAGGACGCCCTGGGCGCCCGCCGCGCGGCGGTCGCCGCGGCGCAGGCCGCCATCGAAGCCCTGGACCAGGAGAACGCGGCGGCGCGCGCGGCGCTGGCGGACCTCGATCAGGCCCATGCCGCGGAACGCCAGGCGTCCACCGAGCAGCAATCGCGCCTGGAGCGCACGCGCCAGACCCTCGAGCACGGCCGCCAGCGCCTGGCGGAACTCCAGGACCTGATCCGGCGCGACACGGGCGACGGCGAGGCCGCCGCCCGCGAGGCGCAGGGCGACCGCCAGGCGCTCGAGCGCCACGCGCGCGACGCCCGCGACGCCGGCGCGCTGCTGACCGCGGCCGAGACGGCCCTCCAGTCCGCCACGGCCGCCAGCCAGGCGCACGAACAGACGCTCGAGGCCGCCCAGTCCGAGATCCGCGCCCTGCTGGCCGAGACCCTCGAACTCGACGACCGCCATGCCCGCCTGCAGAACGAACTGCACCAGCTCGACAACGAGGACCGCGCCATCGTCAGCCGCCGCGAGCGCTGCGCGGCCGAGCAGACCACCCTGCGCGTGACGCTCGCTGCCCACGAGCAGCGCCGCGCGGAGGCCCTCCAGGTCCGCGGCCGCCTGGCGGGAGAGGCGGCGGACGCCGAGGCCGAACTCGAACGACGCCTCGCCGCGCGCGCGGCCCTGGACGCGGAGCGCGGCGCGCGCGCGGCGCGCCTGGCCGACCGACGGTCGCGCCTGGCGGCCGTCGCGGCGCAGCGGGCGCTGCTGGACCGCAGCCTCGACGAGCAGGAGGCCTTCTCCGAGCCGGTCCGCCGCCTGCTGCGCGACCCCTCCGCTTTCGGGGCGTCGCCCGCCCAGGTGCTGGGCGCGCTGGCCGACCATGTCCGCGCCGCCCCCGACGCCCGGCTGGCGCTCGAGGCGGTCCTGCGCCTGTGGCAGGACGCCGTCGTCGTGTCCGACGACGCCGCCGCCCGCGACCTGCTGCGGCGCCTGCAGGCCGAACCGCAGGGGGCGGCGCGGCTGCTGGCGGTCTCCATTCCCGGCGCGGCCGCGCCGCCGGCGCCCGCAGCGGGCCCGGGCGTGCCGCTGGCCGGCCAGGTGACCTGCGACGACGCCCTGCGGCCCCTGCTGGACCGGCTGCTCGCGGGAGTCTGGCTCGTCGAGACCCTCGACGACTTTCCGGAGACCCTCCCGGCGGGAACGCTGCTGGTCACCCGCGGCGGCGCGCTGGCGCGCGGGCCGGGTGCCTACGACCTCGCGCGCGACGAGCGGCACGCCGCCAACCCGCTGGCCCGGCGCCGCCAGGCGGACGACCTGCGCCAGGCCGCCGACCGCCTGCAGGCGGAGACCGCCGCCGAGGAGCAGGCCGCGGCGGACGATCAGGCCCGCTACGAAACCCAGGACGCCGCCATCCGCCAGGCGCGCGAGACGCGCGACGAGCGGCGCGCGGCCCTGGCGCGCCACGAGGGCGAACAGGCGCTCGTCGACCGCCAGGCCGAGCAGGCCCGCGGCCACCTCGACACCGTCACCTGGGAACTGCGGGACCTCGAGGCCAAGGGCGATACCGCCGCGCGCAAGAGCGCCCTGATCGCCGCCATGGACCAGTTGCGCGCCCGGCGCGCCGAGATCAAGCACGCCGTCGAGCGCCGCCAGCGCGAGGCCGCCGCCCTCGAGGCCGAGCACAAGCAATTCCAGAGCGACGTCGTCGCGGCCACCGTGCGCGCCGCCCAGCACCGCCAGCGCGTCGAACACCTGGTCGGCCTGCGCCAGCCGCTCGAGGCGCGCATCGCCCAGGCCGACGCCGTCGCGCGCGAGCGCGCCGCGCGCGTGGGCGCGCACCAGGCGGCGCTCGCCGACCTGCAGCGCGCCACGGGGGCCGCCGCCGCGGAGCTGCCCGAGATCGAGCGCGCCCTGGCCGACCATGCCGCGCGCGTCGCGAGCCTGCAGGTCGAGCGCCAGGACCGGTCCGCCGCCTGCCGCGCCCTCGAAGAGCGCCTCAAGCAGCAACGCCAGGATCTCGACCGCGCTCACGAGACCCTCAACGCCGTGACTGCCAACAGCACCGAGGCGCGCCTGAAGCGCGACCACCTGCTCGAGCGCGTCACCGGCGAGTACCGCCTGGCCCCCGAGGCCCTCGCCAGCGAGCCGGAACCGGCCTGGCCCGACGGCACCCCGCCGCCGCCCGAGACGCTCGACGGCCAGATCGCCGAGTTGCGGGCGCGCCTCGAGGCCATGGGGCCGGTCAATACCGGCGCGATCGACGAGTACCAGGAACTTCAGGAGCGTTTCGCGTTCCTGACCCATCAACAGGACGACCTGGTCAAGGCCAAGCAGCAGTTGATGGACCTCATCCGGCGCATCAACCAGACGACCACGGACCTGTTCTCGGCCACCTTCGCCAAGATCAACGAGAACTTCCAGTCCATGTTCCAGCAGCTCTTCGGCGGCGGGTCGGCCAAGCTGATTCTCACCGACGAGGAAGACATCCTCGAGTGCGGCATCGAAATCTTCGCCCGGCCGCCCGGCAAGCGGCTGCAGAGCATTTCCCTGCTCTCCGGCGGCGAAAGCACCATGGCGGCGGTCGCCCTGCTCTTCGCCATCTACATGGTCAAGCCCAGCCCATTCTGCCTGCTGGACGAAATGGACGCCGCGCTCGACGACTCCAACATCCACCGATTCGTCAAGGTGGTGCGCGGGTTCCTCAACCAGTCGCAGTTCCTGGTGATCACCCACAACCGGCAGACCATCGGCGCCGCCAGCACGCTCTACGGCGTCACCATGGAGGCCGACAAGGTCTCGCGCATCGTCTCGATGCGCTTCCGCGAGCCCTCCGACCGCCGCGCGGCGGACGCGCCGACCGCCCCGGCCGCCGTGACGCCGGCCCCCGCCCCTGTCCCCGCCCTGGCGGCCGCGCCGGCGGAGGCGGGAGGCGCGGACGCCGCCGTACGGGCAGAAACGGCCGCCCCACCCCAACGCCCGGCATGATGGGCGGGGCGACGCCTCCGGCGGAGCCGTCCGACCCGCCGCAATCGATTCGGCGCCGGCCTTACCCGAGCGCGGGCTCCGGCCGGCCGGTCACGCGCGCCAGGGCCCGCAGGCAACGGACGTTTTCGGCGCGCGTGCCGACGGTCACCCGCACGTGGTCGGGCAGGCCGTAGCCGTCCATCGGGCGCACGATGATTTTCTCGCGCTGCATCGCGAGGAAGATGTCGCGCGCCCGGCCGGTCTCCACCAGCAGGAAGTTGGCGACCGACGGCACGAACGGCAACCCGATCTCGGGCAGGACGCGCTCGAACAGGCGCAGGCCGTCGCGCACCAGGCGGCGGGTGCGGCGCACGAAGGCGTGGTCCTGGAGCGCCGCCTCGGCGGCCACGAGGGCCATGGCATTGAAGTTGAAGGCCTGGCGCACGCGGTGCAGCAGTTGAATGCCCTCTTCCGGGGCCACGGCGTAGGCGATGCGCAGGCCGGCCAGGCCGTAGGTCTTGGAAAACGTGCGCAGCACGATGACCTTGCGGCCCTCGCGCACGTAGCGCAGGGAGTCCGGCTGCTGCGCCTCGGGCAGCAGCTCGATGTAGGCTTCGTCGAGCGCCACCACGACGTGCTCCGGGACCGAGCGGACGAAGCGGTCGAGCGCCGCGTTGGACACCATCGTGCCGGTGGGATTGTTCGGGTTGGCGACGAACACCACGCGCGTCGCCGGGGTGATCGCCGCCCGCATGGCCTCGAGGTCGTGGGTCAGGGCGCGCATCGGCACCGTGACGACGCGCGCCCGGAACATCTCGCCGATCAGCCGGAAAATGGCGAAGGCGCGGTCGGCCATGACCATCTCGATCTCCGGCCCCAGGAAGACGTGGCCGATGAACTCGATGAGTTCGTTGCTGCCGTTGGCGACCAGAATCTGGTCGGGCGCGACCGCCAGCCGCTGCGCGAGGGCGTGCCGCAGGCGATGGGCGCTGCTGTCAGGATAGCGATGCATCTCGCGGGCGCAGCGCTTCATGGCGCGCACCGCCAGCGGCGAGGGTCCGAGGGCGTTTTCGTTCGACGCCAGCTTGACAATATCCGCGACGGTGTCGAAGCCCAGCTCGCGGGCGAGCTCCTCGATCGGCTTGCCGGGCTCGTACATCCGCAGTTCGGCAATCCAGGAATGCGCGATGTGTTTCATGGCATCCGACTCTTCAGGTGGCCTCGACGGCCCGGGGATACGCCCCCAACACGGTGAGGAAGGTGCAGTGCCGCTCCAGGTCGCGCAGGGCGCGGGCCACCGGCGGGGCGTCGGCATGCCCCTCGAAGTCCACGAAAAAGTTGTATTCCCAGGCCTTGAGACGGTTGGGGCGCGACTCGATCTTGGTGAGGTTGAGACCCGCGCGCTGGAAGGCGCCCAGGGCGCTGTAGAGGGCGCCGGCGCGGTGCTTGACGGCGAAACAGATCGAGGTCTTGTCCGCGCCGGCGGGCGGGCCGTAGGCCGCGCCGATCACCAGGAAGCGCGTCAGGTTGCCGCTCAAATCCTGGATGTCGGACGCCAGCACCCGCAGGCCGTGATGGTCGGCGGCCAGCCATCCGGCGATGGCCGCGGCGCGGGGATCGCGCGCGGCCTGCTCTGCCGCGCGCGCCGTGCTCGACGCCGGCACGAGTTCCGCGCCGGGCAGTTCGGCCCGCAGCCAGCCGCGGCACTGGCCGAAGACCTGGGGATGGCTATAGACCCGGCGAATCGCGCGCCAGGCGCGGGCGCCGCGGCCCGGGGCGCGGCGCGCCATCAGGTGGTGGGAAATCGGCAAAAACATTTCGGCGCAAATCTTGAGCGGCGTCCGCACCAGTTCGTCCAGGGTGTGCGTCACCGCGCCCTCGATCGAGTTCTCCACCGGGACGACGCCGTAATCGGCCTGGCCCTTGCGCACCCGGTCGAACACGTCGCCGATCGTCTCCCCGGCCAGGTACTCGGTCCCCGCGCCGAAACGCAGGCGCGCCGCCTGGTGCGTGAAGGTCGTCGCCGGCCCGAAATAGGCCACGCGCAGCCGGCGTTCGAGGGTGCGGGCGGCGGCCATGATTTCCCGGTAGATCGACGCCAGGGCCTGGTCGTCCAGCGGCCCGCGATTCGCCCGCCGCACGCGGTCCAGGACCTGCCGTTCGCGCGCGGGAACATAGACCGCCCCGTCAGCCTCCTGTTTCAGCTGGCCGATTCGCCGGGCCACGGCGGCGCGCCGGTTGAGCAGCGCCACCAGCCGCGCATCGAGTTGGTCAATTCGCCGGCGCAACCCGCTTACCTGCATGTCCGCGCCCCCCGCATAAAACGGCCCGCCGGACGCCCAACAGCCGCGAGACCCCTCCCCTCATCGCCCCGCCCCGGCGTCCCGCCCCTCCGCCTTCGCCTCGTCCCCATCCCCATCTTCACCCTCGTTCTCGTCGTCGTCCTCGTTCGCGTCTTCTCCTTCGTCCTCCTCCCCATCCCCGTCCTCGTCTTCGCCCTTGTCCTCGTCTTCGTCCTTGCCATCGTCGCCTGGTTCATTCTCGATAGTGTCCGGCATCCCGTCCTCGCCGGCCGGAGTCTCCGCGGCCGGGGACGGCGGCCCGTCGGCCGCGGCGGCGGGCTTGGCCGGGGGCTCCGCGGCGGCGTCCGCCGCCGGGTCCGCGGCGGGCTGGCCGTCCGAACCGGCAGCGGTCCCGGCGGCCGACGCGCGGGCCGCCTGTTCCCGCCGCACCTGGGCGGCATCGCGCCGCGAGAGCTGCTCGATGCCGGGCAGGTTCTTGACGCTGTTCAGCCCGAAATGCTCGAGGAACAGTTGGGTGGTGCCGTACAGCAGCGGGCGGCCCGGCAGGTCGCTGCGCCCGACGATGCGCACGAGCTGGACTTCGAGCAGGTGCCGCATGACGGCATCCACGTTGACGCCGCGCAAGGCCTCGATGTCCGTGCGGGTGATCGGCTGGCGGTAGGCGATGATCGCCAGGGTCTCGAGCGCCGGCTTCGAGAGGCGCGCCGGCTTGTCGAGATGCAGCAGGTGCCGCACCCACGGGCCGGCGGCGGGATCGGTCTGGAAGCGGAATCCCCCGGCCACGTCCGCCAGCGCCAGGCCGAGCGGACGCTCGGCGGTCGCCGTTTGCAGCGCCCGCAGGGCCGCCTCGATCTCGCCCTCGCGGACCTGGCCGAAGCGCGCGGCGCCCTCGCGGTTTTCCTGGGCAGCCTGCTGCAGCACCTCGCGCAGTTCGCGGATGGCCATGGGTTTGTGGGCGGCGAACAGCAGCGCTCCCAGCACCTGTTGGAGTTCCGGTCCCGAACCCGTCGTCACGGCGATGCCTCTCCTTTCGCGGGGACCGGGGCGTCCGCCGACGCGGCGTCCGGCTCGCCCCGCACGATGACAATCTCGCCGAACATGCCGTCTTGGCAGGCCCGGACCTGGCGCAGCCGGATGAGTTCCAGGAGCGCCAGGAACATGCAGATGATTTCGTGGCGCGACGCCAGCGGGCTGAAAAGCGCCGCAAAGACCACCCGGGCGTCGGCGCGCGTCCGCCGCAGGATGGCGTCGATGCCGTCCGCCACCGTGAAGCGCTCGGCGTAAATTTCCCCGATGACTTCGGGTTCGACACGCTTGAGCGCCTCATTGAAGGCGGCGATCAGGTCGAAGAGCGTGACGTCGTCGAGGCCGACGCCCGGGGCGGCGGGCAGCAGGGGCTCCGCGGCCGGCCGCCGGAAGGCGTCGCCCTGCCGCCCCTCGAGCTCCTGGAGGTGCGCGGCGGCATCCTTGAACTGCTTGTATTCGATCAGTTGGCGGATCAGGTCCCAGCGCGGGTCGTCTTCCTCGGCCTCGAGTGCGGGGCGTTCCTCGGGCGGCAGGAGCATGCGGCTCTTGATCATCATCAGGGTGGCCGCCATCACCAGGAACTCGCCGGCGATGTCGAGGTCCAGGAGCCGCATCAGACCGAGGTATTCCATGTACTGGCGCGCGATGCGCTCGATCGGGATATCGTAGATGTCCAGTTCGTCCTTGCGGATCAGGTAGAGCAGCAGGTCGAGCGGCCCCTCGAAGACCTCCAGGCGGACCTTGTATTCTTCGGGAGAGGGCATGGCGGCTAGTCCAGCCCCGCGGCGCGGCGGGCGGCCCGCAGGGTTGCGCGGATCACCGCCCGCGCCCGGGCGGCGCCGTCCTGCAGGATGCGCTCGAGGCCGTCCGGGTCCCGCTCCAGGGCCTCGCGCCGGCTCCGGAACGGCGCGAAGTGCGCCTGGATCTTCTCGAAGAGCGCCTGCTTGGCCTCCCCGTACCCCAGGCCGCCGGCACGGTAGCGCGCCGCCATCGCGGCCTGCTCCTCCGGCGCCGCCAGCAGGCGGTAGAGCGCGAAGACGTTGCAGGCGTCCGGGTCCTTGGGCTCGGCCAGGGTCTTGCTGTCGGTCACGATGCGCATCACGGCCTTGCGGATGTCGGCCGGCGCTGCAAAGAGCTCGATGGTGTTGTTGTAGGACTTGGACATCTTCTGGCCGTCCACCCCCGGCACCACCGCGACGGCGTCGCGGATGACGGGGCGGGGCACCTGGAACACCTCGCCGTAGGTCTGGTTGAACTTGATCGCCAGGTCGCGCGTCACCTCGACATGCTGTTTCTGGTCCTGGCCAACCGGCACGACGTCCGCCTGCACGGCCAGGATGTCGGCCGCCATCAGCACGGGATAGGCGAAGAGACCGTGGCTGGCCGGCAGCCCGCGGGCGACCTTGTCCTTGTAGGAGTGACAGCGTTCCAGGAGGCCGAGGGGCGTGACCACCGAGAGCAGCCAGGCCAGTTCGTGCACCTCGGGCACATCGCTCTGGCGGTAAAACACCGTGCGGACCGGGTCCAGGCCGCAGGCCAGGAAGTCGAGCGCCACGTCCCGCGTGCGCGCCCGCAGCACCGCGGCGTCCGCCACCGACGTGAGGGCGTGGTAGTTGGCGATGAAGTAAAAGGCCTCGCCCTGCGCCTGGAGGTCCAGGGCCGGCCGCATCATCCCGAAATAATTGCCGAGATGCAGGTTGCCCGACGGCTGAATGCCCGATAACGCTCGCATGGTGCTCCCCGATCCCGCGCCCGGTCCGACGGCCCAACCGGCCCTGATGCCGCGGCAGTGTAAGTCAAGGGGCCGCGGGCTTCCAGAAAAAAAGCCCGCCGTCAGGATCCCAGGCCGTGGCCGCCAGGCGCAGGCTGGCCAACAGCAGCGCCGCGGCCAGGATGCGCATGAGCAGCGCCGGGCGGACCCCGGCCGACAGGCGCGCGCCGGCCTGGGCGCCGAGCACGGCGCCGGCGCCCAGGGCCGCGATGCGCGGCCAGCCGGCCTGGATCGCCCCGCCGGCCACGTGGGTCAGCGTCCCCGTGAAGGCCGCGAACAGCAGGATGAACTGCGAGGTCGCCGTGGCCACGTGCACGGGGAACTTCAGCAGGCCCGCCAGGATCGGCACGTGCAGGATGCCGCCGCCGATCCCCAGAAAACTGGAGAGAAACCCCACCCCAATGCTCAACCCGCTGCCCATCCACAGCCCCGCCCGCGACAGGCAGAACTGCGGCGATCCGGCATCCTCCCCGCGCCGGGGGGGCTTGAGGAACAGGACGAGGGCGATACCAATCAGCACCGCGGCAAACAGGCCTAGAAAGGCGCGCGACGCCACCCGGTACGTGCACCAGGCGCCCAGCACCGCGCCGGGCACGCAGGCCGCCGCGAACAGCAGCCCGGAACGGTAGTGGATGCGCCGCTGGCGGGCGTAGGCCGCGGTCCCCGACAGCGCGTTGAGAAAGGTCACGGCCAGCGAGATGGCCGTGATCTCCGCGGGGGGGGTCCCGGGATACGCCAGCAGCAGGAGCGGCACCAGCAGAAAGCCCCCGCCCACCCCGATCAGCGTGCCCAGCAACCCCACGGCCAGACCCGTCAACAATAACAGGAAGTGAAGGATAGTGGTTCCTCTCTATTTCCAGTGCCGGGGATGGCGTTAGCGCGGCGCCCGATGCCCGGTATGGGTAGGGCCGCACAGCCTGTGCATACGCTGGGATACGAGATCATCTTGAAGCCTTCCCCATGATTGGCGCGTATGCCACGGTTGGACCTGCGCGGCGGTCGACCTGACAACGCCCAGCGGCGCGGGCCGTCAGACCGCGCCAATCATGAGGATCACGCTGCGCGTGATCGGGAGCACAGCATCACC
>CAZEVX010000032.1:19536-19978 GCA_964515705.1 uncultured Verrucomicrobiota bacterium | reverse complement strand
AACTCCACGTGGAGGGCGAAGCTGCGCTGAGCCGTTCCCGTGCACGGATCGCGCCGGGAGTGACCGCGGGCAGGCGCAACTCCCGCAGTTTTGGGCGGCGCGAATCGGCTTGACCGCGGCAGCGGCCTGTCGCATAGTGGCGCCACGCTGGTGACCGGCAAGACAAGGAGAATCGGCATGCCGCTGAATATCGGGATCGTCGGGTTGGGGTTCATGGGCAAGATGCACTTCGACACCTACGCCCGGCTGCCGGGCGTACGGGTGGCGGCGATCTGCGACGTGGACGCCCGCAAACGCAGCGGCGACTGGTCGGGCATCGCCGGCAATATCGGCGCGGCTGGCCGGCGGCAGGACTTGAGCGGCATCGCGGTCTACGCCAACGCGACCGAGCTCCTCCAGGACCGGCGGGTGGACGTGGTGGACATCACTCTGCCGACGTACC
>CAZEVX010000032.1:3717-19526 GCA_964515705.1 uncultured Verrucomicrobiota bacterium | reverse complement strand
GCACGCGCCCTGGGCGATCCGAGCGCTCGAATCGGGGCGCCATGTGATCTGCGAAAAGCCGATGGCGCGCCACGCCGGGGAAGCGGCCGCGATGATCCGAGCGGCGCGCCGCGCGCGCCGGCACCTGTTCATCGGGCAGTGCATCCGGTTCTGGCCGGCCTACGCCCGAGCGCGCGCGCTGGTCCACGGCGGCACGCTTGGCCGGTTGGTGAGCGCGGTCTTCACGCGCGTCAGCACGCGGCCGACCTGGAGCTGGCAACACTGGCTGCTGGACGCGCGCCGCAGCGGCGGTTGCGCGCTCGATCTCCACATTCACGACGCCGATTTCATTCTCTACCTGCTCGGCGCCCCGCAGGCGGTCTCGAGCCGCGCCGTGATCGGCCCGGGCGGCGCCGCGGAACACATCGTCACCGTCTACCACTATGCCGGCAGCGCCCTGGTGCAGGCGGAGGGCGCCTGGGAATACCCGGCGGGGTTCCCCTTCTCGATGGGCTTCCGCATCGCCCTCGAAAAGGGCACACTGCTCTTCGGGGCCGAGGGACTGCGGCTGTTCCCGGCGCGGAGCAACCCGCGCTCGGTGCCTGTTCCGGCCGGCGACGGCTACGGGCACGAGCTCCGGCATTTCGTGGAATGCGTCCGGCATAACCGGCCGTCGCCGGTCGTCCCGCCGGAATCGGCGCTGGCCAGCGTGCGGCTGATCGAGGCCGAACTGAAGTCAGCCCGCACAGGCAAATTGGTCAAGATCACGTAGCGTCGGCCTCTCCCGCCCCGCCCATCAGGAGCCACGCATGAAGCGGATCGCCCAACTGAACTACTGGACGCTCGGCGGCTTCGACGGCAAAACCCCGGTCGAGCAGGCGCTCGACGAGGTCGCGGCCATGGGGCTCGACGGCCTCGAACTGACCTTCGATGCCGGCGTCTTCGCCCCGGGGATCTCGCAGACCCGTTGCCGGGAGATCCGCGCCGAGGCCGCCCGCCGCGGCCTGCGGATCGCCACGCTCGCCACCGGCCGCTATTGGAACTGCTCGCTATCGTCCCCGGACGCCGCCGAGCGCCGCGCGGCGATCGCCTTCACCCGGGAATACCTGCAGGCCGCCGCCTGGGTCGGCGCCAAGACCGTGCTGGTGGTGCCGGGCGCGGTGGCAGTGCCCTGGGATCCCGCGCGGCCGGTGGTGCCCTACGCCGCCGCCTGGAAACACGCCACGGCCTCGATCCGCGCCTGCCTCCCGACGGCCGAACGGCTGAAGGTCGCGATCGCCCTCGAAAACGTCTGGAACTGGTTTTTGGCCGACCCGATGGCCATGAAGCTCTTCGTGGACCAGTTCCGCAGCCGGCGCGTGGGCGTGTATTTCGACGTCGCCAACTGCCTGATCAACGGCTACCCCGAACACTGGATCGACATCCTCGGCCGGCGCATCGCCGCGGTCCACGTCAAAAACTTCTCCCGCCAGGATTGCGGCGGCGGCCTGCACGGGTTCGGCGACGACCTGCGGCGGGGCGACGTCAACTTCCCGGCGGTCCTGGCAGCCCTCGACCGCG
This sequence comes from uncultured Verrucomicrobiota bacterium, assembly GCA_964515705.1. Classification (GTDB taxonomy): domain Bacteria; phylum Verrucomicrobiota; class Kiritimatiellia; order JAAZAB01; family JAAZAB01; genus CAZEVX01. The sequence goes on along the minus strand of CAZEVX010000032.1, from coordinate 17,987 downwards.
CCCGCTACCGCGGCCCGGTCACGGCGGAAATGATCCCGTTCAGCCGCCTGCCGAACCTGGTCCTGCCGGACCTGGCCCTGGCGCGCGACACGGCCGCCAAGCTGAAGCAACTCCTCGGCCGGTCGTGACCTCCCGGGATACTCGACAAACCGCATCGTCCTGCTGCGGGACGATTTCAAGGCCGATCCCCCGGCGCCGCGGGTCTGCCGGCCGGTCGGCGGTCATCGCGGCCGCCCTCGGGCCTCCCGCGACACCGGCAGGGGTGGCGCCCACCACCGATCACACGTATTCCACGGTCGCCGGCGGCTTGGGGGTCAGGTCGTAGAGGCAGCGGTTGACGCCCGGGATGCCGGTGATGCGCCGGCAGAGGGCCTCGAGCTTGTCCCAGGGCAGCCGGGTGGCCGTGGCCGTGCGGGCGTCGGTGCTTTCGATGCAGCGCACGACGAGGATGCGGCCAAACTCGCGCCGGTTGTTGCGGATGCCCGTGGCATGGTCGTTGAGCAGGACGGCCAGGTATTGGAACGCGCCGCAGCCGGCGAGTTCCTCCTCGACAATCGCCGTCGCGCGGCGCACGAGGTCCAACTTCTCCTCCGTCACCTCGCCCACGATACGCGCGGCCAGCGCCGGGCCGGGGAACGGCATGCGGTGCGCGATTTCCGGCGGAAGCCCGAGCTCGGCGGCCACGGCGCGGACGCCGTCCTTGCGCAAGGTCTTGAGCGGTTCGAGCACGCTGTAGCCGTAGGCTTCCTCCGGCTTGATCCCGAGTTGAGCCAGGATGTTGTGCTGGCGCTTGATGCCCGCCACGGTCTCCTCGATGTCGGTCAGGATCGTCCCGTGGAGCAGGAAACGCGCCCCGGTCTGGCGCACGAGCCGCGCAAACACCTTGGCGTAGAAGGTGTCGGTGATCGCCTGGCGCTTCTGCTCGGGATCGGTCAGGCCGCCGAGCGCCGCCAGGAACTCGGCGCGGGCGTCCACCAGCTCGACCGGGATGCCCAGGCGGGCGAAGAGCTCCACCACCCGCCGGGGCTCGCCTTCGCGCATCAGGGCGTTGTCCACGAAAAAGGTCTTCATCCGCGGCCCGAGCGCCCGGTGGCCGAGGACGGTCACCACCGAACTGTCCACGCCGCCGCTCAGCGCGTTGATGGCCACGCCCTGGCCGACCGCCTGGCGCAGGGCTTCGACCTGCTCGCCGACAAACGCCTTGGCATCCATGATGGTTGCTCCCGGTTGAAGGGGGTGAAGTGTCGCCGAATCCGCAATCAGTATGCCAGACGGCCCGGAAAAGCAAACGCGAATCTGCGGGCCTGCCGGGCGGGGCGCGCTGGTTGGACATTCGATTTCGGCATGGCGCCGGGCGGCGCCGCCCGGTATAGTGCTCTGCGCAGCCCGGCCGGGATGGCCCGCTGGTCCTGGCGACCGCTTCGTCGGAAGCTCGCTTCATGAACACCCGCCCCGCGTTCCTTGGCCACGACCACCTCGACTACCTGGGCGTGCTCGCGCCGGTCTTCCGCCCGCCGCCGCTCGGCGCGGCGGCCATCGCCGCCGCACTGGCGCGGCCGTGCTGGCCGGGCGGATCCGGCCCGCCGCTCTTCGAGAACATCCGGCCCGGCAACTCCGTCTGCCTGGTGGTGTCCGACCAGACCCGGCGCACGGGCGCCGACCGCGTGATGCCGGTGCTCCTGGCCGGCCTGCAGGCGCGCGGCTGCCGGATCGAGAACCTGCGGGTCGCGGTGGCCTCCGGCATCCACCGGGCGCCTACCCCCGCCGAGTTCGAGGGGATCCTCGGCCCGGTCACCGCGCGGCAGCTCGCGGGCCGCGCGGTCCTGCACGACCCGGACACGGACGCCGGGCTGGTCGCGGTCGGCTGCACGCGCGCGGGTCATCCCGTGCGCCTGGCGCGCGCGGCCGTCGAGGCCGACCGGCTGATCCTGCTGGGCGCGGCCTCCTACCATTACCATGCCGGGTTCGGCGGCGGGCGCAAGTCGCTGGTGCCCGGGCTAGCCGACCGCGCCACGATCGCCTGGACGCACAGTCTGACGCTCGATCCGCGCGCGGACCGCTTCGCCGACGGGGTCGAGATCGGGCGGCTGGACGGCAACCCCGTGGCGGAGGCCATGCTCGAGGCCGCGCGGCTGCGGCCGCCGGACGGCATTGTCAACACCGTGCTGGCCCCGGACGGCGCGCTGGCCGGGGTGTTTGCCGGCGAGCTGGACCTGGCGCACCGCGCCGCCTGCCGCCTGGTGGAACAGCTCGACCGGGTGGACATCGGCCGCCCGGCCGACCTGGTCGTGGCCGACGCCGGCAACGCCGCCACCTGGATCCAGGCGCACAAGGCGCTCTTCAACGCCTCGCGGGCCGTCGCGGACACCGGCCGGATCGTCCTGGCGGCGCCCTGCGCGGAAGGCCTGGGCAACGAGCGTTTCCGGCACTGGATCACGCGCCCGACGCTGACTGAACTTGTCGCCGGGCTGCGCGCCAGTCCGGAGGTCAACGGCCAGACCGCGCTCTCGACCCGCCTGCGCGGTCCGCAAGCGATCCTGGTGACGCGCCTGCCGGCGCGCGACGCCGCCGATCTCGGGATCGCCACCGCGCCGACCGTCGCGGCGGCCGTCGCGCGCGCCCTCGCCGACCTGGCGCGCGCGGGCATCCGGCGGCCGACCTGCTACTGGATGCCGCAGGCCATGTCCGTGGTGCCGTTCCCGGTGGCCAAGGGCGAAGCGCCAAGCGCCAAGCGGTAGGCGGGAAGCACGCCGGGCGACGATCGCGGATCACCATGGCCGCCGATGGGGACCTCGGCGGCCACCGCGGCGGTGGCCGGTGGCGGCCGGCGTCCCTGCCGGCCGCTGTGGCGGGGGCCGGTGGCGGCCGGCGTCCCTGCCGGCCGCTGTGGCGGTGGCCGGTGGCGGCCGGCGTCCCTGCCGGCCGCGATGGCGTGGCGATACCCGTTGGTGACATGGCGCTAGGGCGTCCATTCGAGTGGCGCTTGCCGCCGGGCCGGCGTTCCGATACCATGCGGCGCAACTCTCCAGGGGCGCCACGCCGGGGCCGATCCCATGCTGCGCTACGTCATACGCCGCCTGCTGCAGATGATCCCGACGGTGTTCGGGGTGATCGTCATCACCTTCGTGCTGTTCCACGTCGTGGGCGGCAGCCCCGGGGCGATCGCGCTCGGCAAGAATGCGGCGCCGCGGTCCCTCGACGATTTTGACGAGCAGCGCGGCTTCAACAAGCCCCTGCTGGCCGGGCGCTGGAGCCCGACGCGGGCGTTCGAGCCGACGTCCTTCGCACGGCATGCCGGCCCCTGGCGCGGGAGCGATGGCGTCGGCCACCGGCCCGCGCGGCGCGGGGCGCCCGGCCACGCCGTCCTCGAGCCGGGTCGGGACCTGGCCATCCCGCTGGCCTGCCCGCTGCGCCCGCGCATGGTCTACCGCTGGGTACTGCGGTACCGGCTGCCGGCGGGATCGGCCATACTACGCGTCGTGCGGCGGACGGACGCCGCCGCCGCACCGGACGCGGAGTCCGCCGGCATCGAGCGCCAGACCGCGGTGCTGGCCGCCGGACCGGGCTGGCAGACGGCGCGCCTGCGGTTCGACACCGGGGGCGACCCGGCGGCGCTGCGCGCGGCGCTGCACGCCGCGGACGGCCCGCTTGACATCGCCGCCCTGTCTCTCCAGCGCCGCAACGCCCACTGGCTCGATTCCCAGTTCGTTTTCTATCTCGGGCGCCTGGCGCGGCTGGACCTGGGCGTCTCGAGTTTTACCAGCCAGCGCGTCGGCCAGATGCTCCGCGAGGGCCTCGGCCCGTCGCTCTGCCTGACCGTCCCGATCTTGTTCGGGTCCCTGCTCGCCGCCGTCAGCATCGCGCTGCTCTGCGCCTATCTGCGCGACACCTGGCTGGACCGCGCGGTGGTGGTGCTGACGGTCGCCCTGATGAGCGTCAACTACCTGGTCTGGATCGTCGCCGGCCAGTATGTCTTCGCCTACCGCCTCGGCTGGTTCCCGCTCTGGGGATTCGAGTCCTGGAGCTACCTCGTGTTGCCCGTGCTGATCGGCATCTTCAGCGGCCTGGGCGAGAACGTGCGGTTTTACCGCACCGTGATGCTCGACGAAATGTACCGGGACTACGTGCGCACCGCCCGGGCCAAGGGCGTCGGCCCGGCCGGCCTCCTGTTCCGGCACGTTCTCAAAAACGCCATGATCCCGATTCTGACGAACGTCGTCATCGCCCTGCCGTTCCTCTATACCGGCAGCCTGCTGCTCGAGAGCTTTTTCGGCATCCCGGGCCTCGGCAACCTGGGCATCAACGCCATCAATTACGCCGACGTGGACGTCATCCGCGCCCTGGTGCTGATCGGGTCGGTGCTCTACGTGGCCGCCAACCTGGCCACCGACCTCTGCTACGCGCTGGTCGACCCGCGAGTCCGGTTGAAGTGAGGCGCAATGACTGATGACGCAGTCCCGGTCCCGGATGGCTCGTCTTCTGCCCCCATGCTGCCCTCCATTCCATCCGCTCCCGTCGGCCAGTCGCTCTGGGCCGGCGCCTGGCGTCAGGTGCGCCGCACGCCGCTGGCGGCCGCCTCCGGCTGGGTGATCCTGGTCTACCTGGCGCTGGCGCTCTATGGCGAGGGCGTCTACTGGTATTACCAGTGGCGCGACATCACGCCGTCCTACCAGCAGGTGCGCCTGGAACACGAGTACCTGCCCCCCAGCCTCTTCCGCCATCCGTTCGCCGACCCGGCGGACGGCGCGGCGCACCCCCTCCCGGCGCGGCTGTCCGCCGGCCTGCGCGCCCTGGCCCGCCACCCGCTGGGCACCGACAACCTCGGCCGCGACATCCTCCAGCGGCTGGTGCAGGGCGCCCGGATCGCCTTCCAGGTCGGCATCGTCACCTCCTGTATCGCCATCCCGATCGGCGTGCTGCTCGGCTGCCTGGCCGGCTACTTCGGCGGCCGAACGGACGATGCGATCGTCTGGCTGTATTCCACCTTTTCCTCGATCCCCGGCCTGCTCTTCATCCTGGCCGTCGCCCTGGTGGTCGGCAAGGGCTTGCTCGGGGTCTACCTCGGGATCGGGTTGACCACCTGGGTCGGGCTTTGCCGGCTGGTCCGCGGCGAGGTTCTCAAGCACAAGGCGCGGCCCTACGTGCTCGCCGCCCAAGCGCTTGGCATCGGGCCGTTCCGCATCCTGTTCCGCCACATCCTGCCCAACGTGTTGCACCTCGTGATCATCAGTTTCTCGCTGCGGTTCCCGGCGGCCATTTCGACCGAGGTCTTCATGAGCTTCCTCGGCATCGGCGTCCAGGGCGAGCCGTCCTGGGGCATCATGATCAGCAACGCCCGCCTGCGGCTCTGGCAGGGCGTCTGGTGGGAAATGACCTTCGTCACCCTGGCCATCTTCCTGATTGTGCTGGCGTTCAACCTGCTGGGCGACACCCTGCGGGATGCCCTCGACCCGCGGCTGCGCACCAGCGAACACTGATCGGCGGTCTTGACGGCTAGAGGTCGTTAGGGATAGCATGGATTCGCGAGACTGGGCCGCGCAGGAACCCTGTTCGCAGCCCCCCCTTCTACCGGAGGACCCCCCATGAGCATCGCGGCGTCGCGGTGGCGGATGGCGTGCCTGGGCTTGGCGCTGGGATTGGGATGGGGGCCGTGCGGCACGGCGGCCCGGGCGCAAACGGCCGTCGTGGCTGGCGTGGCCGTGCGGGTCGAGTGTCCCGGCCTCGTCCACGCCATGGCGCGCCAACTCGACGGCAAGGTGCTCGTGGTCGGCGATTTCCAGACGCTCAACGGCGTCCGGCACCCCTATGCCGCGCGCTTGAATCCGGACGGCACCCTCGATCCCCGCTGGGCGCCCGGCCCCGACGGGCCGCCCACCGATGTCGCCGTGAGCGGCACCAATATTTTCGTGTGCGGCAATTTCGAGCGCATCGGCGGCCGGGCATGCCCCGGCATCGTCAAACTGGACGCCGCGACCGGCGCGGCGGACCCGCAGTGGGCGCCCGCGCCGAACGGACCGCCCTGGAAGCTGGCGGCCACCGGCAACCGGGTCTACGCCTGCGGCTTCTTTTCCGAGATCGGCGGGCAGGTCCGCCCCTTCCTCGCCTGCCTCAACACCACCAACGGCGCGGCCGATGCCTTCTGGGACCCGGCGCCGGACAACCTGGTGATGACGCTGGCGGCCGACGCCCACTTCGTCTATGCCAGCGGCATGTTCACCGACATCGGGGGCCAGAGCCTGAATTACCTGGCGCGGCTCAACACCACCGACGGCGGCGCCGATCCCGCCTGGAATCCCGACCCCGAATGGATGGCGTCCACGATCCGGCCGTTCGGCGAACAGGTGTACGTGGGCGGCGATTTCGCCGCCATCGGCGGCCACTCCAACGCCTTCCTGGCGCGGGTCTCGGCGGTCAGCGGCCAGGCCGACACCACCTGGGTGCCGCGTCCCGACGGCCCGGTGCTGGCGCTGGCCTTCCTGGGCAACCAGGTCTATGCCGGCGGGTTCTTTTCGCGGATCGGCGGGCGGGCGCGTTCCTGCATCGCCCGGCTGAACACCGACACGGCGGCGGCGGACCCCGCCTGGGACCCACGGGCCGGCGATGCCGTCCATGCCTTGGCGCTCGACGACGGCGGCGTCCTGCTCGGCGGGCAGTTCACCAATATCGGCCCCGCGGATGCCGTCGCCCTGGCGCGCGTGACCAGTGCGTCCGGCGCGGTGGACCGGGCGTTTCCCCGTCACGCGTTCTGTGCCGGCCAGGTCTCCGCCCTCGCCCGCCAGCCAGACGGCAAGCTGGTCCTGGGCGGCGCGTTCGACTATGTCAACGGCGTGCGGCGCCATTGCCTGGCCCGGCTCCACCCCGACTACACGCTGGATACGGCATGGAACCCCAACCCCAACGGCACGATCGCAACGCTGGCGGCAAACGCCCGGCATGTCTATGCCGGCGGCGCCTTCACCGCGATCGGCGGCCTCGCGCGGCCCTACCTCGCCCGGATCGACGCGGCCAGCGGCGCCCCGGATGCCGCCTGGGTCCCGCATCCCAACGACCAGGTGCGCGGGCTGGCGCTGTCGGACACACGCCTGTATGCCGCCGGCTTGTTCACCAACATCGGCGGCGTCCATCTCGCCCGGCTGGCGCGCCTGAACCTGACCACGGGCGCGGCGGATCCCGGCTGGACCTCGAACCCCGATCAACCCGTCCATGCCGTGATCCTGACCGATGCCGCCTGCTACGCGGCCGGCCCGTTCGCCAACATCGGCGGCCTCGCCCGCCGCGGGCTGGCGCGCTTGAACCTGACCACCGCGGCAGCCGACCCGACCTGGAACCCCAATCCCCAGGGCGCGGTCCACGCCCTGCTCGCGGGCCGAGATGCCGTGCACGCCGGCGGCGCCTTCACCAATATCGGGGGCGGCGCCGCGGACCTCGCGGCACGACTGAACCTGGCCTCCGGCGCGCTGACACCGGGCTGGACGCTGTCAACCGTTCAGCCGGGCAGCACCTACGCCCTCGCCCGGAACGGTCAACAGCTCTTCCTGGCCGGCGACTTCACCCACATCAACGGGGCGGTGCGCCAGGGACTCGCCGCCGTGACCGCCGACAGCGGCGCGCTCCGCACGGACTGGGCGTTTCAGGCCGATGCGCCCGCCGCCTGCCTGCTGGTCAACGGACCCGATCTGGCCGTCGGCGGTTTGTTCTCGACGATCAACGGGCACAGCCGGCCGGGATTTGTCCTGCTGTCCCTGACGCCGCCGGCCCCGCCCGGCCTGACCGCCGGCCAGGGGGATTCGCCGGCCGCCGTGATGTTGGCCTGGCACAGCACGACCAATACGCGCGGCTATGAACTCTGGCGCCAGGCAGACGGCGTCCCGGCCGTGCTCGTTGGGCGCACGACCAACACGGCCTTCGCCGACGCCTCCGCCGCGCCGGGCCTGCTCTACACCTACCGGGTGGCCGCCACCAACTTCGGAGGCGCGGGCGCGTTCAGCGCCCCGGCCCAGGGCTGGCGGCGGCATCCCGGCGCGTCGGTCGCCGCCGACTACGACGGCGACCGCCAGGCCGACCCGGCGGTCTACCTGGCGGCGTCCGGCACCTGGTCCGTGCGCCTGTCGGGATCCGGCTACGCGCTGGTCGCGCGGCCCGGTCTGCTGGGCGGATCCGGCTGGATGCCGGCGGCCGCCGATTACGACGGCGACGGCCAGGCCGATCCCGCCGTCTATGCCCCGGCGGACGGCGACTGGACCCTGATGCTCTCGGGTGGCGGCTACGCGCACCTGCCGTTGCCAGGATTCCTGGGAGGCCCGGGCTACAGCGCCTGCCCGGCGGATTTCGACGGTGACCGCAAGGCCGACCCCGCCGTCTACCACGATCTCACGGGCGACTGGCGCGTGCGGCTCTCGAGTCAGCACTATGCCACGACGGTCGCCATTGGCCTGCTGGGCGGCCCGGGCGCCACCCCCTGCCCGGCGGACTTCGACGGCGACGGCCAGGCCGATCCCGCCGCCTGCCGCGATCTCACGGGCGATTGGCAGATCCGGATGTCGGGCTCGAACTACGCCCCGCTGACGCTCCCGCGCCTGCTGGGCGGGCCGGGCGTCGCTCCCCAGCCAGCGGACTATGACGGGGACGGCAAGGCCGATCCCGCCGTCCGCCAGGATGCCGGTCCGCTCTGGCACGTGCTGCTGTCCGGCAGCGGGTATGCGCCCGTGACTGTCCCGCTAACCTTCGAGCCGTGAGCCTGCCCATGACCCGTATCCGCGCCGTGCTCTTCGATTTCGACGGCACGCTGACCTTGCCGGGCGGCATCGATTTCGCCGCCATCAAGCGGGCGATCGGCTGCCCGGCGGACCGGCCGATCCTGGAGTTCATCGCCGCCGCGCCGCCGCGGACGGCGCGCGCCGCCCGGGCGGTCCTCGAGCGCTTCGAGGCCGAGGCCGCCCGCCGCGCCGCGCCCAACGCCGGGGCCGAGGCGCTGGTCGCCTGGCTGAAACGGCGCCGCCTGCGGCGCGGCATCCTCACGCGCAACAGTCTGGCCTCGGTCAAAACGGCGCTCGCCAACTTCGCCCGGGTGCGGCCGTCCGACTTTTCCGTGATCGTCGCCCGCGACCATGTCCGGCGACCCAAGCCGGACCCTGAAGGCGTCCGCCAGGCCGCGCGCCGCATGGGCGTGCCCCCGGCCGCACTGCTGGTGGTCGGCGACTACGTCTTCGACATCGAGGCCGGCCAGCGCGCCGGGGCGCGCACCGCGTTTCTCGAAACCGCCGACACCATCAAGCGGCCCGATCCGCCGGCCGACTTCACCCTGCGCGCGCTGGGGGACGTCGCCGGTATCATCAAAGACTGTCGGTAAGGTCTGGGAATGCCATGCCCGATCCCCTCCTCGACGTGGACACCCTGCGCGTGTATTTCCGCACGCGCGCCGCGCCGATCCGCGCCGTGGACGGCGTCTCCTTTGCCGTCGGTCCGGGGGAAACGGCAGCGCTAGTCGGCGAGAGCGGCTGCGGCAAGAGCGTGACGGCGCTGGCCCTGGCGCGGCTGGTGGCCGCGCCCGGCTACGTGGCCGGCGGCCGCATTCGGCTAGCCGGCGAGGAGCTGCTCGCCATGAGCCCGGCGCGCCTGCGACAGGCGCGCGGCGCCGAGATCGCCTACATTTTCCAGGAACCGGCCGCCTCGCTGAATCCCGTGTTCCGGGTCGGCTGGCAGATCGCCGAGGCCCTGCGCCTGCATCGGCCGGCGGCCGACGCGCGCGCCGAGACCCGGCGCTGGCTGGAGCGCGTCGGTCTGCCGGACCCGGCCGGCGCGGCGCGGGCGTATCCGCACCAGCTCAGCGGCGGAATGCAGCAGCGCGCGATGATCGCCATGGCGCTGGCCTGCCACCCCCGTCTGCTCGTGGCCGACGAACCCACGACCGCCCTCGATGTCACGATCCAGGCCCAAATCCTGCGGCTGCTGGCCCGGCTGCAGCAGGACCTGGGCATGGCCGTCCTCCTGATCACCCACAACCTCGCCCTGGTCGCCGGCGTCGCCCGGCGCGTCCACGTCATGTATGCCGGGCGCATCGTCGAAGCCGGGCCGGTCGCCACGCTGCTGGTCCGGCCGGCGCATCCCTATACCCGCGGGCTGCTGGCCGCCGTCCCGCGCCTCGCGGCCGGCCGCGCCCGGCTGGCCGGCATCCCCGGATCGGTCCCCGACCCGGCGCGGCTGCCGACGGGCTGCCCGTTCCACCCCCGCTGCGATCGGGCGCAACTCCGCTGCCGCGAACAGGACCCGGCCGCCATCCCGGTTTCGGAAGGACACACGGTGCGATGCCACTTCTGGAACTGACGGATCTGCACGTCGCCTATCCGGCGGGGCGCGGCCGTGAGGTGCGCGCGGTGAACGGCGTCTCCCTGCGCGTCGAGCCCGGCGAGAGCGTCGGGCTGGTCGGCGAAAGCGGCTGCGGCAAGAGTTCGCTGGCGCTGGCCGTCCTGCGCCTGGCGCCGGTCCTCTCCGGCACGCTGCGCTTCGAGGACCGCGACGTGCTCGGCCTCGACCGGCACGGCCTCTTGCGCTACCGGCGCCGGGTCCAAATGGTGTTCCAGGATCCGTTCGGCTCGCTCAACCCGCGCCTGACGGTCGGCGCGGCCATCGAGGAAGTCCTGGCTGTCCACCGCCTGGGCGGCCAGTCCGAGCGGCGCGCACGGGTGGCCGCCCTGTTGCGCACGGTCGGCCTCGAGCCCGGCTACGCGGGGCGCTACCCGCACGAGTTCAGCGGCGGCCAGCGCCAGCGCATCGGCATCGCCCGCGCCCTGGCCCTCGACCCGGTGCTGGTCCTGGCCGACGAGCCCGTCTCGGCGCTCGACGTCTCGGTCCAGGCCCAGATTCTCAACCTGCTGCGCGACCTTCAGGCGGCGCGCGGCCTCGCCTACCTCTTCATCGCCCACGACCTGGCCGTCGTGCGCTCGCTCTGCACGCGCGTCCTGGTGATGTTTGCCGGCCGCATCGTCGAGGAGGCCGGCGCCGACGCCCTGTTCGCGCGGCCGGCCCACCCCTATACCCGCCTGCTGCTAAGCGCCGTCCCGGACATGGACCGCGGCCTGGCCGCCCGCGCCGCGCCCGGCGCGCCGGTGCCGTCCGAGCCCGAGGCGACGCCGGTATCCACGGCCGGCGCGGGCTGCCCGTTCCACCCGCGCTGCCCACTGGCCGCCGCGGCCTGCCGCGAGCGATTGCCGGACACCCGCGCGGTCGGCCCCGGTCACTGGGTCCGCTGCCACGCGGCGCCGCCGGACGGATCGTCGCCAGGCCAGCGATGATTGGGCGTTCGCCTACTGTTGCGCGCCGGTCCTGACCAATACGCTCCGGGGAAACACGACCAACGACCCGCGCTTCGCGGACGCCGCCGGCGGGACCTGGCGCCTGCTGCCGGACTCCCCCGGTGTCGGCACCGGCGCGCTCCTTCCCTGGATGGCGGACGGCGTGGACCTCGACAGGCGCCCGCGGGTGGACCGGCTCACCGGCCGACCGGACATGGGCGCCTACGAGACCCTGCTCGGCGGCGCCCTGATGTTGCTCCGCTAGCCCTGCCGGGGTGGGGCGACGCCTCCGGCGGAGCCGTGCTGTCAGCAGTCGTGCGGCTCTTGGGTTGTTGCGGCTCGCTCGGAGAGCTCGCCCTATCGGAACGGCTTGGCATGCCGGGTGGGGCGACGCCTCGGCAATCGCCTGGACGTTGAAGCCCCCTTCCCTCTTGCCTCTTACCCCTTTGCCCCTCCCAGCAGGCTGCCCCAATCGCGGGCCAGGGCCTCGGGCAGCGGCGTCCCGGCCGGGCGCGGCGCCAGGTCGCGCCGGCAGACGGCGGCGAACTGGCGCGCCATTTCCGAGCGCACCGCCGCCAGCGGCGGGCAGCGCGCGCCCAGCAGGCCGGCCAGGGTGGCGATGCGTTCGCCCTGCAGCCCGCAGGGGACGATCGCCGCGAATCCCGCGAGATCGGGATTCACGTTGAAGCTCAAGCCGTGGAACGTGATCCAGCGTTTCAGCCGGATGCCGATGGCCGCCAGCTTGCCGGCGTCCGTCCAGGCGCCCGTCAGGCCCGGGCGGCGGAAGGCCGCCACCCCGAACGCGGCCGCCGTGCGCAGGGCGATGTCCTCGAGGTTGTGCAGGTAGCCGCGGGCGTCGGCCTCCTGCTCGCCCAGCCGGAGGATCGGGTACATCACCACCTGGCCCGGGCCGTGCCAGGTGACGTCGCCGCCGCGGCTCGAGTGGTGCAGGGCAATGCCGCGGCGCGCCAGCTCGGCCGCGGGGAGCAGCACGTGGTCGGCGCGGGCACGCACCCCGAGCGTGATCACGGGGGGGTGTTCGAGAAACAGGACCGTATCGGGAATCGTGCCCGCCAGCCGCGCGGCCACCAGGTCGGTTTGCAGGCGGACCCCCTCGTCGTAGGGTACCGGCCGGTCCAGGAAGAAGACCCAGGCGCTCATGGCGCCCATTGAAGTCCCGGACACGGGCGCCTGTCAAGCTCCGCCGCGGCCATTCCGTGTTGTTCGGAGGGCCACGCTCCGTCGTAACCGTCCGTGGCGGGGCGCGCGGCAAGCGCCTCGCGCGATCGCGCTCTGGGCTTGCGCGCGCCGGTCGGTTGCCGCGCGCTATTGACAGGCAGGAGCGCCAGGCCGATAGTAGCCCCCGACCGCCGGACGGAGATTCCGTTCGGCAGGGAAAAGGACCGCCCATGAAAGCGCTGGTCAAGCGGCAGGCCGAGCCGGGTCTCTGGATGGACGACGTTCCCGAGCCGGAGATGGGGATCAACGATGTCCTCATCCGGGTCAAGAAGACGGCGATCTGCGGCACCGACGTCCACATCTACAACTGGGACGATTGGGCCCGCAAGACCATCCCCGTCCCGATGGTGATCGGCCACGAGTTCGTCGGCGTCGTCGAACGCATCGGCGCCAACGTGGCCGACTTCCACCCCGGGGACATCGTCAGCGGCGAGGGCCACATCGTCTGCGGCCGCTGCCGCAACTGCCTGGCCGGGCGCCGGCACCTCTGCATGAAGACCTCCGGCGTGGGCGTCAACCGGCCGGGCGCCTTCGCCGAATTCCTCTCCATCCCGATGACCAACGTCTGGTATGCCGATCCCCGGATTCCGCTCGAGATCCTGGCGATCTTCGATCCGCTGGGCAACGCCACGCATACCGCCCTGTCGTTCGACGTCCTCGGCGAGGACGTACTGATCACCGGGGCCGGGCCGATCGGACTGATGGCAACGGCCATCGCCCGGCATGCCGGCGCGCGCTACGTGGTGGTCACGGACGTGAATCCGTTCCGCCTGGACCTGGCGCGCCGCCTGGGAGCGACCCTGGCCGTGGACGCGCGCCGCGAGCCCCTGGCCGACGTCCAGAAGCGCCTGGGCATGAAGGAAGGCTTCGACGTCGGCCTCGAAATGTCCGGCAGCCCGGCGGCCTTGCGGGAGATGGTGGCCGCCATGTGTCACGGCGGCAAGATCGCCGTGCTCGGCCTGCTGCCGGCCGATGCGCCGCTCGACTGGAACACCGTGATTTTCAGCATGCTCACGATCAAGGGCATTTACGGGCGCGAAATGTACGAGACCTGGTACAAGATGACCTCGATGATCCAGAGCGGGCTGGACGTCGCCCCGGTCATCACCCACCGCTTCCCGGTCGCCGAGTTCCAGGCGGGGTTCGAGGCCATGCGCTCGGGCCAGTCCGGCAAGGTGATTCTCGACTGGGCCTAACCGAAAGGAGCCGTCGCCATGTTTGGAACGATGCGCCGCCACGTCGAAGACCAGCTGGCCCAGATCCGCGCCGCCGGCCTGTTCAAGGAGGAACGCGTGCTGCAGGGGCCGCAGGGCGCGCGGGTGACCGTCGCCGGCGGCCGCGAGGTGCTCAACCTGTGCGCCAACAACTACCTCGGCCTGGCGGCGCACCCGGAGGTCGTGGCCGCGGCGCGCGAGGCCCTCGCGCGCTGGGGTTACGGCCTGTCCTCCGTGCGCTTCATTTGCGGCACCCAGGCGATCCACCAGGACCTCGAAGCGCGGCTCGCGGCCTTCCTCGGCACCGACGATACCCTGCTGTACTCTTCCTGTTTCGACGCCAATGGCGGCCTGTTCGAGACCCTGCTCGGCGAGCCGGACGCCGTCATCAGCGACGCCCTCAACCACGCCAGCATCATTGACGGCATCCGCCTGTGCAAGGCGCGCCGCCTGCGCTACGCCAACGGCGACATGGCCGACCTCGAGGCCCGGCTGCGGGAGGCGGCCGACGCGCGCTTCCGCCTGA
>CAZEVX010000032.1:0-3707 GCA_964515705.1 uncultured Verrucomicrobiota bacterium | reverse complement strand
GACGGCGTGTTTTCGATGGACGGCACGATCGCGCGCCTGCGGGAGATCTGCGACCTAGCCGACCGCCACGACGCCCTGGTGATGGTGGACGACTCTCACGCCGTCGGATTCCTCGGGCCGACCGGCCGCGGCTCGCCCGAACACTGCGGCGTCATGGGCCGGGTGGACCTGATCACCGGCACGCTCGGCAAGGCCCTCGGCGGGGCCAGCGGCGGCTACACCAGCGGGCGCCGGGAGCTGATCGCCCTGCTGCGCCAGCGTTCGCGGCCCTACCTGTTCTCGAACACCGTGGCCCCAGCGGTAGTGGCGGCCTCGCTCAAGGCGCTCGACCTGGCGGCGTCCTCGCCGGACCTGCGCGAGCGGCTGATGGCCAACACCCGGTTTTTCCGCGAGGGATTGGCGCGGCTCGGGTTCCGGATTCCGCCCGGCGAGCACCCGATCATCCCGATCCTGCTGGGCGAGGCCGCGCGGGCGCAGCAGATGGCTGCCCGCCTGCTGGAAAAAGGCGTCTATGCGATCGGGTTCTTCTACCCCGTCGTGCCCGAGGGCCAGGCGCGCATCCGCGTCCAGATGTCCGCCGCGCACACGCCAGCCGACCTCGAGTTCGCCCTCGAGCAGTTCGCCGCCGTCCGGCGGGACATGCGCCTCTGACGGCCAGCCGGATCCCGTCGCCAGCCAGACCGCCTTCGCTCCACAGCCCGCTTCCTATTCCGCCGGCAGGCTGGCGGCATAGTCCCCGGCGGATTGCAGGGCGTCCAGCACGCCGGGCGCCTCGGGCGTCAGGCGGAACAGCCAGCCGGCCCCGTAGGGATCGCTGTTGATCGTTTCGGGGGCGTCGGCCAGCGCCGGGTTGACCTCGGCCACCGTGCCGGCCACGGGGGCATAGATGTCCGAGGCCGCCTTGATGGACTCGACCACCGCCGTCTCCTCGCCCGCCCGCACGCGGCGGCCGGGCTCCGGCAGTTCGACGTAGGTGATGTCGGACAGCTGGTGCTGGGCGAACTCCGTGATCCCGACCTCGATCAGGTTGCCGTGGGCGCGCGCCCACTCGTGGGTCGGGGTGTATTTCCGGTCTTCGGGTACAGGGACCATGGGCCGCATCTCCTTCGGAAGTGTATGCCTTCTCAACAGCGGCGCCACGCGCGCCGCCAAAAGTTGTAGGCAATCGGCCCGCCGGGCGCAATGAAAAAACGCCGGACTCGGCGCTTTTCCCTTGCCCGCCGCTCCCCGCGCTGATAGAGTGACGCCCGTTCTCCCCGGCGGGCGCGCCGTCCGCGCGGAGCACCTGATGGCGGCATGAAAATCCTGGTCGTCAATACCGGCAGTTCGTCGGTCAAGTTCACCCTCTACGAGAGCGCCGGCGAGACGCTGCTGGCCAAGGGCCTGATCGAGCGCATCGGCGCCTCGGACACGCACCTGCGCTACGCCAATCACCGCGGGGAAAAGCTGGACAAGGACATCGCGGCAAACTCGTACGAGGCCGCCATTTCCCAGGCCTGCCTGGCGCTGATCGACAAGGCCGGCGGCGTCATCGGCAACCTGACCGAGATCGCCGGCATCGGGCACCGCATCGTGCACGGGGGCGCCGCGATCCGGGCGGCGGCCAGGATCGACGAGCGCGTCAAGCAAATCGTCCTGGACTGCTACGCCCTGGCGCCGTTGCACAACCCGCCGAACTACGAGGGGATCGAGGCCTGCGAGCGGCTGTTCCCGAACGTCCCGATGGTGGCGGTCTTCGACACGGCCTTTCACCAGACCATGCCGGCAGCGGCCTACACCTATGCCATCCCGCGGGAGATCGCCGAGAAGAACCAGATCCGGCGCTACGGATTCCACGGCACCTCGCACCACTACGTCGCCCTGACCGCCGCCGAGCGGCTCGGCCGCCGGCTGGACGAGGTCAACCTGATCACCGTGCACCTGGGCAACGGTTGCAGCATCACGGCCGTCCAGCGCGGACGGGTGGCCGACACCAGCATGGGCCTCACCCCCCTCGAGGGGCTGGTCATGGGCACCCGCTGCGGGGACATCGATCCCGCCGTGGTCCTGCTGCTGCGCCGGCTGGGCTACAGCCTCGACGAGGTGGACCGGCTGTTGAACAAAGCCAGCGGGCTGCGCGGCCTGGCCGGCATCGGCAGCAACGATATGCGCGACATCCTCAAGGCGGTCGACGAGGGCAATCCCCACGCGCGACTGGCGCTCGAGGTCTTCGTGCACCGGCTGGTCAAGTACGTCGGCGCCTACGCCGCCGTGATGAACGGCTTCGACGCCCTGGTCTTTACCGCCGGCATCGGCGAAAACGTGCCCCGCATCCGCGCCATGGTCTGCGAGCCGCTCGGCTTCCTCGGCGTCCGGCTCGACCCGGCGCGCAACAAGGCCAACGCCCTGACCGTGACGCCGGACGACGCCCGGCCGGCCGTGATGGTGATCCCGACCAACGAAGAGCTGATGATCGCCCGGGAGACCGTCAAGATCCTGATGTCCTGACGGCGCCCCGCCGCGCTTGCCCCGCCAAGCCTTCCGGAGTGCCCCCATGCCCGAACCGATTCTCGACCGCATCCGCCGCCAGGCGCGCGCCCTCCGGCGCGCCATTTGCCTCACCGAAAGCGACGACGCCCGCAACCTGCGCGCGGCCGCCGAGCTGGTCCGCACCGGCTATGCCCGGCCGATGTTGGTCGGCGATCCCGACGCCATCCATGCCCTGGCGCGCGCCGAGGGCGTGGCGCTCGACGGCGTGGACCTCGCCGACCTGCGCGCCCAGCCGCGGCTCGATGAGTACGCGGCGCTGCTGGCCGACCTGCGCCGCGCCAAGGGCTTGACCGTGGAGCAGGCGCGCGCCTGGCTGGCCGATACCTGCGTCTACGCCGCCGCCATGGTCTGCGCCGGGCATGCCCACGGCTACGTCGCCGGCGGCGGCAACCCCAAGGGCTACAACCACGACACGGCCTCCAAGACGCGGCCCGCCCTGCAACTTTTCCGGACCGCGCCCGGCATTCGCATCGCCTCGTCCTTCTTCATCATGCAGTTGCCGGACCCGCGCTGGGGATACCATGGCGCGCTGTTCTACGCCGACTGCGGGCTGAACATCAATCCCTCCGCCGACCAGCTCGCCGACATTGCCGTGAGCACCGCCCGCAGTTACCGCGCGCTGACCGGCGGCGACGAGCCGCGCGTGGGCCTGATCAGTTGCTCGACCAAGGGGTCCGCCAAGGACCCGATCGTGGACAAGGTCGTCGCGGCGGTCGCGCGGGCGCGGGCGCTGGCGCCCGACCTCCAGATCGACGGCGAGTTCCAGTTCGACGCCGCCGTGATCCCCGAGATCGGCGCCCGCAAGGCACCCGGCTCGGCCGTCGCCGGCCGCTGCAACGTCCTGGTCTTCCCGGACCTCAACTGCGGCAACACGGTCTACAAGGCGACCGAGCGGCTGGCCGGCGCCACGGCCATCGGCCCGCTGGTCCAGGGGCTGCGCCGCCCGTTCAACGACGTCTCGCGCGGCTGCTCCGTCAGCGACATCGTGGACTGCGCCGCCGCGGCCGCGATCACCGAATGGACGGCCTGAAACGGCCGTTCTGGCGCACGGCCGCTACCCCCCGGATGCTTGGTGTGGTGGCAGGTCGCGGGGTCCGAAAATCGCCTTGGGAAAGGCAACCGGGCTAGTGTGGTGCGTCATAAGTCCATTGACATAAGAGAGCGCTCATACCGCAATG